>JAFQNJ010000049.1 GCA_017395925.1 Ruminococcus sp. | reverse complement strand
TAGAATTTTTTTATCCATTGCGAAAGCAATGGCATATCATCAACGATAGCAACGCTATCGTTGTATCTCATCAGTCCGTTAGGACTGTATATCATCACGCGTTAGCGTGTATCAAAACCTTTCGCAATGATGATATACAACTTCTAACGAAGTTGATGATATGCAATTCCTTGCGGAATTGATGATATACAACGGCAAGCCGTTGATTTATTGCCGCTTTTATGCTATAATACTTTCAAGGCGGTGATTTTGTGAAAAAAGCATTTGCTTTTGTTTTGGTGTTATCAATTCTATTGTTAAGTGCATGTTCTGCTCCTAAAGACGAAGTTCTTGCATCTCTTGGAAAATATAAATCAAAGGAATTTTTTACAAGTGGCGGATTTCAGGATTACACCGATTATGCGAAATATACTTACGAAAATTTGGATTTTAGCGGAAATCAGTATTTTAATATAATTTCGTCTGATAGTATGGACGAGCTTAATAACCATATTGAAGATTTTGAAGGATGGGTTCAAACTATAAAAGAGTCAGAACCTGATAATGAGGTTGTTTTAGGATATGATTTTGATTCTTCTGTAATTTCAGAAGAGGATTATCTGTATATTTATGATGACCCCGATTATCCGGAATTAGGGAGCTATAAGGTTTACCTTTTTGATGTTGAAAGTATGACGCTTTACTATTTTCACAACAATATATAAAAATCAGTTTTTTTCAATGATGTTTGACTTCGGCAAATGATGTCGCTTTGCTAATGATGTTCACTTCGTGAATGATGTGGGCTTCGCCTGATGTTTTTGGCAAACATCGCATCATTTTCGGCGTAGCCGAATCATCATATTGCCAAAGGCGATACATCATTATATCTTGCGGCTCCCTCGTTTTTGTGTTATACTGCACAAAGAGGCGGTGATGATGTGGAGCATAAGGAATATGTAAGAATAAGTGATGGTTCAAAAATCGCTGTTTTGTTTATTCACGGAATTGTTGGCACACCAAATCATTTTAGTGAATTTGTTTCTTTGGTTCCCGAATCAATTTCAGTATATAATCTGCTTTTAGATGGTCATGGAAAAGGAGTTAAGGATTTTTCAAAAACGTCAATGAAAAAATGGGAATCACAGGTTGCTTCTGTGGTTCAAGAGCTATCTTTTACTCACGAGAAAATATATATTTTAGCCCATTCGTTAGGAACACTTCTGGCGATAGATCAAGCTGTTGAAAATAAAAAAGTTTGCAGGTTGTTCCTTCTTGCAGTTCCTTTGCGCTTATCGTTAAAACCCAAAATGACAGTCAATTCATTAAAGGTGTTTTTTGACAGAATTCGCACGGATGATTATGAAGCATTAGCGGCGAAAAGGTGTTACGGTATAGAAGGTGACAAAAATCCTTTTCATTATATTGGCTGGATTCCAAGGTATTTAGAGCTGTTTGCGAAAATCCGGAAGACTCGACGAGTTGTGAGTTTACTGAGTACACCTTGTATGGTATATCTATCGGGAAAAGATGAAATGGTTGCAAGAAGCAGTAAAAAGTATTTTGAAAACAAACCGAATGTTTTAATAAACGAACTTGAAAAATCCGGACATTACTATTATGATAAAGGCGATTTTGATTATTTATTATCTGAATTTAACAAGATGCTTAATGTGGATTTGTAAGGACACGCCCGACGGCGTGTCTTTTTTGTGTGCTTGCTTTATTTTTCTGATGTGCTATAATGATTTACAATGTCTATCGTGTGAATTTATTTTGACTTCTGAGGTGATATTATGAAGGCTTTGCAAAAGCTTCCGAAAGGCTACAAGGAGAATATCTTCTTTGATTTGCAGAAGGATAAGAAGCTCTTCCTTCTTGTAAATGGTCTCTCTTTGGGAATTGTTCTTCTCATGGTGGTGCCTATGCTCTTTATTATTCCCATCACAAAGACCTTTGATTTCAGCGGCTCTTTGTGGATGGTGCTTCTGAAGCTGGGTACTATGTCGGTATCTGCCATTGCGTACCTGTTTCTGCACGAACTTGTCCACGGTGTTGCGATGAAAATCTGCGGCACAAAGAAGGTGAGTTACGGCTTCAAGGGCGTGTATGCCTATGCGGGAAGTGCTGATTATTACTCCAAGGGCAGTTACATATTCATTGCTCTGGCTCCCGTTGTGCTGTGGGGTCTTGTGCTCCTTGCTCTCTCCATTTTCCTGCCTCAGAGCTGGTTCTGGGTGGTGTACCTCATTCAACTTGTGAACCTCTCGGGTGCGGCAGGGGACTTTGTGGTAACGGTGAGATTTATGTCTCTACCTAAGGATGTGCTCATCCGCGATGAGGGCGTTGCCATGCATGTGTATTCACTGACTGAAAAAGCAAAAAAGACTGATAAATAATTCCGGCGGACTGCTTCGGCGGTCCGTTTTTTTGTTAAGTCTGTGTTAATTTTGAGCAGTGGTTATTGATTAAATACTATGCGTCAGGTATAATTAAATTATAGAGTTAATTTTTGAGGTGTTTATATGAGTGACAACAAGATATGGTTCAAGAGTGACTATCAGGAGGGTGCTTGCCCCGATATACTTAAAAGATTTACAGAGACTATGTATGAGCCTCTGTCGGGATACGGTACGGATATTTATTGTGCATCTGCCGAGGAGAAAATCCGCAAGGCTTGTGAGTGCGGGAATGCGCGTGTCAAGTTTATCTCAGGCGGCACACAGACCAATCAGCTTGTAATAAGCACGGTGCTTAAGTCGTATCAGGGTGTGGTTGCCGCTGTGACAGGTCACGTCAGTGCTCACGAGGCAGGTGCCATTGAGTACTCGGGTCACAAGGTGCTGACACTTCCTTCTCACGACGGAAAAATTGATGCAGGGGAGCTTAAAACTCTCCTTGAGACCTTCTGGAATGACGACAGCTATGAGCACATGGTTTATCCCGGAATGGTATATGTATCTCAGCCCACAGAGCTTGGCACTCTCTACAGAAAGTGCGAACTTGAGGCGATTTCTGTGGTTTGCCGTGAGTATAATATTCCTCTTTACCTTGACGGTGCCAGACTCTCCTATGCTCTGATGAGCGACGAGAGTGACCTGACACTTCCCGATATTGCCCGAATCTGTGATGTGTTCTACATAGGCGGCACAAAGGTGGGTGCACTCTGCGGCGAGGCGGTGGTCTTCACCAAGGACAATATGCCCGAGGAGTTTGTGCCCCGAATTAAACAGCGCGGTGCACTTATGGCGAAGGGCTGGGTGCTGGGACTTCAGTTTGATACTCTTTTCACCGATGACCTGTACTTTAAGCTGGGCAGACACGCCATTGAGATGGCAAATCTCCTGAAAAAAGGAATGGTGGAGAAGGGAATAAAGCTCCACGCGGATTCACCCACAAATCAGCAGTTCGTGGTGCTTCCCAATGATGTGCGTGATAAACTTGCCGAGGACGTTGTGTTTGAAAACTGGGAGAAGCTCCCCACAGGGGAGACGGTTGTACGCTTTGTCACAAGCTGGGCTACCAAGAGAGAAAATGTAGAGAAACTCATAAGTCTTCTCTGATTGCAGAGTGACAGGGCGCAGACTTGATTTTGTGCCCTGTTCTTTTGATTATTTTAAATTAATTTTATGCTATAACTTATACTTTTGTGGTATAATAACATTATTACGATGCATTATATTGTATTACTTATCAAGGGAGGTTTTGTTTTATGAAAATATGCGTATTCGGCGCGGCATCGCCGAAGATTGACGAGGAATATATCCGCAGGGTAGAAGCCCTTGGCGAAGAGATGGTGAAGCGCGGCCATTCACTGGTGTTTGGCGGCGGCGGAAACGGACTTATGGGTGCCGCTGCAAGAGGCGTTCAGTCTCAGGGCGGATACATTGTGGGAGTTATCCCCAGTTTCTTTGAGAATGAAAATATCGAGGCGGTTTTTGAATACTGCGATGAGGTTGTGGAGACCGCCACAATGCGTGAGCGTAAGCAGATTATGGAGGACAGAAGCGATGCCTTCATCATTGTTCCCGGCGGAATAGGTACCTTTGAGGAGTTCTTCGAGATTATGACACTCCGTCAGCTTTGCCGCCACAACAAGCCCATAGCTCTCTACAACATCAACGGCTACTACAACGAGCTGAATGCTATGATGCAGGCGGCAGTGGAGAAGGGTTTTGTCCGCTCTGCTGTTGATGCACTCTACAAGACTACGGATAATATTGATGAGCTCTTTGAGTTTCTGGAAACTCCCCAGCCCGAGAATCTTCTGGTTAAAGACTTGAAGGACGGCTGATTATATCCTGATATAAAAGGATGATGAAAGATGAAAGTTACATTTATCGGTGCTTGCCACGAGGTGACGGGAAGCTGTACTCTCCTTGAGGTGGGCGGAAAATACGCCCTTGTGGACTGCGGAATGCCTCAGGGTGCGGATGTCTTTGAAAATGTGCCCCTTCCTGTGAATCCCGGGGATATAGAGTGGCTTTTCCTCACTCACGCCCATGTGGACCACTCGGGTTACATTCCGCTTCTTTACAAAAACGGATTTCGCGGTCAGGTGCTGGCAACTTCGGAGACGGTGAGCCTCTGCAGTATAATGCTCCGCGACTGTGCTCATATTCAGGAGTCAGAGGCGAACTTTAAAACCCGCAAGGCAAGACGTGCAGGAAAAAGTGCAGTGGAGCCTCTTTTCAGCCTTGAAGATGCGGAGAATGTAATGAAGCATTTCCGTGCTGTGAGATACAGAGAGGCTACTCCCATAAGCGAAAATATTGTGGTGCGGTTTTCCGATATCGGACACCTTCTGGGAAGCTCTGCGGTGGAGCTGTGGCTTACAGAGGGTGAGGAGCACAGAAAAATAGTCTTCAGCGGAGACGTGGGCAATGTGAATCAGCCCATTATCAACGACCCTCTGCCCGTAGACGGTGCAGATTATCTGGTTATTGAGTCCACCTACGGCAACCGCATTCACGAGGCTGTAAGGGAGAATACTCTGGAGCTTCTGGCTTCTTATATACAGTCAACTCTTGACAGAAGAGGCAACCTGATTATTCCTTCATTTGCGGTGGGCAGAACTCAGGAACTGCTGTATTTTATCAGAGAGATTAAGTCCAGAGGACTTGTGAAGGGGCATCCGGATTTCCCCGTGTATGTGGACTCGCCCCTTGCCAATGAGGCAACAAGTATTTATATGCAATGCAGTACCGACTGCTTTGACGATGAGATAAAAGCGGTGATGCAAAGGGGAGAGAACCCTCTTGTCTTTGAGGGGCTTAACACCTATGTCACCATTGATGAGTCCAAGAACCTGAATGTGGATATGACCCCCAAGGTGATTATCTCTGCCAGCGGAATGTGCGAAGCGGGCAGAATCTGTCACCACCTGAAGTATAACCTCTGGCGGAAAGAGTGTACCGTGCTGTTTGTGGGATATCAGGCAGAGGGCACACTTGGCAGGAGAATTCAGGACGGTGCGAAGAAGGTTAAAATCTTCGGGGATGAAATTGCGGTGAATGCCCGCATAGAGTCCCTTGCCGGTATCAGCGGTCACGCAGACAAGGATGGTCTTCTTCGCTGGGTGGCTTCGATGGAAAAACTTCCCCGTCAGATTTTTGTAAATCACGGAGAGGATACCTCGGCTACAGAATTCGCCGAGACCCTGAAGGAGAAATTCGGCACTTCTGCTATGGCACCCTTCAGCGGTACCTCCTACGACTTGCTCCGCGGAGAATTTGAGGTAGTGACCGAAGGTGTACGCGTGAAGAAGAAGGAGTACACCGACGAGGATTTCTCAAAGAGCAGGATTTCCTTTACGAAGCTTAGTCGTGCAATGAGCAAGCTTCAGGGTGTGGTGGAGTCTGCCAAAGGATTTTCCAACAAGGAGCTTGAGCGATTTGCCCTTGAGGTGGAAAACCTCGCACAGAAATATAAGATTCAGTAAAAGATAAAGCGTATTTAAATAACCGTTGCAATTATTTTGCGACGGTTATATAATTGTTGGAGTACATATTAAAAAGGTGAGTTTGTGTTCAGAAAATTAATAGGAAGTAAAGAGTTTTATAAAAAAGTTCTGATTATAACTCTGCCCATTCTGATTCAGCAGGTTATTACCAACTTCGTAAGCCTTGTGGATAACTTTATGGTGGGCAGGCTGGGCACCGAGCAGATGTCGGGTGTTGCAGGAGTCAATCAGTTGCTTTTTGTTTTTAATATCTGCGTATTCGGCGGAATATCGGGTGCAGGTATATTCACGGCACAGTATTTCGGCAAAGGCGACCACAAGGGTGTCCGTGATACCTTCAGGGCGAAGATTATGATTGTGGCATTTATCGCCGCAGTGTGCCTTGGTGCCTTCTGTTTCTTTGACGATGAGTTGATATCCCTCTTCCTGCATCAGGGCGAGGATAACCTTGATCTTGCGGCAACACTTGAATTTGGCAAGCAATATATGCTTATAATGCTGCTGCAGGTGCCGCTGTTTGCCATTACTCAGGCGTATGCAGGCACTCTCAGGGAGACGGGAAGCACCGTGCTGCCTATGTCGGCAGGTATTGCGGCGGTGGTGACCAATGCGGTGCTGGACTATGTGCTGATTTTCGGCAAGCTGGGACTTCCTGCGTTGGGCGTTGAGGGTGCGGCTTATGCAACCGTTATAGCAAGGTTTGTGGAAGCATCTGTTATTGTGGCGGTTACTCATATAAACAGAAATAAGTATAAGTACGTAAAGGGGCTTTACAGAAGTGTCAGGATTCCCTTTGCACTTGTGAAGGATATTGCAAAAAAAGGCTTTCCTCTTATGCTCAATGAGATTCTGTGGGCACTGGGAACAACAACACTTGCCTGGTGCTATGCACAGAGGGGACTTGAGGTCTTTGCGGCACAGAATATCAGCTCCACGGTGTCAAACCTTTTCTTCTGCGCATTCTTCGCTATGGGCAGTGCCATCAGCATAATCGTGGGTCAGCTTCTGGGTGCAGGAGAGTTGGAGCGTGCAAAGGATGAGGACAGAAAGCTCATTTTCCTTGCTGTGGTTATGTGTACTGTCATAGGTGCTGTTATGGCGTTTCTGTCGCCATATATTCCGCAGGTTTACAACACCACCGATACCGTCAAGAGAATCGCCACCATATTCCTGCTGATAAGCTCGGTGCTGATGCCTTTCCACGGCTTTGTACACAATGCTTATTTCACCCTGAGATGCGGAGGTAAAACCTTCATAACCTTCCTCTTTGACAGCGTCTATGTGTGGGCAGTTTGTGTGCCTCTTGCTTTTGTGTTGGCACAGTTTACGGATGCCTCTGCCATTACAATCTATTTCGCTGTGCAGAGCCTTGAGATTATCAAGTGCGTGGTGGGATTCATCCTTGTGAAGAAGGGTGTCTGGATAAACAACCTTGTTGCAGACAAAGAATAAATCTATGCTGTCGCTTTTCGGTGCGGCGGCTTTTTTTTGCGATAACATCCGACAGGTTTTGACATATATCAACATATGTGATATAATTGTCACCAAAGGAGATGAGGTTATGACATATATTTTATATAATCCTATTGCCGCAGGCGGCAAGGGCGAGACTTTTGCAAATGAAGCAAAGGCATCAACAGGCGGAAATGCGGAGCTTTTAAACTTAATTGATTTTGATGTTAAGTCATTTATAAAGGGCTTGGACACAGACGACAAGGTTATCCTCTGCGGCGGTGACGGCACCCTCAACATATTTGCCAATGATACCTACGGGGTGGATTTCCCATGCTCCGTGTACCTCTATAAATCCGGCACAGGCAATGATTTTCTCCGTGATGTGGAGGATAAAATCAAGAACAATATGGTGCTTATCAACGACTATGTAAAGAATCTTCCTGTAGTGGAAGTAAATGGTGAGACCCGCCGTTTCGTAAACGGTATCGGCTTCGGTATTGACGGTATGGTGTGCGAGGTAGCTGACAGGATGATTGCAAAGGGCAAGAAGAATGTAAACTATGCCCTTCTGTCCATAAGACTTCTGATTCACGGCTACAAGTGTCCCGATGCAAAGGTTACCGTTGACGGCGAGGTATATAATTTCAGGAAGGTGTGGCTTGCTTCAGGAATGAACGGCAGATACTACGGCGGCGGAATGATGGTGACCCCCTCCCAGCAGAGACTCTCGGACAAGCTCAACTGCTGTGTGTTCTACGGAAGCGGCAAGCTCAAGACCCTGCTGGTTTTCCCCAAACTTTTCAAGGGCGAACACATCAAACATCACAAAAATGTGAAGATGCTTGAGGGCAATGAGATAACCGTGGAGTTCACCATTCCCACCGCACTTCAGATAGACGGCGAGACAGTCCTCGGCGTAACATCCTATACTATCAGAAAATAACTTGATATTTGAGAAAAAAGTCCGCCGAAAAAGCGGATTTTTTTCTTATAATTCTTCTCGAGCATTGACATTATATTATTATAATGTTATTATTACTCTAATAAATCTTTAAGTGCGGTACAGAGATGCCGACAAGATTTGTGAACATATACTGCATTCGGGATAACTGTATGCATTATGTCGTTGTGTCTTGTCGCATATCTGCGGCAGGATTTTTTTCATATATGAAGGTTTTTTACTAATAATAGACTATGAGGAACACGCTATGAAATACTTACTTAAAAACGCAGAAGTTATGATTAAAGGCGAACTCGTCAGAGAAGACGTGCTCGTCAGTGACGGCGTTGTTGTTTCTCTGGGCAGAGAACTTCACGCTGAAGATGCCCTTGTTTTCGATTTTTCAGGTTGTGTTATATTTCCCGGTTTTGTGGATGTGCATGTGCATTTCCGTGAGCCGGGATTTTCTTATAAAGAGACTATAAAGACAGGCTCTGCATCTGCGGCAAGGGGCGGTTACACCACCGTCTGTACAATGCCTAACCTGAACCCTGTGCCCGATTCCAAAGAGCATCTGAAAGAACAGCTTGATATTATCAATCGTGATGCGCTCATCAACGTGCTTCCCTATGCTTCCATTACCGTGGGACAGCTGGGTGAGCAGCTTTCCGACTTTGAGAGTATGGCAGAGGATGCGCTGGCTTTCTCCGATGACGGCAGAGGCGTGCAGTCAGAGGAAATGATGAAAGCGGCTATGATGAAGGCAAAGAGCCTCGGCAAGATGATAGTTGCCCACTGCGAGGACAATTCCCTTCTTTTCGGCGGATACATCCACGACGGCGAGTATGCAAAGGAGCATAATCACCGCGGCATCTGCTCCGAGAGCGAGTGGGGTCCCATTAAGCGGGACGCAAAACTTTCAAAGGAAGTGGGCTGTCCTTACCACGTCTGCCACGTTTCCGCCAAGGAGAGCGTGGAGGTTATCAGACGGGCAAAGGCAGAGGGCGTTGATATCACCTGCGAGACAGGTCCTCATTATCTGGTGCTGGATGATTCCTGCCTTCAGGAGGACGGACGCTTCAAGATGAATCCGCCACTCAGGGCAAAGGCTGACCGCGAGTCACTTATTGAGGGCATCAAGGACGGCACCGTGGATATGATAGCCACCGACCACGCACCCCACTCCGCAGAGGAAAAGGGCAGGGGACTTGAGAAGAGTGCAATGGGCATTGTGGGACTTGAGACCGCTTTCCCCATACTCTATACAAAACTTGTGAAGGAAGGCATCATCACCCTTCAGAAACTCATTGAGCTGATGAATACAAATCCCAGAGAGCGTTTCGGTATAGGTACCGAAATCAAGGTGGGAGAGAGGGCAGACCTTACGGTGTTTGACCTCGGTGACGAATACACCGTTGACCCCGAGGAGTTTCTCTCCAAAGGAAGAGCCACTCCCTTCAGGGGCGAGAGAGTCTTCGGCAGATGCCGTATGACCCTGTGCAAAGGCGAAATCGTTTATGACGTAACCAAGGCTTAAATAAAATTTATATAGAAGAAATTACCTTGCGAGTTGCAGGAAAGGAGACCAAATTATGGCTAAACGTACGGATATTAAAAAAATTCTCATTATCGGTTCAGGTCCTATCATTATAGGACAGGCTGCTGAGTTTGACTATGCAGGCACACAGGCTTGCCTTGCTCTGAAGGAGGAGGGTTACGAGGTTGTCCTCTGTAACTCCAACCCCGCTACAATTATGACAGACACCACCATTGCCGACAAGGTATATATGGAGCCTCTCACACTTGAGTATATCGAAAGAATTCTCCGCTATGAGCGTCCCGACGCAATCATTCCCGGTATCGGCGGTCAGACAGGTCTTAACCTTGCAACACAGCTTGAGAAGAAGGGCATCCTTGAGGAATGCGGCGTTGAGCTTCTGGGTACCAGCTCCGAGAGCATTGAGCGCGCAGAGGACAGAGAACTTTTCAAGGAGCTCTGCGAGAGCATCGGCGAGCCCGTAATTCCTTCAAAAATCACCTACAACATTGAGGAAGCTAAGGCGGCTGCTCTTGAAATCGGCTATCCTGTTGTTCTCCGTCCTGCATTTACTCTGGGCGGTACAGGCGGCGGCTTCGCTTACAACGAGGAAGAACTTGTTGAGAAGGGCAGAAATGCTTTCAAGCTCTCTCCCGTATCACAGGTTCTTATTGAGAAGAGTGTTAAGGGATACAAGGAAATCGAATTTGAGGTTATGCGTGACTCCAATGACCACGCAATTATGATTTGCGGTATGGAGAATATCGACCCCGTTGGTGTTCACACAGGTGACTCCATGGTTGTGGCTCCCATTATGTCCCTCTCTGACAAGGACTTCACAATGCTCAAGGAGAGTGCTCTGAAGATTATCAAGTCCCTGAAGATTGAGGGCGGCTGCAATGTTCAGTATGCACTCAACCCCACCACTTCCGAGTACTTCCTCATCGAGGTTAACCCCCGAGTATCACGTTCATCCGCTCTTGCTTCCAAGGCTTCGGGTTATCCCATAGCAAGAGTTACAGCAAAAATCGCTGTGGGTATGTCCCTTGAGGAAATCAAGATTGCCAACACCAATGCGGCTTTCGAGCCTGACCTTGACTACGTGGTAGCAAAGCTGCCCCGTTTCCCCTTCGATAAATTCCCCACAGTTTCCAACGAGCTTTCCACCCAGATGAAGGCAACCGGTGAGGTTATGGGTATCGGCTCTACCCTTGAGGAGTGTCTCCTTAAGTCTGTGCGTTCTCTGGAGACGGGTGTGTGCCACTTCTATATGCCTAAGTTTGACACCATTCCCACCGATGAAATTATTGAATACATCAGAGTTTTCCACGACGATAACTTCTTTGCTGTTGCCGAGCTTATGCGTCGCGGCGTTACCATAGAGAAGCTCCACGAAATCACAATGATTACCGAGCTCTTCCTTGAGTGCCTCAAGAAGATTGTGGATTTCGAGAAGGTTATTGCAGAGAACAAAGACAACCTTGAGGTGTTCAGAGAGGCAAAGAAAATCGGCTTCGCTGACAAATACATTGCAAAGCTCTGGGATGTTTCCGACGACGAGATTTATGCTCTTCGGAAGAGAGAAAATATCTTCCCCATCTACAGAATGGTTGATACCTGCCACACAGGTGCATACATTCCTTACTTCTATTCAAGCTATCAGGGCGAGAACAAGTCCATAGTCACCGACAGAAAGAAGACCATTGTTCTCGGTGCAGGTCCTATCCGTATCGGTCAGGGCGTTGAGTTTGACTACTCCACCGTTCACGCAGTTTCCACCATCCGCAAATCAGGTATCGAGGCTATCATCATCAACAACAACCCCGAGACCGTTTCCACCGACTACACCACCGCTGACAAGCTCTACTTCGAGCCTCTCACTCCCGAGGACGTTATGAACGTTGTGGAGTTTGAGGGTGCTTGGGAGGCTATTGCTTCTCTGGGTGGTCAGACAGCTATTAACCTTGCAGAGCCTATCGGCAGACGCGGCGTTGCCGTTATCGGTACCGACGTTGAGGCAATTGACAGAGCAGAGGACAGAAAGAGCTTTGAGAGAATTCTCAAGGAGCTTAACATCCCTCAGCCCAAGGGCACTGCGGTTACAAATATCGAAGACGGTGTAACTGCCGCCAATGAAATCGGCTATCCCGTACTGGTTCGTCCCTCCTTCGTTCTGGGCGGACGTGCAATGCAGATTGTTGCCAACGAGGAGCAGCTTCGCAGATACCTGCGTACCGCTGTTGAGGTTGACGAGGACAAGCCCGTGCTTGTTGACAAGTACATTATGGGCAAAGAGGTTGAGGTCGACGCAGTATGCGACGGACAGGATGTCTTCGTTGCAGGTATTATGGAGCTTGTTGAGCGTACAGGCGTTCACTCCGGTGACTCCATCAGCGTATATCCTGCGTTCAGTATCTCCGACAAGGTCAAGGGCGTTATCCTTGAATATGCAAAGAAGTTAGGATTAGGACTTGGCATTATCGGTCTTTATAACATCCAGTTCATTGTTGACGACAAGGAAGATGTATATATCATCGAGGTTAATCCCCGCTCTTCCCGTACAGTACCCTTCCTCTCTAAGGCTACAGGCTACTCCCTTGCAGATATTGCCACCAATGTTATTATGGGCAAGACTCTGAAGGAGCAGGGAATCTTCACTATTTATCCCACAGAGAAGAACCGCTGGTACGTTAAGGTGCCTGTATTCTCCTTCAACAAAATCAAGGGTCTGGATGCATACCTCTCACCCGAGATGAAGTCCACAGGTGAGGCTATCGGCTACGACAGAAAACTCAACCGTGCAATGTACAAGGCTATTCAGGCTGCAGGAATGACAGTTCAGAACTACGGCACAGTGCTTGTCACCATTGCTGACAAGGACAAGGAGGAGGCACTTCCCCTTATCCGCCGCTTCTACAAGCTGGGCTTCAATATTCAGGGCACAGAGGGTACCGCAAACTTCCTCATCAGCAACGGCATCCGTACCCACAAGATGGGCAAGATTTCCGAAGGCTCCGAGGATATCCCCAAGGCTATCAGAAAGGGTCACATCGCATACGTTATCAACACCCGCGACATCGGCTCCATGAGTCAGGCAACCGACGGCTACGAAATCCGCGCTTGTGCCTCTGAGAACAACGTTACAATGTTCACAGCTCTGGATACCGTCAAGGTTCTTCTGGATGTGCTTGAGGAAACAACACTTACAATTTCTACTATTGATGCAGAATAATTGAAGTGGAGAATTAAAATGAAACAGGTAATTTTTAGAGTTTTATCCAACGAAAAAATCGCAAAAGATGTATATAAAATGAAACTTCAGGGTGACTGCGAGGGTGTCGCCTGCGGTCAGTTTGTAAACCTGAAGCTTCAGAACTACTACCTCAGAAGACCTATTTCCGTCTGCGAGGTTGAGGGGGACGTGCTCACCATAATCTACAAGGTTGTGGGCAGAGGCACCGAGGTTATGAGCAGAATGCAGGAGGGGGAAGATGTTGATACCCTCACCGTCCTCGGCAACGGCTACGATACCTCAAAAAGCGGCGACGCACCTCTCCTTATCGGCGGCGGTGTAGGAGTGCCTCCCATGTATCAGCTTGCCAAGGACCTTAAAGCAGAGGGCAAGGCAGTCACCGTTATTCTGGGATTCAACAAGGCTGAAGAAGTTTTCTATGAAGAAGAATTCAAGGCTCTGGGTGCAGAGGTCTATGTGGCTACCGTTGACGGAAGTGTAGGGGAGAAGGGCTTTGTCACTGATGTGATGAAGAATCTGGACTCTTACACATATATCTACACCTGCGGTCCCGAGCCTATGCTGAAGGCAGTTTATAACGAGAGCAAAACCTCGGGACAGTTCAGCTTTGAGGAGCGTATGGGTTGCGGTTTCGGCGCCTGTATGGGTTGCTCCTGCAAGACAAAGTACGGCAACAAGCGAATCTGTAAGGACGGTCCCGTACTTGAGAAGGAGGAGATTATATGGTAAACACAAAAGTGAATTTATCGGGACTTGAGCTTTCAAATCCCATAATCCCCGCCAGCGGAACATTCGGCTATGGCTATGAGTTTGCAGAGCTTTATGATATCAACATTCTGGGTTCATTCTCCTTCAAGGGCACCACTCTGGAGCCTCGCTTCGGAAACCCCACCCCCAGAATCGCAGAGACCCCCAGCGGTATGATTAACGCAGTGGGACTTCAGAATCCCGGAATTGACAAGGTTATCTCCGAGGAGCTTCCCAAGCTCAAGAAATGCTTTAACAAAAAAGTTGTGGCAAACATCAGCGGCTTCTGCATTGACGAGTACGTTGAGTGCTGCAGAAAGATAGACAAAGAGGAGCAGGTGGGCATTATCGAGGTCAACATCAGTTGTCCCAATGTTCACGGCGGCGGAATGGCTCTGGGTACCTCTCCCGAGATGGCGGCGGCTGTCACAAAAGCGGTGAAGGAGGTTACCACAAAGCCTGTATATATGAAGCTGACTCCCAATGTCACCGACATTGCATCCATTGCCAAGGCTTGTGAGGAGGCAGGTGCTGACGGCATCAGCCTTACAAACACCTTCCTTGGTATGAGAATAGATTTGAGAAGCAAAAAGCCCGTTCTTGCCAACAAGTTCGGCGGATTCTCGGGCCCTGCAATTCTCCCTCAGGCACTTCGACTTGTGTATCTCGTTTACGAGGCTGTGGACATTCCCATTATCGGTATGGGCGGTGTTTCTACTGCTGAGGATGTTATCGAGATGATGCTTGCAGGTGCAACTGCGGTTCAGGTGGGTGCGGCTAATCTGGTTGACCCCTATGTCTGCCGCGACATCATCGAGGCATTACCTGCCGTAATGGAAAAATACGGCATTAAAGATTTAAATGATATTATAGGAGGAGCACACTAATGGGTAAGGATGTAATTATCGCCTGTGATTTTGCGGGCAAGGAGCAGTGTCTTGCATTTCTTGACAAGTTCACAGATTGCAAGCCCTTCGTAAAAATCGGTATGGAGCTGTTTTACAGCGCAGGTCCCGATATCGTAAGAGAGATAAAGGCAAGAGGTCACAAGATTTTCCTTGACCTGAAGCTTCATGATATTCCCAACACAGTTATGAAGTCAATGGCAGTTCTCTCTAACCTTGATGTTGATATGACCAACCTTCACGCCGCAGGCACAAAGGCAATGATGGAGGCAGCTCTCAAGGGTCTCACCCGTGAGGACGGCACCCGTCCTCTGCTTATTGCAGTAACACAGCTCACCTCCACCAGCGAGGAGGCTATGAAAGAGGACCTTCTCATTGATGCTCCCATTGATGAGGTTGTTATGCACTATGCAAACAATGCAAAGGATGCAGGTCTTGACGGCGTAGTATGCTCACCTCTTGAGGCAGGCAAGGTTCACGAGAGATGCTCCGAGAAGTTCCTCACAGTTACTCCCGGTGTGCGTTTTGCAGACGGTGACGTTGGCGACCAGAAGCGTGTCACTACTCCCGAGAGAGCAAAGGAGCTTGGCTCTGACTACATCGTAGTCGGCAGACCCATCACAGCAGCAGAAGACCCCGTTGCCGCATACAAGAGATGCGTTGCTGAATTCGTAGGCTGAGAAACGTAAATTAAGGTGAAAACCTTTACATAGAAAGGAAATATGATTATGGAAAAGAAAGTTGCAAAAGCATTACTTCAGATAAAGGCAGTATTCCTCCGTCCCGACGAGCCCTTCACATGGGCAAGCGGCATCAAGAGCCCCATCTACTGCGACAACCGCCTCATCCTCACAGCTCCCGAGGCAAGAAACATTGTGGAGCAGGCTATTGCTGACACAGTGAAGAAAGAGTATCCCGATGCAGAGGTGCTCATGGGTACTTCCACAGCAGGTATTGCACACGCCGCTATCGCAGGCCATCTTCTGGGTATGCCCATGGGCTATGTAAGAGGCTCTGCAAAGGACCACGGCAGACAGAATAAAATCGAAGGAAGACTTGAGAAGGGTCAGAAGGTTGTTGTTATCGAGGACCTTATCTCCACAGGCGGCTCCGTAATCGACGTTGTTGATGCACTCCGCGAGGCAGGTGCAGAGGTTCTTGGCATTGTCAGCATCTTCACCTACGGTATGCAGAAGGGTCTTGACAGACTGGCTGCTGCAGAGGTTAAGAACGTAAGCCTCACAAACCTTGACGCAGTTGCCGAAGAGGCTGCCGAAAGCGGTTACATCAAGGAAGAGGATGTAGTAAGACTTAAGAAGTTCAGAGATAATCCCTCTGACGAGAGCTGGATCAACGCACAGTAATATTCTTTTAGGCGGTGAGTGTATGAACGGACTTATTGATATAGCTGAACTCAGTATTGAAGAACTTGATTCTCTTATGGATGTTGCTGAGGATATTATCGCAAATCCCGATAAGTACGCAGAGAGCTGTAAGGGAAAGAAGCTTGCTACTTTGTTCTTTGAGCCCTCCACCCGTACAAGGCTTTCCTTTGAGGCAGCTATGTATGAGTTGGGCGGAAATGTTATCGGCTTCAGCGACGGCACCAATTCCTCTGCCGTCAAGGGCGAGAGTGTTGCAGATACAGCACGGGTTGTAGGCTGTTATGCCGATATAATTGCTATGCGCCACTTTATTGAGGGTGCTCCCTTTGTGGCTGATAGAAACTGTGTGGCACCTGTTATCAATGCAGGTGACGGCGGACACAACCACCCCACCCAGACTCTGGCTGACCTTCTCACCATCAGACGCGAGAAGGGTCGCTTTGAGGGCCTCACCGTGGGCTTTTGCGGTGACCTCAAGTACGGAAGAACAGTTCATTCCCTCTGTACAGCCCTTGCAAGATATAAGAACGTAAAATTTGTATTCATTTCTCCCGATGAACTCAGGGTGCCCAGCTACCTTATCTATGAGGTTATTGAGAAGAACGGTATTGAGTATGTGGAGTGCTCATCTCTGGATGAGGCGATGCCCCGGCTTGATATCCTCTATATGACCCGTGTTCAGGGCGAGAGATTCGAGGATAAGGCGGAGTATGAACGCCTCAAGGACAGTTATATCCTCACTGTGGATAAACTCAAAAATGCCAAGAGCGATATGATTATTCTCCATCCTCTGCCCAGAGTGAATGAGATTTCCGTAGAGGTGGACTATGACAGCCGCGCTTGCTATTTCAAGCAGGTATTAAACGGCAAATATATGAGAATGGCACTTATTCTCAAGCTCCTTGAAGGTGCGGCAGGTCACGGCATCTCTGCAGATGCTGTCCGCCCCGAGCCTCTGGTGGATGATGCAAAGGGTAAGTTTGTATGCCACAATCCCAAATGTATCACTCATACCGAGCAGGAGCTTCAGCAGGCATTCAGACTTCTGGATGCAGAGAAGGAGATTCTCCGTTGCAAATATTGCGAGGCAAGAGCAAAGTAATTGAACTTAACAGACCCTTGATTGGTCAAACTGCACCCGAGTGTTATGCACTCGGGTGTTTTTATTTCTGAAAGTCGGATTTTTAAAAATTAAAGATAATTAAAGAAAAACGAAGAAAATTAAAGGAAACGAGAGATTTGGTTTTGAAATATCACCGTGAAAAGCGTAATTTGACTTTCTCTGACTTTGACTTTCTCTGACTAATGCTATAGAATATAGTCAAGGTCAGAAAAGGTCAAAAACTTCTGACAACCTTAATAAGAGGTGATTGTATGAGACTAAGCGATGTACTCACGGAATATATAATGGAAATTCTGGAGAATGAGGGGGACGTTCAGATACGGCGGAATGAGCTTGCGGACCGCTTCGGTTGTGTGCCCAGCCAGATCAACTACGTTCTGACATCCCGATTCACTCCCGAGCAGGGATATGTGGTAGAGTCAAGACGGGGCGGCGGCGGATATATCCGCATTACCCGCATTCGTACTGATAAAAACACGGCTCTGATGCATATAATTAATTCAATAGGCGACGGGCTTGATAATATTACTGCTCAGGTGATGATTAGAAACCTCAATTCCTCGTCAATAATAAGTGAGGAAGCCTCAAAAATAATGCTCTCGGCAATATCCGACCGAAGCCTCTACGGAGTGCCTTCTGCGGAGCGTGACCGGCTGAGAGCCCAGATGTGTAAGAATATGCTACTTTCCATAATGTAAGATTATAAGGAGGAGATTATATGAAATGTCAGAAATGTAAAGTGAAAAATGCAACCACTCATGTGAAGCGAGTGGTTAACGGAGAGTATGAGGAGTATATGCTCTGCGGCGACTGTGCCCACGAGATGGGATTTGATAATGTTTTCGATATGGATATGCCCGATATGTTCGGAGGCCTTATGAAGAGCCTCTTCGGTGCACTTCCCTCAAGGTCCGGTGCGGCTCGTTGTCCTCTGTGCGGCAGTACTCTTGGTGACATCACCAACACAGGCAAGGTGGGCTGTGCCAAGTGCTACGAGGTGTTCTATAATGAACTTTTGCCTTCGGTAAAGAGAATCCACGGCAACACCACACACAGCGGCAAAACTCCCGGCAGACAGGCAATTCCCGAGAAGTCGAAAGAAAATTCCGAAAAAGAAATAAAAGAACAGATAGAAGGTCTGAAAAAGCAGCTTGATAAGGCGGTGGAGGTTCAGAACTTTGAGCTTGCCGCAGAGCTCCGCGACAAAATCCGCGAAATGGAGGGAAAGTAAAATGACAGATGCAGTTAATATTTCATCCCGTGTAAGGCTTGCCAGAAATCTTCGGGAATATCCTTTTCCCGACAGAATGAGCGATGCTCAGAAGGCGGAGGTAATAGAAAAAGTCAAGGCGGCAGTTCTGAATCTTTCAAAGAAGCTTCTCTTTGTGAATCTTTCCGAGCTTTCCGAGCTTGACCTTGTATCTATGGTGGAGAGGCATCTCATAAGCCCTGAGTTTGCCGACAAGCAGAGCGGCAGAGCTCTGGCGGTGTCTGAGGACGAGAGTGTGAGCATTATGATTAACGAGGAGGACCACCTGAGAATTCAGGTTATCCTGCCCGGACTCTGCGTGGAGGAAGCATACCGCATAGCAGAGGAGATAGAGTCAGAGCTCTCCCTTTACTTAAACTTTGCCTTTGACAGAAACCTTGGGTATCTCACCCAGTGCCCCACAAATCTGGGTACGGGCATGAGAGCATCTGTTATGATGCATCTGTGTGCCATGTCGGAGACCCGCACGGTTCCGAGAATCGCCACAAATCTTCAGAAGCTGGGCATTGCCATAAGGGGTACCTACGGCGAGGGCACGGATGCTACATCCTCACTCTATCAGCTCAGCAATCAGGTGACCCTCGGCATCTCCGAGGCGGCGGCGGTGGAGAATATCCGCAACATTGCCCTGCAGCTTTCAGAGACGGAGAAGCTCACCCGTGAAAATCTTATGCAGAGTATGGAGTATCAGGACAAAATCAGCCGCAGTATGGGAATACTCCTTACTGCAAGGCTTATAAGCTACAACGAGGCGGTGAGACTTCTCTCCAACGTAAGGCTCGGCATTTGTGAAGGTATCATCGACAATGTTTCCATAGATACAGTGGATAAACTCATTGTCAGTATACAGCCTGCAAGCCTGATGCGCAGAGAGGGCAGAAAGCTCTCTCCTCAGGAGAGGGACAAGGTACGTGCAGAGCTTATTAAATCAACACTCAGATAAAAGGAAGGATATCCGATTAATAATAAAAATTCAGAATTAAATATGGTTTCACAGAGAGGATGAAAAGATATGTATAATTTCAAAGGTTTTACACAGAAGGCAAACGATGCTTTGAATATTGCAATATCTCAGGCATCGGCTATGGGACACACTTATATAGGCACCGAGCATCTGCTGCTGGGACTTGCTCTTGAAGGCTCGGGAGTTGCGGCGGTGGTGCTGAAATCCTCGGGACTGAGTTCCGATGATCTCACCACCCTCATCAGAAATTCCGTGGGTGTGGGCAATGTCACATCCCTCTCACCGGATGACTTCACACCCCGCTCAAAGCGGGTAATGCAGAATGCGGTAATGTATTCTGCACGCATCGGGCACAACTTTGTGGGTACGGAGCACCTGCTGATGGCAATACTTTCAGAGGGCGACAGTTACGCCGTGAGGTTTCTGGAGGAGTCGGGCGTGAGTGTTCAGGCTGTAATGAGTTCACTCAGAGCAAGTCTTGGTGAGAATTCCCGCAGAAGCTCTCCGTACAGCGGAGAAAGCGGCAGAGAAGAAACAGAAAATGCATCAAACAAGAGAGCAAAAACTCTGGAAAAATTCGGCAGAGACCTGACTGCGGCGGCAAAGGCAGGGGAGATCGACCCTGTAATCGGCAGAGACGAGGAAATCACCAGAGTTATTCAGATTCTCTCCCGCCGAACAAAGAATAACCCTGTGCTGGTGGGTGAGCCCGGTGTGGGCAAAACCGCCGTTGCAGAGGGACTGGCAAGAAAGATTTCGGAGGGAGATGTCCCTGAAATTCTCCTTGATAAAAGGGTAGTGAGCCTCAACCTTACCTCTATGATAGCGGGTACCAAGTACCGCGGCGACTTCGAGGAGAGAATCAAGTCGGTTATCGAGGAACTGGCGGAGGCTAAAGACATCATTCTGTTTATAGATGAACTCCACACAATTGTGGGAGCAGGTTCGGCAGAAGGCTCGGCGGATGCCGCCAATATCCTGAAGCCTTCTCTGGCGAAGGGAGATTTTCAGGTAATCGGTGCCACAACCCTTCAGGAGTACAGAAAATATATCGAGAAGGACTCCGCCCTTGAGAGAAGATTTCAGCCTGTGACGGTAGCGGAACCCACCGCGGAGCAGTCCGTCAGTATTCTTATGGGACTTCGTGACAGATACGAGGCGCACCACAAGGTGACCATTACGAAGGAGGCGATAGAAGCGGCGGTTAAGCTGTCAGAGCGATACATTGCCGACAGATTCCTCCCCGACAAAGCCATTGACCTCATTGATGAGGCGGCATCCAAGGTAAGGCTCGGCGCTATGATACCTCCCGAGGAGTTTAAGAATTTCGAAGCGGAGATAGAAGACCTTGAGAAAGAAAAGTCAGAGGCGGTAAACAGTCAGGACTTTGAGAGAGCCGCAAAAATCCGCGACACTGTAAAGCGTAAGAAAGAGGAATTTGAGAAATTCAAGGACGCACTTCGGGAGAAAAAATCCGCTCTTCATTCAGAGGTTACTCCCGAGGATATAGCCGAGGTTGTAAGCCTGTGGTCCGGTGTTCCCGTCCGTGAGCTTACCCGCGAGGAAAGCGAACGACTTGTAAATCTGGAGAGCGAACTTCACAGAAGGGTTATCGGTCAGAATGAGGCGGTGACAGCAGTGGCAAGGGCTGTGAGGAGAAGCCGCTCGGGACTTCGTTCACCTAACCGCCCCGTGGGTTCCTTCATATTCCTCGGTCCTACAGGTGTGGGCAAAACCGAACTTACAAAAGCTCTTGCCCAGTGTATGTTCGGGGACGAAAATGCAATGCTCAGACTTGATATGAGCGAGTATATGGAGAAGCACACCGTATCAAAACTCATCGGTTCTCCTCCCGGATACGTAGGATTTGAGGAGGGCGGACAGCTCACCGAGAAAGTCCGCAGAAAGCCCTACTCCGTCATACTCTTTGACGAGATAGAGAAGGCTCATCCCGATGTATTCAATATGCTTCTGCAGATTCTGGAGGACGGCAGACTCACAGATTCTCAGGGTCGTACCGTGAACTTCTGCAACACGGTGATTATTATGACCTCAAACGTGGGTGCAAGGCAGATTGTAAGCGACAATATGACCCTGGGCTTTACACCGCAGGACGGCAAAGAAGCGGCGAGTGACGCGAAAATCCGCGATACTGTTATGTCGGAGCTTCGTTCTGTATTCAGACCCGAGTTCCTCAATCGCGTGGATGATATAATTGTATTCGGCAAGCTTACGGAGGATGAAATCAAAGAGATTGCCGCACTGATGACAGATAATCTGAAGGACAGGATGAAGGCTCTGGGACTTGAATTTGAGGTAAGCGAAGAAGCACTCCTTAAAATCAGCAGAGAGGGCTTTGATGATACCTATGGTGCACGACCTTTAAGGCGTGCCATTGTGACAAAGATAGAAGACGTGCTCTCCGAGAAACTTCTCTCGGGTGAGTTCGCCGGTGCAAAAAGGATTCTTTGCGATGTTAAGGACGGAGAATTCACCTTCGAAAAAGTGTAATGAATAAATTTTACGGCAGAGAAGCATTGAGACCTCTCTGCCGTTTTATTCTGTGCCGCTATATGTGAATCAATATATTTTGACAATATCTATTGAAAATTTCCTTCAGATATAGTAAAATATCTGTATATTATATTTTGGAGTTGTTTTTTTATGAAAAAAGTTCTTGCAATATTACTTTTAGTTTTGACAGTTTGCTCTCTGGCAGCCTGCAAATCCACCCAGACACTTGACCTCGGTAATACCGACCGTGCTGATGTATTCAACAAAAACTATGATAATCTCTCCAGCGAGTACGGCAAGGGTGAGTATAAGGTAGACCCCGAGCTTGGCGGTGTTCTCAGCGGTGTTGCTGTTATGAGACTTCTTGATTTCACAGGTGACGGCAACCCCGAACTCTACGTTGCTTATTCCGACGGCACAACCCCCTATGCCAACAAACAGCAGATTTACGGCTTCGATAGCGGTTCGGCTGTAATTTTCTCTGAGTTCTACGCTGATTCTCTGGAGTTTGCTGATATTACCTCCAAGTCCTCTGCGGATGCCAAGGCTCCCTGCGTATGGTTCTATACCGACAAGTCAGGTCTCTCTTACATTGTTGTAGGTGAGGATCTTTCCAAAGAGGCTGACTACTACTATCTCAAGTACAACAAACTTGAGAACGGCGACCGCGAGATTATGGAGCTTGCTTTCACAGAGGTTGACGGCCACGAGCTCAGCGGTACATATGAGAAGATTGAACTTGCAGGTGTAACCGAGGCAGAGGCGGAAAGAATCTTCAAAGAGAACAAAAAGGCTCTTGACAGCGTTGAGAAGCAGGGCAGTAAATAATCTGTATACAAACTATTAAAAAGATAAATCCCGAAAGTTTTAAGCTTTCGGGATTTTTTATGTTTTCTTATATTTTTTGGAATTTCACTGTGCCCTTTGAGAGATATGCCACTCTGTGGAATCCGCACTCTTTAAGAAGTGCGAGGGCATCCTCAAAGCCGTAGGTGAGGAAATTTCTGTCGTGGCAGTCGGAGTTGATTATTACATCTGCACCGCATTCCCTGATAACCTTCAGAATATCTTTATGGGGATAGGGGGTAGTGCGAAGACCTCGGGTCATAGCCCCTGTGTTTACTTCAAACAAAGCACCGCTTTCACAGAGCTTTTTAACCGCTTTTGTGTAGGCGGCTGTATAGCGGGGGTGGGTCGTGTCGAAGAGGGGAGCACCCTTTTCGTCGTATTTAGTGATTAAATCCGTATGCCCGATAATCTGTGCCGAGGTTTTCCTCACCACATCCGAGAGGGTATCAAAGTAGCACTCTGCAAGGGCGAGAGCATCGCCGCCGAAGTACTTATTTATGCCGTTTTCAAGGATTTCTCTGCTGTCGTCAAGGGGAAGAAGCCCGTCGCTTACCTTGAGGGCGTGGACGGAGCCGATAATATAGTCAAAGCCGTCGGTGGAGTTTTCGCTGTAATAGTCGTGCTCAAGACCGCAAAGAATTTCTATCTCACCGCTGTATTTTTCCTTGAGATTGAGAATTTCTGCTTTGTAATCGGTAAGTTCTTCTTCTGACATACACCAGTCGGCATCGCCCAGAGGACTGTGCCCTGAAAATCCCAGAATATCAAGACCGCTTTCTATAGCGGCTTTTACCATTTCTTCGGGAGTGTCCTTGCCGTCGCAGTAGAATGTATGTGTGTGGTAGTTCGATTTTATCATACCATCTTTTCCTGCTTGACCTTGTGGTCGATAACGTGTCTCCCGGCAAGCTCTTTTCTGATATCCTCAACGGAAATGCCCATCTCTACCATAAGCACCATTACGTGATATGCAAGGTCTGCGATTTCGTAGATTGTCTCGGCTTTGTCGCCTGCTTTGCCGCCGATGATTACCTCGGTGCACTCTTCGCCAACCTTCTTGAGAATCTTGTCAATACCCTTTTCGAAGAGATAGGTGGTGTATGAGCCTTCGGGGAGGTTTTCCTTTCGGGAGAGGAGCAGGGAATAGAGGTTTTCCATTTTGAAGCCGTCGGGTTCTTCACCCTCAAAGAGGAGCTTTGTGAAGCAGGAGTCTGTACCTGTGTGGCAGGCAGGGCCGTCCTTTCTCACTTTTACCACCAGAGCATCGTTGTCACAGTCAGCGGTGATGGACACAATGTGCTGGTAGTTTCCGCTTGTCTCGCCCTTGAGCCACAGCTCCTGACGTGAGCGGCTGAAAAAGCAGGTCAGCCCCTTCTCCATGGAGATTTTAAGGCTCTCCTCGTTCATATATGCAAGGGTCAGCACCGCACCTGTGTCAGCATCGGTGACAATGGCGGGGATAAGACCTTTTTCGTCGAATTTAAGTGTACTGATATCTATCATAATTATAACCTCACATTGATATTATTCTCTTTGAGAATTTTCTTGAGCTCGGGGATGCTCACTTCGCCGAAGTGGAAGATAGAGGCCGCGAGACCTGCATCCACCTTGGGGAGAGTGTTGAAAAGCTTGACGAAATCCTCGGCACATCCTGCACCGCCTGAGGCGATAACGGGAACATTTACTGCATCACATACGGCACGGAGCATCTCAATATCGAAGCCGCCCTTGACGCCGTCGGTGTCGATGGAGTTGAGGACAACCTCGCCTGCACCGCGTTCAACGCAGGACTTGATCCAGCTTATTGCCTCCATACCGGTATTCTCTCTGCCGCCCTTGGCAAATACCCTGAACACACCGTCAACACGCTTGACATCGGCGGAAATTACAACGCACTGGTTGCCGTATTTCTGTGCCGCCGCGTTGATAAGGTCGGGGTTGCGGATGGCACCTGAATTGACACTCACCTTGTCGGCACCGCACTTGAGCACTCGGTCAAAGTCATCCAGAGTGTTGATGCCGCCGCCCACGGTCAGGGGAATGAATATGGTCTTTGCCACCTGGCGGAGAATGTCGGTGAAAAGGGCTCTGCCCTCGGCAGAAGCAGTTATATCGTAGAAAACAAGCTCATCGGCACCGCAGTCGCTGTAGAATTTACCCAGCTCCACGGGAGATGAAACATCCGAAAGTCCCTGAAAATTCACGCCCTTGACAACTCTGCCGTCGCGGACATCAAGACAGGGGATAATTCTCTTTGTAATCATCCTGCCACCTCTATAGCTTCCTTCAGATCTATTGCACCTATGTAGTAAGCCTTGCCGATAATTGCTCCGTAAAGGTTCATATCGGAGAGAGCCTTTATATCATCAATGGTGCTGACACCTCCCGAGGCAATAATGTCAAGGGAGTAATTCTGTGAGAGCTTTCTGTATAGCTCGTTGTTGCTGCCCTTCATTGCACCGTCGCGGGAGATATCTGTGGATATTACGGTCTTAACACCTAAATCTTCCATCTTTTTCATAAAGTCCTCGGCGGATACATCGGACTTTTCTGTCCAGCCCTTAATGGCAACAAAGCCGTCCTTGATGTCAACGCCCACGGCTACCTTGTCGCCGAAGGTGCTGACAGCTTCCTTCAGAAAAGCCTGGTCGTTTACTGCGGCAGTACCGAGAATGATTCTGTCAACGCCGCTTTCGATGTACGCTCTTGCCACATCCATATTGCGGATGCCGCCGCCCACTTCGGTGAAGAGGCTGGTTTCCTCGGTGATTTTCTTTATAGTGTCAAGGTTGCCGGGTTTGCCGTTTCTGGCACCCTCAAGGTCCACCAGATGCAAGTGCGTTGCACCCAGCTTCTCAAAGGTCTTGGCAACCTCCAGCGGGTTGTCGTTATATACGGTCATCTGATTGTAGTCGCCCTTGAAAAGACGTACCGCCTTGCCGCCGTATAAATCAATAGCAGGAAAAATATTCATATTAACCTTCCTTGTGAAAAGTGATTATTTGCATAGCTTTGAAAATGAACGGAGAATCTCAAGTCCCACTTTGCCGCTTTTTTCGGGGTGGAACTGGCATCCGTAGACGTTATCCTTGCAGACAGCGGCGGTCATAATCTCGCCGTATTCGGTGGTTGATGCCAGAGATTCCTCACAGTCCACCGCATAATAAGAGTGGACGAAGTACACACAGTCGCCCTCTGTGATATTCTCAAAGAGGGGACATTCCTTGGTGAATTTCAGTCCGTTCCAGCCGATGTGGGGGATTTTGAGGCTTTGGGGAAGCTTGCCCTCCATGGGTACAACCTGACCCTTCAGGATGCCGAGACCCTGATGCTCGCCGTACTCAAAGCTCTTCTCAAAGAGGAGCTGCATACCCAGACAGATACCCATCAGGGGTTTTCCCTCTCGGGCACATTCCCTGACAAAATCGTCAAGTCCGCTTTTGCGAAGTTTCTCTGCAGCATCGGAGTATGCTCCCACACCCGGAAGGATAAGTCCCGAAGCTTTTTTGAGTTCCTCTTTGTCACCCGAGACAAAGACCTCTTCGCCAATGGCTTCAAAGGAGGATTTCAGGGAAAAAAGGTTTCCCACACCGTAGTCAATAATACCAATCATCAGAGTACACCCTTTGTTGAAGGAATTTCATTAATAGTGTCGGGGTCAAATGACACCGCACGGCGCAGAGTTCTGGCAACGGATTTGAAGACGCCCTCTGCAATATGGTGAGAGTTTGAGCCTGCAAGTTTTTCAATGTGGAGGCTCATGGGGCAGTTACGCACAAAGGATACGAAGAATTCCTCCACAAGCTCTGTGTCAAACTCGCCGATTTTCTCGGTGGGATACTGTACACTATAGGCAAGACAGCTTCTGCCCGAGATATCTGCGGCAGAGAGAATAAGGGTCTCGTCCATAGGCAGAATAATGTGTCCGTAGCGGCGGATTCCCCGCTTGTCGGAGAGTGCCTCCTCGAAAGCCTTGCCAAGGCAAATGCCGATATCCTCAGCACTGTGGTGACAGTCAACCTGCAGGTCTCCTTTGCATCTGACGGTGAGGTCAAATCTTCCGTGGGATGCAAAGAGAGTGAGCATATGGTCAAGAAAACCCATACCTGTGTTGATTTCGGATTTGCCCGTGCCGTCCAGATTGATGGCAAGATATATATCTGTTTCAGCGGTTTTTCTGCTGATTTCACTTGTTCTGAACATATTATTTCTCCTTTATAATCTCCCTGATGCTCTCAATAAGTATATCCATCTGCTCTTTTGTGCCGATAGTAATTCGGTTAAAATCCTTGATTCTCTCCTTGGTGAAGTGACGTACAAGGATTTTTCTCTCTTTAAGTTTCAGGTAAAGCTCTTCGCCCGAGACTTTGTCGCTCTTTGCGAAGATGAAGTTTGCCTTGGAGGGGAGCACCTCAAAGCCCATTTCGGTAAGCTTTTCTGCGGTGTATTCACGCACCTCGGCGATAACCCTGCATTTCTCTCTGTAGTAATCCTCACACTCTGCAGTTTTTGCACCCAGAGCCGCGGTGAGGGAGTTGATGTTGTAGGGGTTGGTGGAGTACTTAATCTTCTCCAGATCCTCAATAAGACTTTCGTCTGCGAAGGCATATCCAAGCCTTGCTCCTGCCATGGAGCGGGATTTGGAGTATGTACGCACAACCAAAAGGTTGTCGTATTTATCTATAAGGGGCAGAGAAGTCTCGCCGCCGAAATCCACATAAGCCTCGTCCACAACCACAACGGAGTCGGGGTTTGTACTGAGGATTTCCTCTATGTCGCAGAGGGGGAGCACCTTGCCCGTGGGGGCATTGGGGTTTGCGATGAAGATGAGTTTATTTTTGTTCTTATAATCATTGGGATTTACCGAAAAATCCTCATCAAGAGGAATCTCCTCAAAGGGGACACCGTGCAGTTCTGCGAAAACAGGGTAGAAGCCGTAGGTGATGTCGGGGAATACTGCACCCTTTCCCGAGAAAGCCATCATGGCGAAGTTCAGTATATCATCGGAGCCGTTTGAGAGAAAGATATTCTGGGGCTTCACCGAGTAAAGCTGTGCCAGACTTTCCTTGAGCTTTGATGATGTGGGGTCGCAATAGAGGCGGAGCCTCTCAATATCTGAACAGTTAAGAAGGTTTACAACCTCGGGTGCAGGAGGAAAGGGGGACTCGTTGGTGTTGAGTTTGACGTACTCTCCGTCCTTCGGCTGTTCTCCGGGGGTGTAAGCCTCAAGTTTTATGTAATTTTCTTTCAGAAATCTGCTCATTATTTACAGTCCTTTGTTCTGACAATGGCACTCTTGGCGTGAGCCTCAAGTCCTTCCTTCATAGCGAAGAAGGCAACGTCCTCTGCTACGTTTTTCAGTGCATTCTCTGTGTAGTAGGTGTACTGGATTTTCTTCACAAAGTCATCAACGGAGAGGGGACTTGAGAATTTTGCAGTACCGCTGGTGGGCAGGGTGTGGTTTGCACCTGCGTAGTAATCACCCAGTGCCTCGGGACAGTATCTGCCCATAAATACGGAGCCTGCGTTCTTTACCTTGGAGAGCAGGTCGAAGGGATTATCCACCATAAGCTCCAGATGCTCGGGAGCAATTTCGTTGGAGATGTCGATAACCTCGTCGAGGTTGTCGGCGATGATGATTTTGCCGTTGTTGTCAATGGAGGCTCTGGCGATTTCAGCTCTTGAAAGCAGAGGAATCTGACGCTCCAGTTCATCGGAAACAGCACTTGCCAGCTCCTCGCTGTCGGTTACAAGCACAGCACTTGCAAGCTTGTCGTGCTCCGCCTGAGACAGAAGGTCAGCCGCGACGTGTTCGGGGTTGCTCTTTGAGTCGGCAATAACCAGAATCTCGCTGGGACCTGCAATCATATCAATGGATACCTGACCGAAGACCTGCCTCTTTGCCTCGGCTACAAAGGCATTGCCGGGACCCACAATCTTGTAGACGCGGGGTACACTCTCGGTGCCGTATGCAAGGGCGGCAACCGCCTGTGCACCGCCTACCTTGAAGATGCGTGTGACACCTGCAATTTTTGCAGCGGCGAGGATTACGGGGTTTACCTTACCGCCGAAGGTGGGAGGAGTGACCATAACGATTTCCTCACAGCCTGCAATCTTGGCAGGAATGCTGTCCATAAGCACTGTGGAAGGATAAGCCGCGGTGCCGCCGGGAACATAGAGACCTACCTTCTCGATGGGGGTCACCTTCTGTCCTGTGACAACACCATCCTTATCGTTGATGATGAAACTGTTTCTTACCTGATGCTTGTGAAAAGCGGTGATGTTCTCCGCGGCACTTCTGAGGATATCAAGGAACTCGGGCTCGACTGCCTCGAATGCCTCGTTGATTTCCTCCTCTGTAACCTCAAGGGAAGTAAGCTCTGCCTTGTCGAATTTAAGTGCGTATTCAATGAGAGCTTTGTCGCCGTTTTCGCGGACGTTTTCAATGATTTCGGAAACGATGCCGCTGACGTCAAATTTATCTTCCTGACGAGCGAATATTTCTTCTTTGGAAATATCGCTGTATTTCATTATACTAATCATTTTGACATCTCCAGTTGTTTTGCGAGACCCTCGGTAATGGCGAGAATCTCTTCATTTTTGAACTTATATCCTGACTTGTTAGCGATAAGTCGGGCGCTGATGGGAACAATGGTCTCCACAACCTCAAGGTCGTTTTCCTTGAGGGTGGTGCCTGTTTCCACGATATCAACGATGACATCGGAAAGTCCCAGAATAGGGGCGATTTCGATGGAGCCGTTGAGCTTGATGATATCTATATCTCTGGATTTACTGCTGTAAAATTTCTCCGCGATATTTGGGAACTTCGTGGCAACCCTAAGGGTCTTTGACGCAGAGTCACGGAAGTCCGCCTTGGCGGCAACCGCCATACGGCATTTGCCGAGATTCAGGTCCAGAAGCTCGTAGACGTCGGGGGAGTACTCAAGGAGAATATCCTTGCCTGCAACGCCGATATCAGCGGCACCGCGTTCTACGTAAATGGCTACGTCGGAGGGCTTTACCCAGAAGTAGCGGACCCCCTTCTCGGGGTTTTCAAATATAAGCTTGCGTGAGGGTTCCTCGATGGAAGTACACTCGAAACCTGCGGCTTTGAAGAAGTTATATACCTTCTCGCCCAGTCTGCCCTTGGGAAGGGCTACATTAACCATTTTCTTCAAGGACAGTCACCATCCCTTCGCTGATTTTCATAAGTCTGCGGTATCTCTTACCTTTGGGCACTTCGCGGCATACAAGAACTCCGCCTTCGGCAGAGAGTTTCTCGGCAAACTCTGTGAGGGTGAGAACGTCGGTGTCGTCGTTGTTAAGGAGTACCGTGTCAATATCATAACCCTTGTCGTTTTCGTCATAACGCTCCAGAAGGTCAAGGTAAATTGCAAATCCGATAGCTGAACTATCTCTCTTCATTTTTCTGAGAAGTCTGTCATACTGTCCGCCGGAGAGAACACTCTCGGGAATACCCTCGATGTAGCCGTTGATGACAACACCGGAGTAATACCGCATATTGTTACCCACGGAGAAGTCCGCCCTGACATTGTCACCGAAGCCGTTTGCGGCAAGGATATCAAAGAGAGAGGATAACTCTTCAAAGGCGGCTATTTCTTTCTCTGTGGTCATTAGAGCACCGAGATTTGAGAGAATATCCGATGTGGTGCCTGTAAGTGTGGCGAGGGACAGGAGTTTATCTTTCTTTATATCAGCCACGCCTTCGCTCTCAAGCAGGGCTGTGAGCTGGTGGGGGTTCTTCTGATTAAGGTAGATGAGAGCTTCTTTTCTGCTCTGGTCGCTGAGGTTAATATCTTCCATAATAGCGGAAACAAGTCCCATATGGGAGATATCCAGAACATAGTTTTTGCTGATTAGCGCAAGGCTCTTTGCGGCAAGAAGCACAACCTCGGCTATTTCGTAAAAGCTCAGGTCACCGATACACTCAAGCCCCGCCTGCATAATCTCCTTGAAGTTGTGTGTGCTCTGGGAAACTCTGTAGACATTCTCGTTGTAGTAGAGCTTTTCCACGTGCTTTTCGCTGTCGGTGGAATTTTTGATGATAGAAAGGGTGACGTCGGGCTTTAAAGCCAGAAGTCTGCCGTTTCTGTCGGTGAAGGTGATAACCTCGTCGGACACAAGGAAGTCCTTGTTTCTCACATAGAGGTCGTACTCCTCAAAACGGCTCATCTTATATCTGTTATAGCCGTAGCGTGAGTAGAGGTCTCTGAGTTCAAATATAGCCTTCTCGTCGCTTCGGATTATCTTATCGTTTGTAAGCATTTCAGAGTTTACCTTCTTTCTCAAGACGCTCGATAACTGTGTTGTAGCCGCCCTTGCCGTAGTTGAGGCATTTGTTGACGCGGCAGATTGTAGCAGTGCTCATACCTGTCTTTGCGTTGATTTCCTGATAATTCTGACCATCTCTCAGAAGCTTTGCCACATAGAATCTCTGGGCAATTTCCTTGAGCTCCTTAATGGTGCAGGCATCCTCAAAGAAAAGGTAGCATTCGTCTATTGACTTAAGAGTCAGTATCGCCTCAAAGAGAGCATCGGTCTCTTCGTTTCTCAGATTGTTCATTTGATTTCATCCTTTCATAGGGTGCGGTTTGCGGTATCGGCATTGTCCGAAGTCCTTTTGAACCCAGTTATATAGTTAAGAAAATAAAAATACAAGTTGCATTTTAGCACATTAAAGTGCTAAAGTCAAGGCATTGCGTCTTGATTTTTCAAATATAGGTGAATATAACAAAAGAGTAAAAAACAGAGAGAATACTTTGTCGGTTTTGCAGAGAGCAATCAGAGCTTTACGGGGAGAAAATCCCTGATGACCATAGAGTCGGGAGTTACATCGGTGTCAACCGCAATGATTTTTACTCCTGCCTTTTCGGCATCTCTGAGAGCATCCCCGAATTCTCTGTGGATTTCATCGTTGGGGATAAGGTGGGAGACACCATTGGTCTGCACAACAAAGAGTATATATGCACCGCAGTCTGCCTCTTTGGCATCCATAAGCTCGCGGATGTGCCTTACACCCCTCTCTGTGGGAGCATCGGGGAAGAGCATCACGCCGTCTCTCTCCTGGGTGACACCCTTGACCTCCAGATAAGAGGTGCGGTCACTCTCGGTTATCATAAAGTCAAAGCGGGAATTCTTGTAGGTGGCTTCCCGTTTGATAACAGCATCTTCTTCAAAAAGTCCGCTTTGAGGTAGCCACTGGGCGACTGCTTCGTTGGGACTCTGGGAGTCAAGATTAATTAGCAGAGGGGACAGGCTGTCCCTTTCCTTTAAAGCGGCGATAAGGTCGTATCGGGTCTTCCTGTTGGGATTGTCGGAGACAGAGAGATAGACGGTGCAGTGTGGAGTGAGGAGTTCTTTGCATCTGCCCGTGTTTTTGACATGGACAGTTTCCTCTTTGCCGTTTACTTCTACCTTTGCAATAAATCTGTTGGGGCGGCTTAAAAAGCGACCCTTGACGACTTCTTTATATTGCACCGATTACACTCCCATATTAATAAGATATATTTACATATATATAATAAATGTGTCGTATCTTTATAGTATATCACACTATATAAGAAAAATCTACTCTTTTCTCTAAAAAAAAGAACGCCCCCGAGAGAGCGTTCAATGAGTTTAGTTCAATGAGTTTAAAGGATTTTACAGGTCATAGGGGAATTGCCCTCAAAGTCGTGCCAGCGGAATTCCCCGTCTTCAAGGGTCATATAGCCGTGGGGCGTGTTTTCTTTGGGGATAGAGACAGAGCCCGGGTTCATATAGATGATATCCCCCACAGAGGTGCATTTTGAAACATGGGTGTGACCGCAGAGGAGCACGTCACCTTTTTTGAGAGGCGGCAGGTTGTCCTCGCCGAACTTGTGACCGTGGGTGGCGAACACAATGTTCTTTCCCAAATCAATAATGGCGTAGTCCGCAAGAATGGGGAAGGAGAGCACCATCTGGTCCACCTCGGTGTCACAGTTGCCGCAGACACAGGTGATGGAGTCTTTCAGCGGATTGAGCATTGCAATGACCTCTTTGGGGGCATATTCGCGGGGCAGGTCGTTTCTGGGACCGTGGTAGAGAATATCCCCCAGAAGCAGGAGCCTGTGGGCTTTCTCAGTCTCAAAAGCCTCAAGGAGCTTTTTGCAGTAGTAAGCCGAGCCGTGTATATCAGATGCGATTAGCCATTTCATAGTAAAACCTCCGTAAGTTGCTTTTAAGATTATACACCAAAGTTCCGTCAAAATCTACATTCTGATGAAAATTTACAAAAGTGTTATCTGAATTTTCCCACCCTTCTATTGCACATCGGAAATTACTGTGATATAATTTGAGTGTAAAGATAGAATTTTGCAAGATTTAAGTATTTGGCGAATTTTTGCATCTTGTTTATTTCGGATAAAAGGAGTTGTTATTTATGAAAAAAATTCTCGGTTACATCGCTCTCGGAGCAGGACTTGTCTCTGCCGCCGCACTCATTGTTCTGGGCGTTATCTACATTGACGAGGCTGTGGGCAAGCTGGGTACTGCCAGAAAGTTCATTGTGGACAAGGCTATGAATTCAAAACTCCTTGCAAAGACTGCAGGTAACAAGTGATTAGTTTTTTTCAAAGTCGCAGATAGCATTAAGAAGCATCCTTCCGAGGATGCTTTTTGCATATAACGGGGTCAAAATATGTGAATTTTCAAAAAATGTTCCGAATATTATTGAAAGCGTAAAGCGAATGTACTATAATTAAAATAAGGTTTAATAAGGGTTGGCGATATTAATACCGAATTTTAAGTATTATACTTATATATCTTGAAAGGAGTTCTTTATTATGGGACTTATTAAAGCAGGCATAGGCGCAGTAGGCGGAGTACTGGCTGACCAGTGGAAAGAATTTTTCTACTGCGATTCACTTCCCAACGATGTACTGGTAAAGAAAGGCCAGAAGAGAGTTGGCGGCCGCTCCTCCAACACAAAGGGGTCTGACAATATTATTTCAAACGGCTCAGGCATTGCTGTAGCTGACGGTCAGTGTATGATAATCGTTGAGCAGGGCAAGGTAGTTGAGGTTTGTGCAGAGCCCGGTGAATTTACATACGATACATCCACAGAGCCCTCAATTTTCGCAGGAAAACTGGGCAAGAACATTCTTGATACATTCAAGACAGTAGGCAAGCGTTTCACCTACGGCGGAGATACAGGTAAGGACCAGAGAGTTTACTACTTCAACACCAAGGAGATTATGGACAATAAGTTCGGTACTCCCAATCCCATCCCCTTCAGGGTGGTTGACTCCAAGATTTTCCTTGATATTGATGTATCCGTTCGTTGTTCAGGTATTTATTCTTACACAATTTCCGACCCCCTTCTCTTCTACACAAAGGTATGCGGTAATGTAGAGCAGGAGTACACCCGTGAGCAGATTGACTCAACACTCAAAACAGAGTTCATCAGTGCACTTGCACCTGCATTCGGCAAGCTCTCCGAGATGGAGCTTCGTCCCAATCAGCTTTCAAACCACAACGAGGATATCTGCAATGCAATGAACGAGGCACTCTCCGTTAAGTGGGGAGAGCTCCGCGGTATCAAGGTTGTGTCCGTTGCCCTCAATCCCGTAACTCTGCCTCCCGAGGATGCAGAGATGATCAAGCAGGCACAGTTCACAGCAAGACTTCAGAATCCCGGTCTTGCAGGTGCAGAGCTTGTAGGTGCACAGGCAGATGCAATGCGTAGTGCAGCCGCAAACGAGGGCGGAGCAATGAACGGCTTCATCGGTATGGGTATGGCAATGAACGCAGGCGGCGGCATGAATGCCCAGAACTACTTCCAGATGAATCAGCAGCAACAGGCACAGCAGGCGGCACAGCAGACTCAGGCTCCTGCTCAGGAAGGCTGGAAGTGCCAGTGCGGTGCCACAGCAACAGGCAAGTTCTGTCCCGAATGCGGTCAGAAGAAGCCTGAACCCACGACAGAAAACGGCTGGAAATGTTCATGCGGTGCCACTGCAACAGGCAAGTTCTGCCCCGAGTGCGGTCAGAAGAAGCCCGAGGTTCAGGGTTGGACCTGTCAGTGCGGTACAGTAAACCTGACAAAGTTCTGTTCAGAATGCGGCGCAAAGAAGCCTGCAGGCGCACCCGTTTATAAGTGCGATAAGTGCGGATGGACTCCTGAGGATCCCCACAATCCTCCCAAGTTCTGTCCCGAGTGCGGCGACCTCTTTGATGATTCCGACATCACCTGATAATTAATTTTGACTTAACAACAAATAGCTTTACCAAAAAAATAACACCTTCTGTTTAAATGGAAGGTGTTATTTTGAAGGATGCTTATGTATTACCTATAAAGGAGTGATTTGTATGGCAGTTCTTCAGGAATATAAATGTCCCTGTTGCGGCGGCGCCATTGAATTCAATACAACTGTCCAGAAGATGAAGTGTCCCTACTGTGACACGGAGTTCGAGATGGATGTTTTAAAAGAATACGATGATGCTCTTAAAAATGAGCCCACAGACGATATGACATGGGATACCACCCCCGGCACAGAGTGGTCAGAGGGAGAGGATGAGAATCTTGCCTCTTATGTGTGCCAGTCCTGCGGAGGTGAGATAGTATGTGACAGCACCACCGCGGCGACTTCCTGTCCTTACTGTGACAACCCTGTTGTAATGATGGGTAAGGTTTCGGGAATGCTGAAGCCTGATTATGTTATCCCCTTCAAGCTGGATAAGAAAGCGGCAAAGGAGAAGTACCTGAGTCATATCAAAGGAAAGACTCTGCTTCCCAAGCTCTTCAAGGACCAGAATCATATTGATGAAATCAAGGGTGTGTATGTACCTGTTTGGCTGTTCGGTGCAGATACCGACTCTCACATCAGATACAAGGCAACCAGAAGCCGCACATGGAGCGACTCAAAGTATATCTATACCGAAACCAGCCACTATGCGGCTATCCGTGGCGGCGAGATAGGCTTTGCACAGGTTCCCGTAGACGGCAGCGAGAAGATGGACGATACCCTGATGGAGTCCATCGAGCCCTTCGATTTCAAGGAGGCTGTGGATTTCCAGACAGCATACCTGGCAGGTTACCTTGCTGACAGATACGACGTTGATGCCGAGAGCAGTATAGAGAGAGCAAATCAGAGAATCAAATTCTCTGCAGAGGAGGCTTTCAGACAGACTGTCACAGGCTTTGCCACCGTGACCACAGAATCCTCAAGCGTTGCCCTCAAGAATTCTGAGGCAAAGTATGCTCTCTATCCCGTGTGGCTTCTCAACACCACCTACAACGGCAAAAAATATACCTTTGCCATGAACGGACAGACAGGCAAGTTTGTGGGTGACCTTCCCATGGATAAGGGTGCTTTCTTCAGATGGTTCTTCGGTATCGGTGCAGTTGCATCTGCCGTTTCGTTTGCGGCGATGTATATCATTTATCTGCTTAGTTGAGGAGGTGGCTGAGATGAAAAAAGTATTGTCAATTATCCTTGCGTTACTGATGCTTTCTCTGCCGCTTTGTATGAGTGCATCGGCAATGTCCACAACCTTGCTTGTGGATAACGCAGAGCTTCTTTCCTCCACGGAGAATACCGAAATTTCAAAGCAACTGGCAGAGATAAGCGAAAAGTATTCCTGTGATGTGGTCATTTTCACAACAGAAGAAGGTGAAGCTGACGGAGACGGCGACTACGCCGAGGAACTCTACGGCGAGCTTTCATACGAAGACAGCGATAATGCCTGCATTCTTCTGGTGGATATGGGCAGTCGCAAGTGGGAGTATTACGGCAGAGGTCTTGCTCACAAGGCTGTTAATGAAGACGGCTTCAATTACCTTGCCGACAAGTTTGAACCACTTCTTTCCGAGGGCGAGTATTATGATGCTTTCAGTGCATTCATCGACGGTTGCGATGAACTCTTCGAAATGGCTGAAAACGGAAAGCCCTACACCGAGCCCTTCAGCTTTTGCATCAGCTTCTTTGTGGCACTTGCCATTGGTATTGTGCTTGCATTTATTGTAACTGCGGTGATGAAGGGACAGCTTAAATCTGTGAGAAGTAAGGCTGATGCCCGTGATTACGTGGTTGACGGCAGTTTCAAACTCACGGAAAACAGGAATATTTTCCTCTATCGTAATGTCAGCAGAGTTGTGAAGCCCCAGAGCAATAGTAGCAGCAACGGACGAAGCTTTTCATCCGGCGGCGGTGCCTCAAAGGGCGGCGGAAGTTTCTGATATATCTTCTGAAAAGGTTGTTTAGTCAACAGAACAATATTCCGAATAAGAATAATAAACTTTAAAATTAATGCCCCGTAGTATGCTGATGCATATTGCGGGGCAGTTTTTATTTGTTCTGTTTCTTTTTGCTTTTTGCAGAGACAAGGAAGTATACGGCGTAGAAAAGGGCTATGTAAACTATAAACAGCAGCACAACAAAAAGGGGATAGAGAATGGGATTACCGTTCACAAGATTATAGACAATGTCGTAGGGTGTGCCGTCACCCCGCATAAGGAACATATAGTTGTAATCAATCAGAATGTTTGCAAGATATGCCGCACCGCAGAAGGAAAGCAGAATGGAGAAGGTGATGGGCATATTCTTCTTTTTCATGCTTGCCATGCCCGAGATGAAGATGTAGAGGGCGGCAAAGCCCGAGATTGAGTGGGTGATACCCGATATCACATTGTCAAAAGAAAGCACAGGGTAACTGGCGTAGTTCTGACCTGCGGCGTAGGTGCCGAGAACTGCGCCCAGCAATCCGAATATAGATACAAAGTCAAGGGACGCCTCTTTGATTCTGCCTTTAGAGAAAGCGGCAAGGGGCAGGGCGATGAGCTGAATACTGCACAGAAAAAGGGGCAGCTCGTAAATCCATTTCATAGGATCGTTATTGATGATGCACATCATAACAATTTTGAAAACTTCAAAGCTGTCAATGAGAAGTGCCGCCCGGGTGATGACACGATTCTTCTCTTTGTAATCTCTGTTTCTGTTTCTGATTCCCAAGAATACCGCCGCGGCTATCATCAGCACCATAAGGGACGATACAAATATCAGATGCTCGGCTGACATATAGCCTTCAGGTTCGCGGGTATATCCGCCGACACCGAAGAATTCTCTAAGAATCTCTATCAAATAAATCATCCTTTGCAATTTATATTATGCTGTCAGTATGTAGGAATTTTTCACACCGAGCAAAGCTTACCTTTCGTTAATCACCTTAATCAGCGCGGTTTCCATAACTTTGGCGGGTACAGGTTTTCCCACGGGAAACTCCAGAGGCTTTGTCTGTGAAGATAAAGTTACCGAAAGCAATGCGTACTGTCGGTTTACAGATGTAATAGCTTTTGTGGGGTAGACGAACCGTCCCTTTTTGGTTACGTGTATCAGTTCACTTCGTGTAAGAGTCAGGGTGCTCTTTGAACTTCCGAAAGGGGTTAGGGTGATTTCAGCAATAACACGGTTGTTTATTCGGTCAACAGCGTCTTTCGCAGTGCTGTCCGAGGGGTTTAAATCCAACACTTTGTTATAGTATTCAAGTGCGCGTGAAAAATCTCCCGACTGCTCAAACTCCTCAGCACGAAGCAGAAGTTTTTCTGCAGAGGGGGTGTTAGCTGCACTATCTTGAGATGGTGCAGTACTTTGCACATTGATTACGGCGGAGTTTATTATAATGCTTTGGTTGCCTGTCAGGGTGAAATTATTAATTGCCTTCTCAATGATAAAAGCAGTACCGCAATGCTCGCATACAGCGGCATCCTTTGTGTTGTCAACTATAAGATTTGCACCGCACTGGGTGCATTTAGCAGGAACTAAAGACATAGCATAACCTTCTTTATCTGTTTGAATGTGACAAATCCTGACATAATATTACCACACATACCTTGCGAAAGCAATATTGAAGGATGCGTTATACGCAAATAATAAAATCCCCTGTTGCAGATTATAGGTGAACTGCGGCAAGGGGATTTTTTCAGTATACTTTTTCGGATATTTTATGCTTGCAAAAGTAAAACTATTCCTCAATATATTCATATTTAAAAGTGTTTTCAGGATTCCACTCTACGTTGAATCGTTCAAGAAATTTTGGATAGTATTCGCCATCATCGGGATTGTTACCTACCTCTATATCGCTTGCGATATATGTGTAGTTATAGATTATTGTAAGCTCCTCATAAGAGTAGGAAATTGAGCTGTAGTTCATATCAACATATTTGTAAGAATCAAAATTACCAAATTCAATATAAGATGCCAGGTATCCGTCATTGGCGGATAATGATACCCATGTGTTTTCAATTATGTCTGTGTATATGGGATTATAGGGATTCTGATATGTCAGAGTTCCGTTTTTAGAAAAAGCACTTTTTGCTGTTGTTAAGTATTTATCCATTGTTTCCTTGTTGTTGAATCGTACTTCAAGGAATAAATCTGTATGAGAGATATCTACATATTTGTAGTAATATGAAAAATCAACCACGGTCATATCTTCGGTGATGGAATCAGGAAAGTAGGAAATTGACATATTATCATCATATTTTCCGTAATTCTCTATATCCGTAGTGTGTGAGCATCCGTTAGGACCTGAAATACCCAAAGCAAGCATATCAATAAACGAACCTAAAAGAGCGGCAGGTATAAATAATATAAGCAGGATTGCACAGATAATACTGATTACTTTTTTACATCTGTACATCATAATTACAATAGCCGTAAAAACCGCAAGTGAAAGGACAGAGATGCCGATAAAGAGATATACGCTGACTACAACATCCCGACTATAGTAAAGATGTGACAAAGCACCAAGATAATACTGTGCTGTCCAGAATATCAAACTTGCAACAGAGAGACCGCTTATTACAGTCAATATGGTTTTTCCGACCTTTTTCATAAGTAACACTCGTTTCTGTTATGAAAATATAGAATGATGATCTGATAAATTAAGTGTAGCATAAATTATGATTGTTTTCAATAATAACAAAAGTGGTTTAAAAATTTTTCCGTGTATATCGTGGGTCGTAGCAATAATAGATGAATGTGTGGCTATAATTGCGAGATGTTTTGAATACAAGAAAAATATAGTTTTTAAGATACAGTGAATAGAAAAGTATAATTCCAAGTGACTCTTCAATACAAGACAGAATATTATGAAATAGACCTTGGCAAAACAGGTCCCGTCGGTCCTCAGGGTCCTGCAGGCGGCGTACTAAACTATGCTGATTTTTATGCATTGATGCCACCTGATAACGCGGCAACAGTAGCTCCGGGAACTGACGTCAGTTTCCCACAGGACGGTCCCAACAGCGGAGCCGATATCTCCAGACTTGGAGCGGATTCCTTCAATCTGTCTCAGATCGGAACTTATCAGATATTCTTTGAGGTAAGCGTAGATGAGGCGGGTCAGTTAATGCTAACGCTCGACGGCGAGGATTTGGCATATACTGTATTTGGCAGAGCCGCAGGTGCATCACAAATTGTAGGTATGGCTATTGTGACAACTACTGCAGTTGATTCGGTGTTGACAGTGCGAAACCCTGCAGGCAATGCGGCGCTGACAATCACACCCCTCGCAGGGGGAACAAGACCTGTATCTGCACATCTAGTAATTACCCAGATCGCATAAGCATATGACAAACTCACTTTGTGCTGTTATACGCACGTCTTTTTGGGCATAGTAGCAACCCGAGCGTTTTTATCGGGTTGATAAAAGTCATTCTAAAGAGTCAGGCGGTACAGGATTAGAACTATCTATTGTCAAACACGCAGTAGCTTGTCATGGTGGTACAATAAAGCTTGATAGCGAAGTGAATAAAGGAACTACAGTAAAAGTTATTTTTTAATACTGTAAAAGCAAAAGCGTTGCATAAAGGAAAAAACCTAAATGCAACGCTTTTTTATTTTACACTATAATCTTTTTGGGCACCATGTGAGCCGAAAATTTTCCAATCACCTATACCGAGTCTTCTGATGATAGCTTCTCTTTCTGCTTTGCACAGTTGAGGATCGGTGTCAACCGAAGTCATAAGTATCGGTGCGTATTGATTGTACTCTGCTTGTTGTGCGGTAAGACCGTGAATATTTATGTAAATATCGCCTGTAAAAGCAATGCTGTGCTCGTAGTCGATAAGAACGATCTCACCGGGCAGGTGGCCGCCTTTGCCTTCATAAACTTCAAAATGTAAATCGGCAAAATCAAAGAAACCAATCTGAGTAAGAGGTTCTCTGAGCAGTTTTATGTCTTGCCAAGGAGTTTTTAACTTTTCGGGATTTGGTGGATTGTATGCTGTGAGAATTTTGCATATGTTTATATATGGCTTGTGTAGAGGGTTTTCCTCTCTGAATCCGTTTTCTTTTTTGTACTCGTTTTTTAAGCAATCAGCAGATTTCTTGCTGGTAATAATCTCATCAAATATATCAAGCAAACCGCAGTGGTCTACGTCAGCGTGGGTAACAAGCACACTTTTTCTTGCGTTGTCAAAATCAGGGATGATTGACTTGAAAAGTTTTTGCATTTCTTCTTTGTAACACGCATATCCGCTGTCCACAAACAGCAACTTGTCACCATTTTTAATAATCGCTGTATTGCTACCGCAAGGAGGTTCGATAAGAATAATCTCTGTGTGTTCTGTGATTTTATGGGATGTTATCCTTGGTGAGAATTCCTCTCCTTTGTATTTTGACAGAAGCTCTGCAAATTTACTGATACTGTCAAATGTGCGGTAAGGCGATAAACCTTGTTCGTCAAGAGTTTGCATAGCAAGATTAGAGTACACCAAAAGTCCATCTTTTTGAGATTCGTTAAGGTCAAGCATTTGTGAAAGACCGTGGATGAATGCTGTATAAAAGATACTGTTGTCATAAACTCTTTCGCTGCTGTTGTAGTCAATAACTCTTACTTTGCACAACTTCTCAGCCTGAGCTATAAACTCTGTAATTTTGTTGCTGTCCTCTACATAAAGACCCATCTTGAAGTACTGATAATCGCTACCGTTTTCTTGTGAGTTTATGTATGAAATATTGAAGTTGAATTCATTTATCAGTTGCAATACATCAGTAACACTACCCGGTACATCCGGTAAACGAAATTCAATCAGAACAATACTGGATTTGTTTGCGTTGTTCTGAAGATATCCGATTTTTTCAAGTTCTATATCAGCTTGCTTCAGTTGCTCTTTTGTGCCCTCGACATCCAAAAACAGCATGTGTGAGTCGATGGCTTTGTCATAGCTTACCCTGGTTATGTTAATGCCAAGAGTCGAAAAACATTTGCTTGCTTTCAAAAAAGCACCAATGTGATTAGGCATAGAGGTTGCGTATGTTTTTTTCATTTTATTCACCTGAATTTGAAAAAAGTAGATTGTGACAGTTTTTATTAGTATATCATACTGAATTGCAATCTTCAATCGATTTTCTAAGTAAAAAGCGACAGTCTCTGCCTGAAATGATATGGGGATCTATATCATTTCAGCCTTTCTCTTGGGAGAGGCTTATTACAATGTCTTTGCAGATTGAATATTGTATTTAAATGTGTTATAATATTGGAGAATTCATTTTGGACGGTGAGAGCTTGAATATTTTACATATGAAATATGCAGTAGAAGTGGCAAAGGCAGGTTCTCTTGGAAAAGCAAGCGAAGTTTTGCTCATAGCGGCACCTAATATAAGCCGTTCCATAAAGGAACTTGAAGCTGACCTTGGTATTTCAATCTTTGACAGAAGTGCAAAGGGAATGTGCCTTACTCCTGAAGGTGAAGAGTTTATCGGCTTTGCGAAAGATATTCTGGGAC
>JAFQNJ010000048.1 GCA_017395925.1 Ruminococcus sp. | reverse complement strand
TTGATGTCCTCCTCGGTGGCGGTGTAGCCTTCCTTCAGCTCAATAATAGCAGTGGCGATTTCGCCAAGTCGCTCATCGGGAAGACCGATAACCGCAACGTCGTTGATTGCCTCGTAGCCTCTGAGGAAGTCCTCAATCTGAACGGGGTAGAGGTTCTCACCGCCCGAGATAATAACGTCCTTCTTTCTGTCAACAAGGAAGATGAAGCCGTCCTCGTCCTCTTTTGCCATATCGCCTGTGTAGAGCCAGCCGTCCTTGATGGAAGCCGCGGTGGCTTTTTCGTCGTTGTAGTAGCAGGTCATAACGCCGGGACCCTTGACGCAGAGCTCGCCAACCTCGCCTTTTTCTACAGGGGAGTTGTTCTCGTCAACTATTTTTACCTCCCAACCGTAACCGGGTTTGCCGATGGCACCAACCTTGTGGATGTTCTCAACACCAAGGTGAACACAGCCTGGGCCTATGGATTCGGAGAGACCGTAGTTTGTATCGTACTGATGGTGGGGGAAGTATTCCTTCCAACGCTTTACAAGGCTTCTGGGAACAGGCTGAGCACCGATGTGCATAAGTCTTAATTGGTCCAGCTTGTAGTCAGAGAGGTTAATCTCTCCGCTGTCCAGAGCATTGAGGATATCCTGAGTCCAGGGGACAAGAAGCCATACAATGGTACAGCCTTCTTTGGATGCCGCATCAAGAACATACTCGGGCTTGGTACCCTTGAGGAGAACTGCCTTACCGCCCGAAAGAAGACTGCCGAACCAGTGCATTTTTGCTCCTGTGTGATAGAGAGGAGGAATGCAGAGGAAAACGTCGTCCTTGGTCTGACCGTGGTGGTTCTGTTCAACTCTGGCGGAGTGGGTGAGGCTCTGGTGCTTGTGAAGAATAGCCTTGGGGAAGCCTGTAGTACCCGAGGAGAAGTAGATAGCAGCAAAGTCATCCTCGGTAAGACCAATGTTCTCAAACTGAGAGGAGCACTCCATAGTCATATCGTTGTAGTCCTCGGCAAAAATGGGACAGCCGGAAACACCGGTGTAAATGAGAAGTCTGTTTTTGCTGATGGTTTCTACAATAGGCTCCACACGGCTGATGAACTCGGGACCGAAAACAAGAGCATCACACTCTGCAAGTGTGAGGCAGTAGTCGATTTCGTCGCTGGAGTAGCGGAAGTTGAGAGGCACCGCAAGAGCACCTGTCTTGAGAATACCGAAGTATATGGGAAGCCACTCAATGCAGTTCATCAGCAGGATGGCAACCTTGTCACCCTTTTTGATGCCGCGGTTTCTGAGAGCATTTGCGAAGCGGTTTGCCTTCTCGTTGAAGACGCTCCAGCTTATTTCTCTGCGGAAAAACTTTTTCTCCGTACCCTGAACAAGGTCGAAGTCGCGCCATGTGAGACGTCTGGTCTCGGGCTGACCGGGATTGATTTCCACCAGAGCGGTGTCGTTGGGATAAAGCGCGGCGTTATTCTCCAGCATATCAATAATAGTCATAGTAAAACCTCCAAATAAAAAATCCCCAAAAGCACAGGGGATGCTGTACTTTTGAGGACGAATAAATCGTGGTACCACCTCAGTTTGCTTATTGCCTTGCGGCAAAAAGCCTCTGCGAGTCATAGACTCTCACCGCGTAACGGGCGGACCGTCACAGCCTACAAGTTAAAAAACCTTCGGTGTGCAGCTCTCGGGATGTATTGGGCAAATAGCAGCTATCGGCTCACAGCAACCGCCGACTCTCTGAAAACACACATAAATGCTTACTTCTTCCCGGTCATAGCCTTTGGAATATGTAACTAAAATATAAACTTCTCAAATTATACCATCTGCGAGGGGACTTGTCAATAAAAGTCAGCAAATGTTATATTTATTGTAAGGAATAAAAATTAAAGTGAGCCAAGGAATTTAATCATATCCTCATAGCCGCCGAATTCACAGTTTATCTCTCTGCCGCTTTTGTTGAGGACATTGTCATTCTGCAAGAAGAATTTCATTCCGAGTGCCATGGCAGGTGCCATATCCTCGTCGGCATCGTTGCCTATCATAACGGCATCACTTGCATCAACACCGATTTTTTCGAGGATTTCCCCATAGTATTTGGTGTTGGGCTTTGTGAAGCGGGAGTTCTCATAATCTGTCACAAGGTCGAAATCCTCCATAGTAAGTCCTATCCATGAGAGACGCTGTCTGTATGCCTCTCTGGGAAAGATGGGGTTGGTGGCAAGCACAACCTTTTCAGCCTTTTCTCTTGCAAGACGCACCGCCTCAGGGGCGAGAGGTGCAGGGAAGGTAGCCGCCTTTGCCTTGGTGAAGCCGTCGGAGTAGAAGGTGTCGAACTTTTTTGAATCCACAGAGCAGTCCTTGCCGTATGCATCGGAAAAACCCTTCCAGAAAACCACGTCGTTGGTAACCTTGCCGTCGTTTGCATACATATATTTAACGCCGTTCCACACAGCCTTGATAAGAACATCTCTGTCGGTGTAGCCCCATTCCTTGGCGGCTTCGCTTAAGTGATAGAAGTAGGTCTTTGTGAAAATGTCATTGTCCATGGGAAGCAGAGTTCCGTCCAAATCAAAAAGTATAGCTTTTACCATAATTAAAAATAAAACCTCTTTTCGGAATTTAAAACACAGGGATTATACCACGATACGGGAATTTAATCAATGAATGTATTATTAATTTTGTTTTATTTAATATAATAAAGAAAAGAACTCAGACATTACCCGTCTTTATGATCTGCTTGCCTGATTCTCATTTTTCGCCAGCTTAAATATCCATATACGTCGTTCACTAAAAATGCGATAAAGCATACAACAACGGAAATATAATGAGTATCCGATATACTTGCAAGAACCCACAACACAATAAGCACAACGTCGTTGGCGGCATAAGCCAAAGCAAAATAAGGACTTCTTCTGAAGGTAAGGTACACCGCCAGAAAACTTGTTGTCACAGAGAGGGTGCTTAGTATTATGTTGGCGGTATTAAAATATTTTAGAATAAAATAAAATACGAGAGTGACAACTGCCGATAACAACCACATCAGTATTGTTTCGAACTTCGTTATTGTGTTTACTTTTACTTCAGACTTGTTTCCGTTGAATGGATTTCTCAGCCAGGAAATAAGGGCAAATATTGCCATCGGCATAGTCATACCCAGATAAGTAACCATCTCGCCGTAGTATGCGAAAGAATGTGAGATGATTCCGTAAAGAATGCTGAATATTACCATTAAGAACTGACCGATGGGGTTGCCTTTTGCGTTGAATATGAGAGAAGTAACACCGACAAGCGATGCACATAAAGTCAGATAGTTTTCTCTATCGAAAAGTACAAAAGAGAGCAAGATGAATATGACGGATATGCTCCACAATATAAGCTCTCCCACTGAAAAGTATCGTGCTTTCTTTTTAAAGTTCAATATGCTGACCTCCTAAAAAAAGCATCCGCATACACATCTTCAAAGACCTAACGATGTGTAAACGAATGCATTTGCATTACTCTACCCGGTGGCAGTTATTTTTTTACAAGCGAGATTAACTCTATGTGTTTAATCAATATACCACAAACATATTGAAATTTCAATACAATTAAGTGATGTAAGAAATTATAAACGAATGTGTTGTGGATTTTGTGACGAGCAAGTAAAAACAAAGCCGCCTCTTGTGAGACGGCATCTGGCGCGCCCGAGGGGATTCGAACCTCCGACCTACCGCTTAGGAGGCGGTCGCTCTATCCTGCTGAGCTACGGGCGCACATCGATTTGCAAAAAATATTCTATATTATTGCGGCGGTTTTGTCAAGGCGGTGCGTGTCGCATTTCGTATGTAAGCACCACTTGTTTCTGTTTGCTTTTTATGAGGGTAATATATGATAAAAAACTTGACAATGCCCTTTTACTGTGATAAGATATGTTTCAAACCAATGAGAAAGAGTAAGTAGCTTGTGTTTTCTTGGCGCAGAGAGCCGTCGGTTGGTGTAAGGCGGTGCAAGGTGCATTTGTGAATGGTCTTTTGAGGGCGAGCCGAAATCGTTTCGAGAGTAGGTGAGACGGGTGACTCTCCGTTATGGGAGACGGCGTATTTATGTACGCTAAAGTGGGTGCTTTCAGCACCAAGCCGGGTGGCACCGCAGGAGTAATTATCGCTCTTGTCCCTGCAGAATTTAGGGACAGGAGCTTTTGTTTTTATCCCTACCAATTAATCACACTTTGCCGATATCTGACAAGTGGCAAAGACGAAAGGAAATGATTTTAATGTCAGAGCAGAAAATCCCTTACAAAATCTATCTTGAGGAGTCAGAGATGCCCAAGGCATGGTACAACGTCCGTGCCGATATGAAGAAAAAGCCCGCTCCTCTTCTGAATCCCGAAACTCACGAGGAAGCAACCCTTGAGGAACTCTCCAAGGTGTTCTGCCGTGAGCTTGCAGAGCAGGAACTCAACACAACCGATGCTTACATCGAAATCCCTGAGGAGATTCGCTCCTTCTACCGTATGTTCCGTCCTGCTCCTCTTGTACGTGCATACTGCCTTGAGGAGAAGCTCCAGACTCCCGCAAAGATTTACTACAAGTTCGAGGGTAACAATACCTCAGGCTCCCACAAACTCAACTCTGCTATTGCACAGGCTTACTATGCAAAGAAAGAGGGACTCAAGGGTGTTACCACCGAGACAGGCGCAGGTCAGTGGGGTACAGCTCTCTCCATGGCTTGCTCTTACTTCGACCTTGATTGCAAGGTTTATATGGTAAAATGCTCCTACGAGCAGAAGCCCTTCAGACGTGAGGTTATGAGAGTTTACGGTGCATCCGTTACTCCTTCTCCCTCCACCGAAACCGAGGTAGGTAAGAAGATTCTTATGGAGCATCCCGGTACCACAGGTTCTCTCGGCTGTGCTATTTCCGAGGCTGTTGAGAAGGCTACCACCACCGAGGGTTACCGCTATGTTCTGGGTTCCGTTCTCAATATGGTGCTTCTGCACCAGACTATTATCGGTCTTGAGACCAAGGCGGCTCTTGATAAATACGGCATCACTCCCGATATCAGCATCGGTTGTGCAGGCGGCGGCTCCAACCTGGGCGGACTTATCTCTCCCTTTGTTGGTGCACAGCTCCGCGGCGAGGCTAACTACAAGTTCATTGCAGTTGAGCCTGCATCCTGTCCCACACTCACCAGAGGCTCCTACGTATATGATTACTGCGATACAGGTCGTGTTTGTCCTCTCTCCAAGATGTACACTCTGGGAAGCGGCTTCATTCCCTCTGCCAGCCACGCAGGCGGTCTGAGATACCACGGAATGAGCTCCGTCCTCTCCGAGCTCTACGACCAGGGCATTATGGAGGCAGTATCCGTGAAGCAGACAGAGGTCTTTGCGGCAGCCGAGCAGTTCGCTCGCGTTGAAGGTATTCTTCCTGCTCCCGAGTCAAGCCACGCCATTAAGGTTGCCATTGATGAGGCAATGAAGTGCAAGGAGACAGGCGAGGAGAAGACCATCGTATTCGGACTCACAGGTACAGGTTACTTTGATATGTATGCATACGAGAAGTTCCACGACGGCAAGATGGATGACTATGCTCCCACCGACGAGGAAATCGCAAATGCGCTGAAGAATATCCCCAAGTTCTGATAAATCTATAAATAAAAGGAATGCTCAGTATGAGTAAAAAAGTCCTTGTAGCACTGAGCGGCGGCGTTGACAGCGCCGTCGCTGCTTATATACTCAAAGAAAAAGGTTATGAAGTCAGCGGCATAATGCTCCGCCTCTATGACAAGGAGAGCAGCACAGATTATGCCGATGCTCTGGCTGTGTGCGGGAAACTTGGGATACCCCTTGTGTATCCCGACTGCCGTGCTGAATTTAAGGAGAGAGTAATATCGCGTTTTGCAGATGAATACAAAGCGGGAAGAACTCCTAACCCTTGCGTTGACTGCAACAGATATGTGAAGCTTCCTCTTGTTTTTGAATACGCCGAGAAAAACGGCTTTGAATATGTAGCAACGGGTCATTATGCAAGAGTTATCTTTGATGATGCGGCAGGGGAATACAGACTCCTCCGCGGAGAAGACCGCAAAAAGGACCAGAGCTATGTGCTTTATAATCTGACTCAGAAGATGCTCTCTCATCTTCTTCTGCCCATCGGTGATGTGTCCAAAGAAGAAGTCCGCGAGATAGCAGAGAGAGAAGGCTTCGTCAATGCTCACAAGAAGGACAGTCAGGATATCTGTTTTATAGAGGGCGACTACTACGAATATCTGGAGAAGGAATGCTCAGTAACACTTACCCCCGGAGATTTTGTTGATATGGAGGGTAAGGTGCTGGGTACTCACAAGGGTGCAGTCTGCTACACAATAGGTCAGCGTAAGGGTCTTGGGCTTGCACTCCCTCAGCCTATGTTTGTGGTCAGCAAGGATATGGAGAAAAACACCGTCACTCTGGGACTTACAGAAGATTTGATGCAGAGGGACGTTCTGGCGAAAGATGTGAATATTATTTCTGAAAAAGAAATAAACTTCCCCTTCAGAGCCACCGCCAGAGTCAGATACAATCAGTCTGACCAACCCGCCACCATTGATATCACCGAGGATGGTCTTGTGAAGGCTCGGTTTGATGAGCCTCAGCGAGCGGTGACATCGGGTCAGTCGCTGGTGATTTACAGTGACGAGGTTGTCCTTGGCGGCGGTAAAATTATTTAAAGTACAGGTTCGGTATTTATTTTGTCAGGTGTCTTCGGGCACCTGATTTTTTTGTCTGCAAAGACCCAGTATCACTGCACCCGCTATTCCGCCCGCTATTGCCGAGGCTACAATGAGAAGGGGGCTTTCCGCTCCTTTTAGCGAGAGAATTCCGCCCTCAAAGTCCGAAGCGGTACATCCGAATATAAGGCAAAGCACAGCGGAAAGAACGCCTCCTGTGCAATAAGCCACAGAGTGCAGAAGAGGATTTCTCACATATTGAGAGAGTGCGACGGTGTTTATTCCCGTCAGTGCAAAAATAAAGCATACGGGGAAGATGATTTTTTCTGTCCGCGAAAATTTAGCCCTGAATACCACCGAGGCAATTGAGAGAGCAAGTTGCGGCACCATAGTGGCAGAAAGCATAGCGGCAAAAATAAAATTCCTCTCTGCGGCGAACATAGCTTTTGAAAAAGCGAACACACCTATATATGATGCACCGCCGGGGTTTAAGTTCAGCAGAAGTCCTATGATAATACAGATAATCAGCTCATTATCAGCCCACAGTGCCATAAGACTTGTGGTGAGATATCCTAAACCTTTTGCAAAACTTGTGAACAAATAAGCACCGCACAGGGATATAATCAGTGCCCCGAAAGCAGACAGCATATCAAAAGAGGATTTGTGTTTTGGGTTTTCCAGAAATTTCTGCATCACTTTGTATGACACAACTCCCAGCAAAGCAGAAAATACTGCACCCAGCAAGCCCCCTGAGGCATCAATACTTCCCTCAGGAGACAGAATGGAATAGCCTCGGTTGCACACCGCTTCTGCGGCAAGGACAGCAGGCAAAGCACCGATATAAGATGCACAAAGGGTGAGAGAAACTGCGGCAACTATGGGAAAAAATTCGGAGAGCAGACTGTATAGACTGAAGAGGATTTTTGCGATGATGCCGCTTTCGCCAATGGCGTCGAGGTCACGTCCTTGCAGTAATTCGGATGTATAGGCTGCAAGCAGGACTGTGCCGCTGAATATGGAAAACGGCAGTAAAAAAGTTACGCTGTTTTGTAAACAGGAAAAAAATCCCGTGGCTCTTTGGTAAGTATTATTTACTTTACTCATTTCTTCTCACCTCACAAACCTTATTTTAACCTTTCACCAAATCAATATGAATGATTAATTAATCCAAAAGTTGACGAAAGATTTAAAATATAATAAAATTAGAATGTAATTCTGATGTGAGGTGACAGTAAGTGAGCACAGTTGCGGTTTGCGGACTTGTGAATATGGAGACCACCGCCTCGGTGGAAAATTTCCCCATAGAATACAGACCCGTTGATTACAGATTCTTCGGTGTTTCTTCATATCCTGCAGGTGTTGGGTTCAATGTCGCCTCGGCACTCAATACTCTGGGTGATGAGGTGAGGCTTCTTTCGGTAACAGGCAAGGATACTGCCGCCGATGTTATAAAAAAAGAACTTGAAAGCAAGGGTATTTCCACTGAATTCATACTGCCGATTTCGAAAGGGACAGCCCAGTCGGTGGTGCTCTATGACCAAAGCGGCAGGCGATATGTTATCTCTGACCTTACGGATAATCAGGAAATTTCCTACGACGAGGAGTTTTTTGTGCACGGTGTGAAGGATGCGGATATCATTTGTATGTGCAACATAAACTACTCTGCCAAAATGCTTGGACTCGCAAAGGAAACAGGTGCCCTTATTGCTACCGATGTCCATTGCCTCAGTGATATTTACGATGAGTATAATTCTCGTTTTATGAAAGCGGCAGATATTCTTTTTCTCAGCAACGAAGCCATTAAGGGGAGAGAAGAGGAGTTTTCACTGAAGCTTATGGAGGAATACTCAAACTCCGTTATTGTTGTGGGAATGGGAGACAAGGGTGCTCTGCTCAGGACAAAGGATAGTGCAGATGTCAGGCTTATCCCTGCGGTAACAACCCGCAAGGTAATTAATACCGTGGGTGCAGGCGACAGCCTCTTTTCCGCATTCATTCATTTCTATGCAAAGAGTCGCGATGCAGAGGATTCTCTCAGAAAAGCCACATACTTTGCCTCTTGGAAAATCGGCGAAAAAGGTGCGGCAAAGGGATTTTTAAGCGAAGAAGAATTGCTGAAACTCATGAAATAAGGTGAATATATGGACAGATTCTTAAGAACGGAAGCTTTGTTTGGAAAGACTTCAATGGAGAGGATAAAGGATGCCAAGGTTATCGTCTTCGGCATCGGCGGTGTGGGCGGCCACGCGGCAGATGCGGTGGTGCGTTCGGGTGTGGGACATATTGCTCTGGTAGACAGCGACACCGTGTCCGTCACCAACATCAACCGCCAGTTAATTGCCGATGACAGTACAGTGGGCAAAAAGAAGACAGAGGTTATGAGGGAGCATCTGCTCCTTATTAACCCCCGCCTGACGGTTGAGTGCTTTGATATGTTCTATACTCCTGAGAATGCTGACAGTATAGACCTTTCAAAGTATGATTATATTATTGATGCCATTGACTCTATCCCTTCAAAGGTGGAGCTTATTACCCGAGCCTTCAACCTGAATGTCAGAGTAATCAGCTCAATGGGTTTCGGCAACAAACTCTGTCCCACTATGGTGAAGGTCGCTGACCTTTCGAAAACACAGGTTTGTCCTCTGGCAAGGACAATGAGGCGTCTCCTTCGGGAAAAGGGTATTATACATCTCAAAACCGCTTATTCCGAAGAAATCCCCACAGTGCCCCACAGTCCTATTGATGACGGTGGAAAAAGAACTGTGGGAAGTGTATCTTTCGTGCCCTCTGTAGCAGGACTTGTAATGGCATCCGAAGTAATAAAGGACCTTGCAAAAGAATAAATTTCCGTAGAATAAATCCGCCACACAGGAAAGAAACCTGTGTGGCGGATTTTTGTTGAATTTAATTCAGATTATGAAGAAGAACACTGAGGCTATACCCACGGAGAACAAAGCCCCGAAGACTACATCGGAAATGAAGTGTACTCCTGCGAGAATTCTGGTGAGTGCCACCAATGAAGCAAGCACCGTCAGAACAATTCCCAGAGGTATGGAGACCGCATATCCGCACATGGCGATAACGAAGGCGGATGCCGCGTGTCTGGAGGGGAAAGAGCAACCCTTCCTCTCCTTGTATATCACCGAGGCTGTGGAGTATTTTTCATAGGGGCGGGGTCGGTTTATGAGTTTTCGCATCACGGTGACACCCACGAATACCGAGGGCGGCACCACCAACATAGTCACAAAGTCGCGGTCGATGGAGATGAATCCCTTGATAATAAGCAAAGTGGGATAGGATATCCAGAAAACATAGGGCAGGAATTTATAGAAAAATGTAAGTATGCCTCGGATTTTTCCGTGTTCACGAAACCACTCTGTCATAGCAACATATCTTGTCTTGTTCATAAACTCACCTCCTGATTATTATATCATCGGAGGGGGAGTTTTTCAATATTATGCCACAATCTCTACGCCGAATTCTTCAAACCAGGCATCAAGCTGGATGATATAGGCGAGTATCTGGGGAGCACGCATAAGCTGACCGTACCAGGGAGTAGGGATGCTGAGGGGATTTTCCGCAATTTGCATTATTCCGCTGCAGTCCAGCATCTCGGTGAGAGGTGTTTTCTTTTTCAGTATATCCTTCACCTTATCGGTGGCATATTTCATATAGAGGGGGTTGTGGGTCTTGGGGTAGGGACTCTTTTTGCGGTAGCAGATTTCATAGGGGAGAATTCCCTCGAAGGCTTTTCTCACAATACCTTTTTCTCTGCCGCCCAGAGCCTTTGTTTCCCATGGCATATTGTAGGCATATTCCACAATTCTGTGGTCGCAGAAGGGCACCCTCACCTCAAGTCCCCAGTGCATACTCATACGGTCTTTTCTGTCAAGCAGGCACTGCATAAACCAGTAGAAATTAAGTGAGAACATCTCTCTCATACGGGCATCGGTGGGGGAGTCTGTGGGGAGTTTGCTCACATTCTTTATGGTGGCAAGGTACCGCTCCTGCACATATTCCTCGCCTTTTGGCAGAAGTCCTTTTCTGAGAATGCATCGGCGTACATCCTGACTTCTTGACCAAGGGAACCCGCTTGAGAAAAGTATGTCGCGGTTGTGATACCATGGGTATCCGCCAAAGAGTTCATCGGCACACTCTCCCGAGAGGGCAACTGTGAAATTTTTCTTAACCGCCTGTGAAAAAAGCAGAAGCGATGAGTCCACATCAGCCATACCGGGCAGGTCTCGGGCAAGGGTCGCTTCCCTGAGGGCATCGCAGAGGTCTTTGTTGTCAAGTATAACCTCATGGTGCAGGGTTTGGGAGTCCTTCACCATCATCTCTATATATTCATAGTCACGGTTGGGCTGAAAAAGACTTTTCTCAAAGAATTTTTCGTTATCCTTGTATTCAACGCTGAAAGTGTTAAGCTGACCCTTGCCGCTTTCCCGATAATGGTCCGCGGCAATGTGGGTGATGATGCTGGAGTCAAGACCTCCCGAAAGGAAGGTGCACAGGGGAACATCCGACACGAGCTGACGTTCAACAGCGTCCCTTATGAGAAAACGGGTATGCTCAATGCACTCTGCCTCTGATTCTTCAAAGGGCTTTGCCTGAAGCTCAAAGTATCTTTTCTTTGTAAGTTTTTCATTTTCGAAGAAAGCATACTCTCCCGGGAGAATCTCGCTGATATCTCTGAATACGCCTACAGAAGGGGTCCTTGCAGGTCCCAGAAACAGAATCTCCATAAGTCCCTGTGTGTCAACAACAGGTCTCACGGATTCGCTCATAAGTATTGTTTTGATTTGGGATGCAAAGATAAGCTCTCCGTCCTTCAGAGAGTAGAAAAGCGGCTTCACGCCGATTCTGTCACGGCAGAGAAAAAGCCTTTTCCGGTGTACCTCATATACTGCAAAGGCATAGATGCCGTTGAGCTTCTGAACACACCTTTCCTTGTAGCAGACGTAGGCTTTCAGAAGGACTTCCGTGTCACTTGATGATGAAAAGGAAAACCCCTGAAGAAGCAGATCCTTCCTTATCTCCTCGGTGTTATATAGCTCACCGTTATATACAATAACGTAGGTTTCATCACCTCTTTTATAAGTCATAGGCTGTCTGCCGTTTTTGGTGTCCACAACCGCAAGGCGACGGTGTATGAGAGCCACATCGCTCTCTATATACATTCCGTTTTGGTCGGGACCTCTGCGTCTGAGAGTCTCGGACATAGCACAGAGAGTATCTTTCATCTGGGAGATATCCCGTTTGTTACTGAGAAATCCTGCAATTCCACACATAAGTAATTACCTCCTGAACTTGTGATTTGCAACGGCGGCTTTTTTGCCGATAACCAAGAGAAAAATGCCTGAACTGAGTATCAGCAGAAAGCATCCTGCCACACCTGATTTTGAGTCTGTGGATACCCACTCCACCGAGGAGAATACCTCCGTGGCGGTTGGGAAAATTCTTGTGAGTATGAAGGTGAATAATCCGCACAACAGCCCCTCTGTTGCTCTGAAAACCATAAATCTGAGTTTGGGGATTTCCATACCCTTAAGTATGGAGAATATCTGCAGATGCACACATAGTCCGCCGAAGCCCGTAAAGAAAGCAATAAGCACAGGAGAGGCGTTTTCGGCAAGGATCTTGGAGCCTGTGGTGATTTCCAGAAATGCTGCCAGCGGCTTTAAAAACTCCTTTGACTTTATGAGACTCAGGTAAATTTCCGCAAGTGCAGAGAAAAGTATCACAAGTCCGCACATGCTTGCCATGGTACGCACACTTTCATACACGGATATAACAAGGCAGTCTCCTGCAGAAGCAAGGGGCGTCGCAGCTTTTTTAAATGTGACAGATTTATTCTCCCTCATAAAGCGGCTTCCTATTCCCAGAGCCACCACTGCCAGAGTCTGGGATGCAAGGAGAATGTAGCCTGTCTTCAGACTCCCCAGCATAACCCCGCCCAGATAAGTCAGCAGAAAACCGGGCCCCGAGGCTACGCAGAAAAGAGAGAGCCTCTGTGCATCATTTTTATTTATGGTGCCGCTATCAAACAGAGTTCTGATGCTCTTTGCTCCCACGGGATATCCGCCGATAAGAGACAGAAGTATTACAGCTAAAGCCTCCCTCGGCAGAGCAAAAATCTTCTCTGTCAGAAATCCGAGAGGCTTGGGGATTCTGCTCAGAACGCCACAGCGGGCGGCGAAATCCGAAAGCACCGTAAAAGGAATCAGTGATGGTATAAGCACCTGAATACACAGATACCCTCCGTTGCTTCCGCCGTTTCTCACTTCTTTTGGAAAAATCAGTAGTGCCGCCAATGACAGTAATATCCAGCACCAAAGGGTTATGAGACGGCGGTTTTGCACTCTTGTATTTTCGTTCATTTTTCTCACCGTTAATATATATGAGGGCTTTCGCATAAAAATTAATGATAAAACATAAGCAGGTGAAAGTGTGAAGAAAAAAACTGAGGATAAGACCCGGGACAGAGGCTTTTCCCTTGCGTATTCCGTCAGAGATATGATAAAGGATGTGCCTCATATTGAGATTGACGACAACAGAAGTGTTACCCTTGAGGGCAGTAAGGGGATTGTAGAATACTGTGAAAGCAGAGTGAGCGTGTTGACCGGTGCGGGGATTGTGGCATTCTCGGGAGAGAATATGAATCTCAGATGTATTTCGCCAACGAATCTTATTATAGAAGGCGACCTTTCAAATATTGAATTCGGATTGTAGGGTGGTATTGTGGCAGACAGGTTTTTGAGATGGCTCAGAGGATATGTTGTGTTTTGCATAAGCGGAAAATTCCCCGAGCGCTTTATCAATATATGCAATCAGAGGGGGATAAGGCTTTTCTCTATACGTCCCCAAGGAGATGTGATATATGCCGCGATGCTTATACCGCAGTATCGTTCTGTCCGACGGGTTGCAAAAAGAGCAGGAGTCAGGCTGAGAATAACAGAGAAAGCAGGACTTCCGTTTATTATTCACAGAAACCGCGGCAGATACGGTCTCCTCATAGGCTTGGTGATTTTTCTTATGATATCTTTGCTGATGCAGAATTTCGTGTGGTGCATTGACATAAACGGTATCAGCACCCTCAGCGAAAGTGCCCTGAGGGAAAGTTTACGCGAAGCAGGGCTCTGCGAAGGAGTTTATGCGGGCACACTCAGCCATACAGAGATAGAGAGAAAAATTATGCAGGAATATGAGGATATAGGTTGGATGTCCGTAAACCTCATAGGCTCAAAGGCAGAAGTGGAGATTAAGGAAAAAGTGAGAAAACCCGATATAATATCATGGAAAACTCCCTGTAATATCAAGGCTTCCCACGACGGACTTATCGAGAAAATGGTGACTACTCAGGGGAGTGCTATGATTAAG
>JAFQNJ010000047.1 GCA_017395925.1 Ruminococcus sp. | reverse complement strand
TCATTATTGAAAATCCTCCTTGTATTTTAGGTAATGCGTCGCCAAACACACTACCATTATACTCGGAGGTTTTCTTTTGCTAAAGCTTTTTATTTTCCCCCGGTTGAACCGGGGGTTTATTTCCACACCTAAAGGCACCAACAAAAAACCTCCTGCCATACGACAGGAGGTTTTAAGTTTAAGTATTGAAGAAACAGAAATTACTCAGTAACTCTCTTCTTGCGTGCGAAGAAAACAACGCCTGCAGCTGCAACCATCATAGCAACAGCGATGTAAACGATTGTCATCTCCTGACCGGAACCGATAGCACCGGGGTTGGAAGGAAGCTTGGTAGTATCGTCAGCATCCTGAAGACCGGACTTTGCTGCATCCCACTTAACTGTAACGCCTGTGTCCTTGATGAGCTTCTCAACTTTTGTCTTACCAAGACCGAGGTCCTTAGCCATATCGTCGATGATAGCCTGATCGTCCTTACCGGAGTAAGTCTGAGCGTTTGTCAGGTTGTTTGTAAGGAAGTCCTTGAACATAGACTCGCCAGTTGCACCGGGAGCCATGCATGTGCCTACGAGGTTACCGATAGAGGTAATCTGCATGAGGGGGCCGTACTCTGCTGCATTCTTGTTTCTCCAGAATGCTGCGCGGCTTGTCTTGGAGCTGTCAACGGGGTTCTCATACTTTGTATCGTTGCAGTAGAGAGCGTCGCCGTAGCAAGCTGTGGACATCAGAGTTGTGTATGTCTCCATACCTGCATCGTTGCTGAAGATGATACCGTAAACAACGCCGTCAGCAATACCGACTTTCTTTGCAACGGGATCGTAGGAGTATCTGCCGTCAGACTCGAGTGTGCACTTCTCCTTCTTGGTCTGCCATGCTGCCAGCTCAGTACCTGTGCTGATGTCATAGATGTGGCAGTAGATAGCCTTGGGTGAACCCCAGTCAGAGGGAAGCTCGAAGTAGAACTTTGTCTCATCAGCAGCAGATGCGCCGATTACTGCAAGACCTGCAACAGTGACAAGAGCCAGAAGCAGGCAAAGAATTTTCTTGAACATTGGAAATCTCCTCCTAAATAATTCTTTCGAGATATTCTCGTCTTACATATTATACTACAATGATTTCAAAACTGCAATACTTTTTATGATTATTAATCTTCACTTTTTGCACAAATTTTGTGACTTAAATTAGAGATGTTCACCATATAAAACAGAAGAAAAAATCAGGCGAAGCAACCTGTACTTCGCCTGATTCAAATGCTTTTAAATTACTTGAGATAAGACTGACCTGCAGGACCGATAGCACCTGAAATGCCGGTAAATCCTGATGCGCAGCAAACGTAAACTCTCATGTTACCTCTACCTGTGGAGGGAACTGTGAGTGTGCCGTTTGAAACATTCTTAACATCGCCTGTAACAGCATCAATATACTTGCCGTTGGGGATATTCTTGAATGTTGCGCCGTCTGTTACTGCTACACAAGCAAGGCTGTCAACGCCTTCGGACTTGTTGGTGTAACGACGGATGTAGCTCATCTCGCCACCGCTTACATATGCACCGTCGTGAGTGTACTGACCCTTCTGGAGAGCAGGGATAGCGTGACGGATAGCATTGAGCTTCTGGAGGTGCTTTGCAAGGGGTGAATCCAGAGTGCTTGCAACCTTACCGGATGCAGTATACTTGGCAAAATCTGTTGCCTTGACAGAACCCTCGAGGTAGTCACCAAAGTATGCACGACCTGTCTGTGCAAGGGGAGCATTGGGACCTACATCGATAGGCAGATTCTTAGCAAACTCAACCTCAGAGCCGTAGTAGAGGCAAGGAATTCCACGGAATGTGAAGATAAGGCAAAGGTTCTCTGCCCAAGCCTGAGTACCAAGGCTGTAACGAGTCTTCTCCATACCATCGGGACCGTAGTCGTGAGAGTCAATGTACATAACGTTCCAAGTGGAGTCGTTCATGTAGCTGTCCTCTGCATAACCTGCTCTTACTGCATTGTAAGCATTCTCAAAGTTCCAGTGCATTGTAAAGTCGATAACACCGGTACCGTTTGCCTTGGAGTAGTCAGGTGTGTGGTATGTAATACCGTTGAGGTATGCGTTAGTAGATGTGGGAGCACCATTGGGGTTGTTGTAAGCCTCATAGTGGTTGATGGACTTCTGGATGTTTGCTGTGGGATCCTTTGTATCCCAGTTGCCAATCCATGCACTGCTTGTCTCTTTCCATGTAAAGAATGCAGGTGATGAGGAAGGAATATTGTGGTTCCATGTCTCACGAACACGAGAGCAAACCTCGCCGAAGATGTAGAAGTTCTTAATGCCCTGGAATGCAGGGAAGTATGCACTGTTAAGAGTCCAACGGTTGATGTGCTTCTCTGTATCAAGACGGAAAGCATCAACACCCATATTTACATAGTCAAGATATGTATCTGTGATGTACTTTGCTACAGCGGGGTTCTCTGTATTGATATCAACACAGTCACCAGCCATGGAGCCCTGCTGCTCAATGGGAGACTCATAGCCCATGCCTGTCTCGCGGTGATAATGCTCGAGCTTGTTAAGATCACTATTAGGACCGCTCTGGTGAGCCTTCAGACAGTCAAGTCTTGCCTGGAACTGGAGGCCGGGATCAAGGTTGTCATAGTTGGGATAGTGCTTTGCAAGTGCGGAGCCGGGGAGAACCTGCATACAGTCTGCTGTACCCAGATCCTGAATCTTGTCATACTCTTTTGTGAAGAGAGGCTCAAGCCATGCTTCACCGAAGTTACCGGTGTGGTTCCAAACAACGTCCTGAACAATCTTCATGCCCTTCTCGTGAGCAGCATCAAGAAGATCCTGATAAGTGAAGTCAGAGGACTCGTATCTGGGGTCAACCTTACCGAAATCGAATGCGTGGTAACCGTGGTAGTCATAGCCGGATGCGTTCTCAACTACGGGAGTAATCCAGATAGCAGAGAAGCCGAGGGCTTTGATGTAATCAAGCTTGTCGGCAAGACCCTTGAAGTCACCTCTCCAAGCGGGATCGCTGTCGGGGTTGTTTGCCTGCTTATCATCCCAGCAATGAACGTTGTTGCCCTTGTCACCATCGTAGAAACGAGTGGTGATAACAAAGTAGATGGACTCCTCACGGAAGTCATCACGGCTTACAGGATCGGGATTGGGAGTTTTGCTCCATCTGTTATCCTTGTAATACCAGTTGTTTGTTGCATCGCTGGTACGGCTGAGCTCGTCTGAAAGCTGACCGCTGAGCTTGTTTGTACCATCTGTAAACATAAGGTTAATCTTTGTAGTTGTGGGGAAAGAGTACTTATACCAGTTTGCGCCTGATGCTGTGTCAGCAGTCATCTTAACACCGGGATAAGCAGTCTCAAGGTTCTGGGGCATAGCATTCCAATAGTAGATGTAGGGAGTGCCACCCTCATGATAAAAGTGAATAGTGATTCCTGCAGCGCCTGTCTCAGCTACTTCTTCTTCAGCCGAGAATGCGGAGTAGATGCCTGCTGACATACAGATGCCAAGACAAAGCACCAGCGCAAGAATACAACGCAAACGCTTCATATTCACATTCCTCCTTAATGTTATAGTATCGTTTATAGACCGTCATAGTGCAGTCACATTAATATTCTGATACAGAATAATTTTCTCCGTTACTAAAAGATAATTAATATTCAGTCCATAAATATTATCAGTTAAAATCAGCTTCAAATCTTCAGTCAGATCTGAACTTTGTTCCTTTGAGTGCAACCACGGAGATTAATCTTTTGCACATTAATCGGATTATTCCCCGCTTTGCAGAATGCCTGCCCCGACTCTCCCGTCGGGGCAAACATCACATAAACTAAAAATCAAGGGGGAATTATTTGAGATATGTAAGGCCTGTCTCACCAATAGCACCATCGATGCCTGTGAAACCGGATGCACAGCAAACATATACTCTTGCGTTTGCTGTACCGATATTGGAAACGGTGAGTGTACCGTTTGTTACATTCTGAACATCGCCTGTGATAGCATCAATGTACTTACCGTTGGGAATATTCTTGAATGTTGCGCCGCCTGATACGGTAACAAGTGCAAGGCTGTCGGTGTTTGCATCGGTAAAGCGGCGGATGTAAGCCATATTACCTGATACATACTTGGAGTCAACTGTGTACTGACCCTTCTGGAGAGCAGGAATTGCACGACGTACAGCGTTGAGCTTGGTGAGGTGCTTTGCAAGAGGCTTGTTGAGAGTCTCTGCAACCTTACCCGTAGCTGTGTATTCGCTGAAATCAGTAGCGGATACATTACCCTCGAGGTAGTCACCGAAGTATGCACGACCTGTATTCTCAAGAGGTGCGTTGGGACCTACGTCAATCTGAACGCCTGCCTTGAACTGAACCTCGCCGCCGTAGTAGAGACAAGGAATTCCGCGGAAGGTAAACATCAGAGAGAGGTTTTCTGCCCATGTCTGAGTTGAGCCTGTGAAACGTGTAGCCTGACTCTGGTCAGGGGCATAGTCGTGGGACTCAACATAAACAACGTTCCAAGTGGAGTCGTTGAAATACTTGTCGCCTGCCTTGGCAATGCCGAATGCACCGCCTGCAGAATCAAAGCACCAATGCATCTGGAAGTCGATAGCGCCCATACCTGAAGACTTGGAGTAGTCAGGTGTGTGATATGTAATACCGTTGAGGAAAGCGTTATCGGATGTGGGCTGACTGTCTGTGCCGTCATACTTCTTGTAATGGTCAAGTGTGAGGTTCATATTCTCGTTGATTTCCTCTGCACTTGCATTAACATCGAAGTTCCAGTTGTTCTTGAAGCTTGCATCTGTCTCATCCCATGTATAGAACTGAACAGATTCACAGGCGTGACCACGGTACCATACCTGACTGTAACGGCAGCAGATCTCTCCGAACATATAGAAGTTGTTGTTGCCGATAGCCTTTGCAGCCTCGTTGAGTGCATCGTTGTACATCATATTCAGAGAAAGTCTGGAGATATGACGAACGGTGTCAACACGGAATGCATCAACGCCCATGTCAATATAGTTTGCATAGGTGTCTGTAATGTACTTTGCAACAGCGGGGTTCTCTGTGTTGAGGTCAACGCAGTCACCTGCAATCTGTGCAAACTTACAGGTCCAGTCGTCCCAGTTAAGGCTCTGGAAATAACCTGTATGATAGTAGTTATTGGGATTCAGCTTATCGCTGGATGAAACCTTGTTAATTGTGTAGTCGGTCTCATCAGGGTGTGAACCTGTGGAGTTCTGACCTGTGGAGGTCAGGTTCTTCATCAGGTCAAGTCTCTGCTGATACTGAACCTCGGGCTTCTGCTGATAGTATGCTTCGGGAGAAGCAAGTCCGTAGGACTGGAGCAGATAATCTGTGGGAACCATACATTCCTCAATATTTGCAAGGTCTGCTGTTTCGTCCTTCTCGAATACGGGGCAGAAGAAGCTTTCGCCGAAGTTACCTGTATGCTGCCAAACAACGTCCTGGACAATTTTCATATCCTTGTCGTGAGCAGCCTTGATAAGGTCCTCGTAAGTGAAATTATCGGACTCGTAACGAACGTCAACACTGCCAAAATCCATAGCATGATAGCCGTGGTAATCGTAGCCTGATGCGTTTTTTACAACGGGGGTAATCCAGATAGCAGAGAAGCCGAGAGCCTTGATATAATCCAGCTTGTCGGCAAGACCCTTGAAGTCACCTCTCCATGCAGGGTCTGAATCAGGGTTGTTAGCCTTGGTATCATCCCAGCAATGGACGTTGTTACCTGTATCACCGTCGTAGAAACGTGTTGTGATTACAAAGTAAATGGTATCTTCTCTCAGGTCGCTTGTATTGAAATCTCTGGGGATATCGGGGTTATAGTTGGTCCATCTGTTGTTCTTGCACCACCATGTGCCTGCTGTGCGGACAGATTCACCTGAAATCTGACCCTCGAGCTCTGCAGTGCCGTCTGTGAACAGAACATTGACCTTTGTAGAATCCTTGAATGTGTACTTGTACCAATTTCCGCCCTCTTGGGTTGAGTCCGGAGTCATCTTGACACCGGGGTATTCTGTTTCAAGATTCTTGGGAAGTGCGTTCCAATAGTAAATATAGGGATTGACATCTTCGCTCTTGAAGTACACTGTGATACCTTCAGAAGCGGCATCAGCTGCCACTTCAGCAGTATTTTCAGTTGCAGCAGAAATACCGACTACCCCAACGGAAACAGTAAGGGCAAAAACGAGTAAAAGAGATGCTAATTTAACAAATTTACTCATAAATTAAGCCTCCTTACCAGGTAATGATTCCTGCAACAAACTTCTGAATGTTAGTTGCATCCTTTACATTGATTGATGTGCTGTTATCAACATCAGCATTCTTTGCACCCTGTGCTGACAGAGTAACAATGCCTGCAACGTGTTTCTGAACTTCTGTTGCATCCTTAACGTTGACATTACCTGAACAGTCTGCATCGCCCTTCTTTCCTTCACCGGGATTTACGGGAACATCTGTAGCTGTTGCTGTTACTGTAACGTTTTTCTTTGCTACCGTGCCGTTTGCATCCTTAACTGCAACCTCAACTGTGTAAGTACCTGCACTAGTGAGGCTGAGTGCGTAGGAAGCTGTGGAGGAGTAAGCCTTAACTACCTGACCGTTTACAGAGAACTGGTAGGTGTATGGAGCCTTACCGCCTGTAGCGCTTGCCTTAATGGTTACGGTAGAGCCTACTGTAGTGTCGCCTGTTACAGAAGCAGAAGCCTTGAGGTCTGCATCGGGAGTAAACTCGGAAACGCTCTCAATCTTGTAGTTCTTTGTAACAGTTGCGTTATCGGAGCCCTGTACGAAAACATCAACACTGTATGTTCCCAGAGCTGCGGGAGTGAACTTGTAAGCGTTCTTTGTTGTGTAGTAAGGAACGTTTGAGGTGTTGCCGGAAGGATCGGTAATAACAACCTTGTAGAAAAGGAGCTTTGTGCCTACGTTACCGCCGCCTGCAGTAATATCAATAGTAGCCTGTTCACCCTTCTTAACCTGAGTCTCGGATGCACCGAAGTTTACGGACATGATAACGGGCTTAACCTCGCTATTGATATCCTTGATTGTGAAAGCAAGAGTCTCGCTCTTGGTGTTACCTGCGGAGTCCTTAACAGTAGCTGTAACTGTGTAGCTGCCTGCTGTTGTGGGAGTCCATACAACTGTTGAATCAGTGCTGAAGTCGCTGATTACGGTGTTGCCTGCAGTAAATTTATAGAGAAGCTCTCCTTCACCGCCGCCTGCCTCAAGGGTAAGTCTGATGTCAACAGTGGTGTACTGTGTTGTCTCACCGTCTGTAGTGAAGCCCTTGATGTGAAGCTGTGAGGGATCGTAGATTTCCCATTTACCTGTAGCATTGTTATACATCTGACCTGTGCCGGGATGAGTAAGGTCGCCTGTCTGTGTGCCGCCGCCATCGTTGAAGATGATTTTTGCATAAGCCTTATCGTACTCAAGCATCCATACATTATCACCGATACTCTGTGCAGTAACACCGGGCCAACCGCCGTTGTCACCCTGACCGTCTGTCCACATGTAGACATTTACCTTGCCCCAGCCTGCTTCGTTCTTGCAGTAAACTACGTTTTTGCCGGAAGGAGTAGGAGTTGTAGGTGTTGTGGGAGTTGTGGGATTGGTAGGTACGTCAATAGTAGACCAGCTGTTGCTGCTGTTATTGAAGCAACCGCCATTTCCCGGATAGGACATATCCCCTGTCTGTGTACCGCCGTTGCCGCTGTTGAAAATAACCATATTCCAATCACCGGTAACAGAGTATGACCAGAGGTTTCCATCGCCCTTAGTCATTTTCACACCGGGCCAGGACTGATTGTCACCGCTACCGTCTTTCCACATGTAGCAGTAAACTTCGCCCCAACCTGCGGCGTTTTCGCAATAGACTGTGTCGCCTGAAGCTGCAGAAGCGGTTGCGACTGTTGCAACAGTTGCAACGGACATAACCATCAGCAGACAAATCAGCAGAGACATAAGTCTACGCATTCTTCTTGCCATAAAAATTCCTCCTTTTATTATGTTTTTTCAGAATAGAAAAATACATATTATCATACATACTAATTATACAAAGTATATGTCAAATTATTTTTCTTATATAGCATTATTTCAATGGAATAACTACCAAGGTTTTTATACCAGTTTTATCTATTATATATAGCATTTTTTTATCCTCTGTATATTACAAATATAAATGATTCAAATCTACTAAAATTGCTCTAAACCGCTTAAACACTACACTATCGACGCCCCAGATAAAATATGTAATTTAGCGTTGGCTTTTTTTATCCTTGTTTTTAAACTGCGAAGATATGCTGAAAAACAAAAAAGCAGACAAAAAAGTGCCACAAAAGCACCTTATGTCTGCTTAATTATTTATTCCTTCAGAAACCGTATTTGCCCTTTATCTTATCCCAATAAATCTTGAATGCCTGTTCGTTTTTATTATCACCGAATTCATAGTAATGAGCATCCCTGAGATTGTCAGGAAGATACTGTTGTGGTGTGTAATGATCAGGGAAGGAGTGGGGATAGAGATAAAACTGACCGGGATTTTTATTATCCTCACCATCAAAGTGTTTGTTCTGAAGATTTCGGGGTACCGAGCCTGCTCTGCCCTTCTCCACATCAGCCATTGCCGCCATAATTGCATCGTGTCCGGAATTTGACTTAGGTGCAAGCGATACCAGAAGTACTGCATCAGCCAGCGGAAGCTTTGCCTCAGGCAAGCCTACCGCTTGTGCAATATCTACACAAGCCTTGACAATGGGGATAATCTGGGGGTAAGCAAGGCCCACATCCTCACAGGCACATACCATAAGCCGTCTGCAAGCTGAAGGAAGATCCCCTGCGTGCAGAAGCCGTGCCAGATAATGAAGTGCCGCATCCGGGTCGGAACCTCTCATACTTTTCTGGTATGCAGAAATAATATCATAGTGCTCGTCGCCGTCACGGTCATACCGAAAAACGCTTTTTTGAGAAAGAGATGCAGCAATTTCAGCATCAACCACCTTGCCTTCCTCGGTATCCTTTGAGGAAATGTAGGAAAGTTCCACAGCATTGAGAGCTTTTCTCACATCGCCGCCACAGGAATGTGCAATCTGACTTATCGCATCCTCAGTGAAGGTAACCCTCTCTCCCCTGTCAGCTTCCATCATATCCACACCCCGCCTCACAGCAGGAATCAAATCCTCTGCCTCAACAGGCTTGAACTCAAAAACCGTGCTTCGGGAAAGGATTGCATTATATACATAAAAGTAGGGATTTTCCGTAGTGGAAGCAATGAGAGTTATTCTGCCATCCTCAATAAATTCCAGAAGAGTCTGCTGCTGTTTCTTATTGAAATACTGAATCTCATCCAGATACAGAAGTATTCCCGAAAAGCCTGCAAAGGTGTTGAGTTCCTCCACAATTGCTTTTATGTCAGCCGTAGAAGCAGTTGTACCATTGAGTTTCTTCAGGGTTTTATTTGTTTTCCTTGCAATATATGTAGCAAGGGTGGTTTTGCCCACTCCCGAGGGACCGTAAAAAATCAGATTTGGAATCTCTCCGCTCTCTATGATTTTTCTGAGGGGTTTTCCTTCAGCCAGCAGATGCTTCTGCCCCACAATATCCTCAAGATTTTCAGGTCTTATTCTGTCAGCAAGGGGGGATGCCATAACTCTCACCTCCGAAATTATGTGTCAAGGCGACACAGAGAATATCACTGTGCCGCCACAAAAAAATCATATTATCAGCCGTAGAGGGGGAACTTGTCACAGATAGCCTTAACCTCTGCGCGGAGTTTATCCTCATTGCCCTCAAAGTCATTGATAGCAGCAGAGATGAGCTCGGCAATCTTCACCATCTCAGCCTCACCGAAGCCACGGGTTGTAACAGCAGCTGTACCGATACGGATACCGCTGGTAACAAAGGGACTTCTGGGCTCGTTGGGAACAGCGTTCTTGTTAACAGTGATGTTAACCTCGTCAAGACGTGCCTCAAGTTCTTTACCGGTAATCTCTGTATCACGGAGGTCAAGGAGAAGCAGGTGGTTGTCTGTGCCACCGCTTACCAGCTTGTGGCCGCGCTTCATAAGCTCATCAGCAAGAACCTTACAGTTCTTGACAATGTTCTCGCCGTATTCCTTGAACTCAGGCTTCAGAGCCTCGCCGAAGCAAACTGCCTTTGCGGCAATGATGTGCATCAGAGGACCGCCCTGTGTACCGGGGAAGATAGCCTTGTCGATAGCCTTTGCGTACTCCTCACGGCAGAGAATCATACCGCCACGGGGTCCTCGTAGAGTCTTATGTGTAGTAGTTGTAACAAAGTCACAGTAAGGAACGGGATTGGGATGAACACCTGCGGCAACAAGACCTGCAATGTGAGCCATATCTACCATGAGATATGCGCCAACCTCATCAGCAATCTCTCTGAACTTTGCAAAGTCGATAACTCTGGGATATGCAGAAGCACCTGCAACAATCATCTTAGGCTTGCACTCAAGAGCAAGCTCACGAACCTTGTCGTAGTCAATAACGTGAGTCTCGGGGTCAACACCGTAAGCAACAAAGTTATAGTTCTTACCTGACATATTTACGGGTGAACCGTGAGTAAGGTGACCGCCCTCTGCAAGGCTCATACCCATGATGGTGTCGCCTACCTCAAGCATAGCAAAGTAAACAGCAAGGTTAGCCTGTGCACCGGAGTGAGGCTGAACATTTGCGTGTTCTGCGCCAAAGAGTTTGCAAGCACGCTCTCTTGCGATATCCTCAACGATATCGACACACTGGCAACCGCCGTAGTATCTCTTTGCAGGATAGCCCTCTGCGTACTTGTTGGTGAGAACTGTGCCCATTGCAGCCATAACTGCAGGAGAAGCAATATTCTCACTGGCGATAAGCTCGATGTTTCTGCACTGACGCTCATACTCAAGAGTCATTGCATCTGAAACTTCCTTGTCAAACTGTGAAACCAAGCTGATGTTCTGTGTTACGTCCATTTTCTTTTCTCCATTCCTTTTATTCCTGAGTTAACATAACTCGTTTAATAAGACTGTAAAATTCATCAAGGGTACGAAGTCTGCCAGCATCATTACGCAGTGCAGCGGCTCCGTGGAGTCCTTTGATATACCAAGCAATATGCTTTCTTGCCTCTCTCATTCCCACATCCTCACCCTTGTATTCACAGAGTTTCTCGATGTGTCTGCACATAATGTTCATACGCTCTGAAAGAGTCGGAGAAGCAAGCACTACCCCCTCCGAGAGATAAGCATTTATCTCGCTGAAAATCCAGGGATTACCCATGGCACCCCTGCCCACCATAACCATATCACAACCTGTTTCCTCAAGCAGCCTTGCGGCATCTGCGGCAGTCTCCACATCGCCGTTGCCGATTACGGGAATTCTCACCGCCTCTTTTACTTCGCGGATGATGTTCCAGTCAGCATAGGGCTTGTACATCTGCGCTCTTGTCCTGCCGTGAACGGCAACCGCCTTGGCACCGCCTGCCTCACAAGCCTGTGCCACCGCCTTGGCATTAATATGGTCATCGTCAATACCCTTGCGGATTTTGACTGTTACGGGTATATCCACCGCTGAGCTTACCGCCTCAACAATTCTTCGGCACAGCTCGGGGTCTGTCATAAGCTGACAACCGCAACCTATAGAATTAACCTTCGGCACGGGACAGCCCATATTTATATCAATAAAATCAGGAGAATATTTGAGCGAAAACTCCGCGGCAAAAGCCATAGTATCAGGCTCCGAGCCGAAAAGCTGAACACCGCAGGGACGTTCTCTCTCTGAAATCTCCATAAGCTGAGCACTCTTTTTGCTGTGATACGAAATACCTTTGGCACTTACCATCTCGCTGACGCAGTAAGCACTGCCGAAGTCCGCACACAACTCGCGGAATGCTCTGTCCGCCACACCCGCCATAGGAGCAAGGGCGGCAAAACCTTCAATTTCAAGATTACCTATTTTCATTGTTACTTACGCTTCGAATTATAGTATTTATCACTGAGTAGTCGCTTTTTGCCTGAAATTTTGTCACCTGTGGAATAGCGCTTCTTGCCACCGCCTCTGTATGCTCTTGTCTTGGTGGTGAGCAGTACTGCAAGTATCACCGCAACACCAACACCTACGCAAATCCAAGCGACAAATCCCCAGAAGAGAGAGGGATTTTCATCCTCAGTAATTATCGGAGACTGAGTGGGAATCACAATATCATCAGAGGATATATCGGGCAGAGGCTCGGGATAGGTTTTCTCAGGCTCTGTTTCTTCAGAAACCTCAGTTGCATCCGATGCAAGAGTTTCCTCTGTAGTTCCTTCACCCGTTGAGGACGTAGGATTCTCTGTGTCCTCTGTGGCATCTGTCACGAAGGATTCAATAGCGTAGGTCTCCGTAACAGGCTCTGTTTCAGCCCCCACAGTTGCCATTCCAAAAAGAAGGAAAACCGCCAATATAATACAGAGAAGTATTGATTTTTCAGATTTCTTAAAAGTTTTCATCCTCAAGACCCCAAAAATTCCCTATTATATTTTATATTATACCAAACACTTAAGAGCTTTGCAATACCTGAGACAATACATTTCCCAATAATCCGCCTGTATACACCGCTTCTTCAAGAGTATTTGCGTCTGTTCCCACCTCAATAAGCAGAGAACCATTGTTAACATTCATATTATATGCAAAGTTTCCGAAATATAGCGGTCTGGTCATACCGGGGTACATATCCTCTGCTTTTTTCTGAATCTTCAAGGCAAAGCTCAGATTGTCCTCCCAGAAGGGAAACTCAAGGCTTCCGTCGGGGTCATAACCCGACATTATCATAATCTGTGCGCCCTTCCTGCCTCCTGCCTCAAACGTAGGCTTGATTTTGCCTCCATCAGAACTGTAGCTTATAGAATCCCGATGAATATCCAGCACCACCTTGATATCAGGATATTCCTCGAGATACTTTTTGATAGTATCCCAGCTTCTGTAATAAGCACCGTCATACCGTGGATTATCATGTATCTCCGTGGCATGAACCACTCCTATTCCCTGCTGCCTCAAAGAATTCGCAATCTCCTCCCCCACTCTGACCATGTTTTTTGTATTATCCGTGCTTCTCGGATAAAAGCTCTCGTGATAGTAACCTGCATCATAATAAAGGTAGCTCTCGCTGGTATGGGTGTGGACAATAAGCACCTGAACTCGGGAATCATCTGAAAATTTAAACCCCATATTCCTGCCCAGATACTTTTCTATATCAAGATTCAGTCCCGTAGTGTTTTTCACCGAGATATTCTCATAGCTCACATCCCCCTCCACATACTGGGTCTCATATATAGGCAGATGTGTTTCACCGTCGTATTGAGAAGGGTCCTCCTTATATACTTCCGAGTACTTCACCACAGGCAATGCCCCTGCGGTATTTTGAGTCATTTCGTCAGAAACATCTGCTTTTGAAGCATCGGAAGGGGTCGCCTTGTCCCTGTATCTGCCCCCGGGCAATGCCAGAGCAACAGCAGCCATAACGGTATCATCCCCAAGAGAAGGAAAACTTCGGGAGCGTTCAAATATACACACCGCCGCCAATAATGTCAGCATTACCGCCAAAGCCGCACAAACCACACTGTAAAACTTCTTCATGGGAGTCCTCACATAAAAACATAATCACACTTAAAACTATGTGAGTTTTTCCGATAATATGATGTGTGCAGCCTTTTTATTCAAGCTGAATATTCAAAAAGCTTCTAAAATCAAAACCACCCGTTGAACGGGTGGTTTGCACAACCCCTATAAGGGGTTTTTACAGGCTTAACCCCTGCAGCAGGGGTACCGAATGTTTGACAACGCATTA
>JAFQNJ010000046.1 GCA_017395925.1 Ruminococcus sp. | reverse complement strand
TCCTGCAAAGAAGGCACCTGCAAAGAAAGCTGCAGAGAAGCCCGCTGAGGAGAAGAAAGCTCCCGCAAAGAAGGCACCTGCAAAGAAAGCTGCAGAGAAGCCCGCTGAGGAGAAGAAAGCTCCCGCAAAGAAGGCACCTGCAAAGAAAGCCGCAGAGAAGCCTGCTGAGGAAAAGAAAGCTCCCGCAAAGAAAACCACAACCAAAAAGGCTTCTTCCGACAAACAATAATTAATTTAAGCAGTATAATGTGGGGCGGAGTATTTTTACTTCGCCCCTATGTACAAATTTCTACTGAATTTTCATTTCAGAATACGCAAAACGGAGGTTTTTTTATGTATCCAAAACAAGAGGTAGTTGCTATGCTGCTTGCCGGCGGTCAGGGCTCACGCCTCGGTGTTCTTACAAAAAAACTTGCAAAACCCGCCGTACCCTTCGGCGGCAAATACAGAATTATCGACTTTCCCCTTTCTAACTGTATCAATTCCGGCATCGAGGCAGTCGGCGTGCTGACACAGTATCAGCCCCTTCTCCTCAACGAATATATTGGAAACGGTCAGCCTTGGGATCTGGATTCAATGGACGCAGGTGTCACCTGCCTCAGTCCCTATCAGGCTGTTGAAGGCGCAGAGTGGTACTCCGGTACTGCCAACGCTATATATCAGAATATTGATTACATAGAGAGATATAATCCCGAATATGTAGTTATCCTCTCGGGTGACCATATTTATAAAATGGATTACTCCAAGATGATTAAATTCCACAAAAAGAGAGGTGCCGCTTGTACTATCGCGGTTATCGATGTCTCTCTGGAAGAGGCTTCCCGTTTCGGAATTCTCAACACCTACGAGGATGGAGAGATTTACGAATTTGACGAAAAGCCTGCTCACCCCAAGAGCACCAAGGCATCAATGGGTATTTATGTCTTCAGTTGGGATAAACTGAGAAAATATCTCATTGACGACGAAAATAATGAGAACTCCGACCATGATTTCGGTAAGAACGTTCTCCCCCTGATGCTCTCAAGCGGTGAAAAAATGTTTGCTTATCAGTTCGAGGGTTACTGGAAGGATGTAGGTACCATCGACAGCCTCTGGGATGCCAATATGGATATTCTCAACCCCAGTATTCCTCTTGACCTCAAGGACGTTTATTCACGTAACAGAATGCTTCCTCCTCACCATCTGGGCGAAAATGCAGAGATTCAGAACTCTCTTGTTGCCGATGGTTGTGAGGTTGACGGCAAACTTGAGTTTTCCATTCTCTTCTCCGGTGTCAAGGTTGCAAAGGATGCCGAGGTCAATTCTTCCATAATTATGCCCGGTGCCGTCATCGAAGAGGGTGCAAAGGTACTATACTCCATTGTATCCGAGAATGCACATATCGGTAAGGGTGCCGTAGTGGGAGGAATCCCCGAGGATTACCCCGACCGCGACCAGTGGGGTGTTGCAGTTATCGGCGACGGCCTCAATATTGCCGACGGTGCAAAAATCGCTCCCAAGGCTATGATAGACAAGGATGTGGAGGTGTAAATATGGCAACTAATCTCGCAGGTATCATCTTTGCCAATGTAGGTGAATACAATATTCCGGAACTTACAGCCAAGAGAACAATGGCAAGTGTTCCCTTCGGCGGAAAATATCGTCTGGTAGACTTCCCTCTTTCCAATATGTCTAACTCCGGTATCAACAACGTAGCACTTATTGCCAGAAACAATTTCCACTCCCTGATGGACCATGTAGGCTCCGGCAAGGCATGGGACCTCTCCAAGCGTCATTCGGGACTCACAATATTCTCCCCTTACGGCGGTCATTCTTTTGTGAACCGTATCGAGGCCATCTTCCATATCAAGGGCTATGTTGAGCACCTTAAGGAAGAATATGTCGTCATCACAAACAGCAACTATGCAGCTAATATCAACTACCTCAAGGTGCATGAGTTTCATCTGGAGAATAATGCCGACATAACACTTATGTATAAGAATATGGCTATCCCCCCAAAAAAAGAGGCACCTGTGGTTCTCTATCCCGATGAAACAGGTCTTGTCAAAAAACTTCTCATCAATCCTCCTGTAGAGGATGAGTGTCCCCTTTCCATCGGTTCTATGATAATCAAGCGCGACCTGCTTCTGGAGCTTGTTCGTCAGTGTATGAGTGCAAACACTCTGGATTTCGCCAAAAATCTGCTCCAGGACAATATCGACAAATTGCGTATATTCGGATATGAATACACCGGTCACATCTCTCTTGTTCATTCTATGTCCGACTATTTCGCCGAAAATATGAAACTTATGGATAAGGACATCAGAGATGAACTTTTCAACCCCCTGCGCCCCATCTACACAAAGGTCCGTGATGATGCTCCCAGCCGCTACGGTCTCACAAGCTCTGTCAAGGGTTCCCTTGTTGCACAGGGTTGTGTAATTGACGGCACAGTTGAGGGCAGTATTATCTCCAAGGGTGTTCGCATCGGTAAAGGCGCCTCTGTCAAGAACTGCATTATTATGCAGGACTGCAAAATCTCCGACGGCGCAAAGCTTGAGAACGTGGTCATTGACAAGGATGTGGTGATAACCGAGGGCAGAGCCCTTACAGGTTGCGAAACCTATCCCATGTATATTGAAAAACAGTCTATTGTTTAATTACTTTAAACATATAGCCTTCATCTAATCATTTCACCGAAAGGAAGGATATATATGAAAATTCTTTACTGTACCTCCGAGGCTAATCCCTTTGCAGGCTCAGGCGGTCTTGCCGATGTAGCAGGCAGCCTCCCCCCTACCCTTTGCAGAAAGGGTCAGGACTGCAGAATCGTTATGCCTCTCTACGGTACAATCCCCTACGAGCTCAAGAGTCAGCTCAACTTCATCACAAACTTCACCGTACCCGTTGCATGGCGTCATCAGTACTGCGGTCTCTTCTGGGCAAGACACAACGACTGCACCTACTACTTCATTGACAACGAGTACTACTTCAAGCGCGACAAGCTCTACGGCTTCTATGATGATGCCGAGCGTTTCGCATTCTTCTCAAGAGCTATTCTTGAGATGCTTCCCTATATTGATTTCCATCCCGACATCATCCACACCAACGACTGGCAGACAGCTCTGGTTCCCACTTACTACTACCTCTTCTACTCCAAGAATCCTTGGTATCACAACATCAAGAACATCTTCACCATCCATAATATCCAGTATCAGGGTATGTACGGTTGGGATGTAAATACCGAGTGCGTAGGTATTCCCGAGTCCGAGCAGAAACTCCTCGAAATGGATGGAAAACTCAATATGGTGAAGGGTGCTATCCAGACCGCTGTGAGAGTTACCACTGTTTCTCCCAGCTATGCTCTGGAAATCAAAGACCCCTGGTACAGCCACGGTCTGCATCACCCCCTCAACAACAACCACTACAAGCTCTGCGGTATCTTAAACGGCATCGAGCCTCTTGACTGGGACCCTGCCACCGACTATCATCTCTACAGAAACTACACCATGGACGATATGTCAGGCAAGGGCGAGTGTAAACGCGCACTTCAGGAGAGACTGGGCCTTGAACAGAGATGGGACGTTCCTCTGGTAGGTATGGTCACAAGACTTGTTTCCCACAAGGGTCTCGACCTTGTTAAAGAAGGTCTTAAGGAACTCCTTGACACCGAGAATATGCAGTTTGTAATTCTCGGAACAGGTGACGAGGAATATGAGAAATTCTTCAGCGATATGCAGTGGTTCTATCCCGGCAGAGTTTCCTTCTGTCGCGGCTTCGTTCCCGAGCTTGCAAGAAAGATTTACTCAGGTGCAGACATCTTCCTGATGCCCTCCAAATCCGAGCCCTGCGGTCTTGCACAGATGATTGCTCTGAGATACGGCACCATTCCCGTTGTCCGCGAGGTTGGCGGTCTTAAGGACTCTGTATTTGACTCTGCAGATAACTACGGCAACGGCTTCACCTTCAAGAACTATACCAAGGACGATATGGTTCACGCCGTAAGACGCGCTCTGTGGGGTATCCACGACGACCAGGGCTGGCATCAGCTTATGTGGCGTGCAATGATGAGCAACAACTCCTGGGACAGAAGTGCCAACGACTACATCGTAGTTTACGAGGACACTCTCCGCTGGGCGTAATTCTGTTGCTACAACATAATCTTAACAGCAAATGCCCCGACAAAATCTGTCGGGGCATTTTTTAGTCCTCTTTATTATCTTTAACTTTGTTTTCCAATATTGCCTTTACGTTGTCCGTCCATTTTCCATCGCCTGACAGTGCATCCTGAAAAGCTCTGAAATCAGGGTTATCGCTGTCCTCAAGGAAAGCCTTCCTGATTCTCAGCTGCTCTACGAGTGACAGTATTGCATCAACGAGAATCACCAAAGCTCCCACCACAAGGCAAGGGCTGATGAATACTCCTGTAATCAACAGCACCACTCCGGGTATAAACAGCCAGAAAAAACGAAAAAGAAAATTTGATATGAGTCCTGTCAAAAACAGGCTCATGGGATACTTTCTTTTTTCATACCGATACCGCCTTACTCTCTGATGATATCTTATTCCTCTCAGGTATCTGGGAAAGAATTATCGCGGTAAACATCAATAGAGAGCCCACGGCCTCATAACCCGTGGGAAGGTCGGGTGTACCTGTCATAACAAAGCTGAACACTATGGACGATACTACCGCAAAGGCTGACTCAAGACTCATAAGCATCGAGGCTACTGTTGGATTTGTGTACTTCTGACCGAAAATCTGAAGAGTATAAGCAACTCCGCTGGAGAGCACGCCTGCATATACAATAGATACCCATGAATCCAGAATACCGGATACAGTGGGTTTTTCAAAAATAAACATTGCAATAATCGACAGCACCGATACAACGGAAAACTCAATCAGGGAAAGCTTGAGACAATCAACTTGTGGAGAATATTTGTCAATGCAAAGAATCTGAAGCGAAAACAAAAACGCACAGGCAATTACATAAATATCACAGGTGCTGATGCTCATCTGTCTCAGGGTATCGAAGCTCAGCAATGCTTTCAGAGAAAATTCCTTAAGCCCTCCTGTCATACACAGCAGGAATAATCCTGCCAGTGCAATGACTATGCAAAGCCAATGCAGACCTCTCACTTTTTTGCCGAAGAAAAGACCCAGCAACGGCACAATAAGAAGGTACATAGCAGTGATAAATCCCGCCTTGTCCGCAGAAGTACCCTGATACATTCCTATCTGTTGGGCGGCGGAGGCTACAAAAAGTGTCACACCGCACAGCAGTCCCCCTATCAGCAGAGTTTTGCCGAGAAATGGTTCTTTCGTTTTTTTCCTATCGGCAGAAGGCTTTGAAAATCTGCGCTTTATAAAAGTATCGTTTATAAAAACAACAGGTGTGAGAAAAGCCACAGCTACCACCGAGCGCATGGCAAGATATGTAAAAGGTTCAACCGTAGTTTCCTCCTGCGCAACAAAGGTACTGCCCCACAAAAAAGAACAGACAAGCAGAAGCAAAATGCCCAACCATTGTTTTGATTTCATAATTAACCTCCAAAAGAGCAACTGGAAGAATTATATCACACGCCCCGACAAATTGGAATACCCTCTTTTCACACACCAAAATATTACTTAATCTAATATAAGTTTTTCTATTGATTTTATTTTTATGTTGTGTTATAATAACTTGGTAAATGCAAGCTCAACTGCTTTCGTTTATATAATCGAACGACAGGCCCTGTACGATTGAGGCCTGTGAACCATGTCAGGCGGGGAACCGAGCAGCATTAAGCAGTTTTCTTGATGCGATGCAGTCAGTCTGCCGTTCGCTTATGTAAACGACCGGGGCTTGCATTTTTTATATGAAAGAGGTGATATGATGTCAGCATATCAGGTACTATACAGAAAATACCGACCCAAGACCTTTTCCGATGTTGTGGGTCAGCCGCAGGTAACCGTCACTCTCCGCAATGAGCTGAGAGCAAACAGACTCAATCACGCGTATCTTTTCACAGGTACTCGCGGAACGGGTAAAACCTCCTGCGCGAAAATCCTCTCCAAAGCAGTCAACTGCCTCTCCCCAAAAGACGGCGAACCCTGCTGTGAGTGTGAAATCTGCAAAGGTATCGACAGCGGCGAAATCTTTGACGTAGTTGAGATGGACGCCGCCTCCAACCGAGGAATTGACGACATCAGAAAAATCGTTGAAAAAATCGCCTTCACTCCCGAACGCGGCAAATACCGCGTCTTCATAGTGGACGAGGTCCATATGCTGACCACCGAGGCTTTCAACGCACTTCTCAAAACCCTTGAGGAGCCCCCTTCTCACGTCATATTCATCCTTGCCACCACCGAGGTGCACAAGCTCCCCGCCACCATCCTCTCCCGTTGCCAACGCTTTGATTTTCATCGCATTCAGGCTCAGGATATGGCAGACCGCGTAAAGTTTGTCACTCGTAGCGAGGGATGTGAAATCACCGATGAGGCAGCACTTCTTGTTGCTGTTATTGCCGACGGCGCCGTGAGAGATGCCCTGTCCCTTCTGGACAGATGCCTCTCCCTCTCTAGCTCTGTTGACGTGGACACAGTCCGCCTTGCCGCAGGTCTTGCTCAAAAGGATTACCTCTTGAGCCTTGCATCCGCCTGTGTCAACAAGAACAGCGAGCGCGCTATATCAACTATCAACAAGCTCTATAACGATTCCAAGGATATGAGCAAGCTCTGTGATGAGCTCATAAATCACTATCGCAGTCTGATGCTTATCAAAACTGTCAGAAACCCCAGAGAGCTTCTCATAATGACCGACGACGAATTCGACATCGCCTTTGACCAGGCACAGACCTTGTCCCTTGCCGATATCGTCTATGCTTTGGATGTGCTCCAGAGTGCTTTTGAACGTATGAGTCGAGGTGCCGATAACCGAATCGAGCTGGAAATCGCTCTGGTTAAGCTCAGTGCTCCCGAGCTTGACAGCTCCATAGAATCTCTCCTCACTCGTATATCCGCTCTTGAAAAGGCAGTAAAATGCGGTATTCCTGCGGCGGTAACCGTTCAGGAAACAAAACCTGCTCCCACAGGAAACAATGCTCAACCTGTAACAGATACTACCGCACCTGTTGAAAAAGAAAAGGTTGTTATTTCTAAAAAAGAAATAAGTGATATACCTGCACCATCACCGAAGCCCTCGCCTGCAGAACCGAACCCCCCTGCTCCTTCAATCGAACCTGCAGTGAAGGTGCCTGACGTTTCTGCAAAGGTTGCTGAAGAGACAAAACCTGCCCCTGCCCCTCAAAGGCAGAAAAGCCGCACAAAAGCGGATATGGACAGCATTATGCAGAATGCCCAGCCCCTTATGGCATGGCCCGAGATAGTGCAGAATCTCAAGCAGTATTCCAGAGCTATTGCATCATCCTTCGAGGGGACAAATGCATTCACCAGCGGCGACTATCTCCTCATAGATGCAAAGACCGACATTCCCTTCAAGCTTCTGCAGAATTCCTCACAGAGAGAGAACCTCAGACAAGCTGTTCAGGAGATTACCGGCAAGAGATATATTCTCGGTCCTTATCGTCCTCCCGAAGAAAAAGTTATAGAAAAAAATCCCTTCGATAACCTTGCCGAGGAGCTTCGAACCCAGGGCATAGAGGTTATTGAGGAATAAATCCGAAATATCAAATATAAAATAATTTTAAGGAGTTCATAAATATGAAAGCAAGATTACCTCAGGGCTACAGCTCAGGCGGAGCAACAAATTTACAGCATCTGGCAAAGCAGGCTCAGAAGATGCAGGCTGACATCGAGAATGCAACTGCAGAGCTTGAAGAAAAAGAGTACGAGGCACAGTCAGGCGGCGGTGCTGTCAAGGTAACCGTTACAGGCAAAATGGAAGTAAAATCCATCGAAATCAAGGAAGACGTTGTTGACCCCGATGACGTAGAGATGCTCTCCGACCTTGTTATGGCGGCTGTCAACGAGGCTCTCAGAAATGCATCCGCTGACAAGGAAGAGACCCTTGGTGCTATTTCAGGCGGTATGGGCAACCTCAACATCCCCGGATTATTCTGATATGGCTGTATATAACGTACCGGCTCTGGCAAAACTTATTGATAAGTTCGAGAGTCTCCCCGGCATCGGAAGCAAAACCGCTCAGCGTCTCGCCTATCATGTGCTCAATATGAGCAAGGAGCAGGCATACGACTTTGCAAGTGCCGTTACCGATGCTCACGACAAGATTAAATATTGCGCAATCTGCTGTAATTTTTCTGATGAAGAATTATGTCCCGTGTGTCGCGACAAACAGCGTGACAAGACCGTTATCTGTGTTGTAGAGTCTCCCAGAGACGCCATTGCTATGGAAAGCACCAGAGAGTTTGAGGGTACATATCACGTGCTTCACGGCGCGATTTCCCCTCTCAACAACATCGGTCCCGACGAGCTCTACATCAAAGAACTTCTGGCTCGTCTCAATGACGGCACCGTTACCGAGGTGATTATGGCAACAAATCCAACCGTTGAGGGCGATGCCACCGCTATGTATATCTCAAGACTCTTAAAGCCTCTCGGCATCAAGACCACCCGTCTTGCCTATGGAATCCCCGTAGGCGGAGACCTTGAATACACAGACGAGGTTACCCTCTCTCGCGCATTGGAAGGCAGGAGTGAGCTGTGAAAAACGACGCTAACATCAAGGTTGTTGCCCAGAATAAAAAAGCATTCCACGACTACTTTGTGGAGGATAAATACGAGGCAGGCATTGAGCTTTTCGGCACAGAGGTAAAGTCTATCCGCCAGGGTAAGCTTAATCTGAAGGATAGCTGGTGCTCCGTTGTTGAAGGTGAAATTTTCATAAACGGTATGCACATAAGTCCCTATGAGCAGGGCAACATATTCAACAGAGACCCCATGCGTGTCCGAAAGCTTCTGATGCACAAGCGAGAGATTATCAAGCTCTTTTCACTTGTTAAGCAGGACGGCTATTCCCTCATTCCCCTGTCCGTGTACTTCTCGGGCAGTAAGGTTAAAATTGAGGTGGGCCTCTGCAAGGGTAAGAAGCTCTACGACAAACGTGCCACAGATGCAGAACGCTCCGCAAAGCGCGATATTGACCGCGCTATGAAAGAGCGCCAACGCTAAAAACTTTCAAATCATACAAAACAGGATTCGGCAAGTCCGAATCTCTTACGGGGGCGTAATGGTTTCGACGGGGACCACGGACCTCAGTAAGCGGGTAGCGGCGCGGAACCGCTATAAAAGCCGCAAACTTAAAATAAACGACAAAAATACAGTCGCTTTAGCAGCTTAATGCTGCTCGTCCACCCGAAGAGCACCGCGGCTTCGGCTTGGGCGTCGATCAGCGGTAAAGGTGAACAGAGGTGTGCTCCTGCCTCTGTCATCACGTGGGAGCTGCCGCTCTGACAATCCCGTTGTCGGGAGTGTCAGAGTGAAAGATTAAAACGACAACTACACCCGTAGAAAGCTGTGGCGAGTGATTTTCGGACAGGAGTTCGATTCTCCTCGCCTCCACCAAGAAAAGCCTTGACACACTTGTGTCGGGGCTTTTGTTTTTTTGAAAGGGAGAATCGAACTCGGGAGAGTCTGTGCGATAAGAAAAGTTGCCTGTGGCAAGTTTTCCGCACAGAGCGGCGAAGGTGCTGTGCACCGAGCCATAAGTATGCGAGCGGCTTGCCGCCGCAGATGGTCGTTCTCCTCGCCTCCACCAAAAAATCCAAGTCTGATGACTTGGATTTTTTTATCCATTGCGAAAGCAATGGCATATCATCAGCCGTTAGGCTGTATATAATCACGCGAAACGTGTATCTCATCAGCCGCAGGCTGTATTTCTCTTCGCAATGATGATATACAAAACCTCGTTTTGATAATATACAAATTCTTTGAAATTGATGATATACAACGGCATTGCCGTTGATTATACTTTATCCTCGCAACTGCATATACAGCTGCGAGTTTTTCTTTGCATGCGTTGCAATAAAAGCTCGTATAATGATACAATATTTACTATTCTAATCTTACGTAATAAAATATGAATGGACTAATGCAATTCGCAAGGAGCCTAAATTATGACAAAGACGAAATACATAATTGATAATGCCGAGTTGATGGCAGAGTGGGATTGGGAAAAGAATAATGCTTTGAATATCAATCCACAAATTTTGACACAAGGGAGTCACATGAAAGTTTGGTGGAAATGTGATAATGGGCATAGTTGGCAAGCATCTCCAAACCATCGAGCAAGTAAACATCGTGGATGTCCTTACTGTTGCCACAACCCCATCGTACTTGAGGGCACAAATGATTTGGCAACATGTAATCCTGTTTTAGCTAAAGAATGGAACAATAATAAAAACGGAACACTTTTACCTTCTCAAGTAACATTACACAGTAACAAAAAGGTTTGGTGGAAATGCGATAGAGGGCACGAATGGAAGACTTCAGTTAATCATCGCGCAAATGGCTCTAATTGTCCATTATGCTCCAAATCTAAACAAACATCTTTTCCTGAACAAGCAATTTACTATTATATAAAAAGAGCTTATCCCGATGCCATTAACGGATATACCGAAATATTTAATAATCACGGTATGGAACTCGATGTATATATTCCTTCTTGGAACATTGGAGTTGAGTACGATGGAATGATATTCCACAAAACAACAAAGCAACAATTACGAGAAATTAACAAGTATAACATCTGCAAAAACAACAATATATTTCTTATTAGAATTCGTGAAGATTTGAAACCGCCTATTAAACCCATTTGCGATGAAATTATTTACTTAACATCTAATCTCAACAACGCCATACAAAAGCTCTCTAAATTTCTGCCCTATCTAAACAACATCGATGTTAATAGAGACGAATTAATTATAAAATCAAAGTTTTTATCAGACTTTGATGATAAGTCATTATCAAGTTTATATCCAGAACTGTGCAGAGAATGGAACTATGATAAAAACCTAAAATTAACGCCTAAAATGTTTCTTCCTCACAGCAACACAAAAGTATGGTGGCGTTGTTCAAACAAGCATGAGTGGAAAGCAAGTATAGACGGTCGTGTTAAGGGACACGGATGTCCATATTGTTGTAATCGCAAGGTATTAACGGGATATAACGACCTTGCACACAAACGACCTGACCTCATAAAAGAGTGGGATTATACAAATAACACCATTTCACCAGATACCGTTTTACCCGGAAGTGGCAAAGTTGTTTGGTGGATTTGTTCGACATGTGGACATCATTGGAAAGCGGAAATATCAAGTCGTAACAAAGGCCATAGTTGTCCTATTTGTGCCAAAATGAAAAAACGTTAAACACAAACTACACCCCATCCAATATACACCATTTAAAAATACAGTTGTCTAAAATCAAAACTGTTCAGAGACAAATCACTATCTGTACAGTCTTTTCATTTTTATCCTCTTCTCGGACAGTCGTTATCTGTACACTCTCTACAATCAACCTCATCTGATGTACAACAGAGCAGGTAGTTACATTCATCGCAACAGCACTCTATCAGATTTCCGTTTTCGTCAATGTGTTTTCCGTTGCCTTTGCAGTCTTCCCCAAAGTTTCCAGGAGTCAGTTCTATACCTGTAACATCTATAATCATACAATCACCTCTTACAACACTATACCATATATGGTCTATAAAGTCCATATATGGTCGTTATAAACCTTTCAAAATGTATACACTAATAGTAGTACATTTTGAGGTGATTTTATGGATACAAGAACAGCTGTTGCTAATAGATTACTCCAGCTTTGTGAACAGAAGAATTTATCCGTTAATGCTCTTGCTCGAATCTCTGCTGTTCCGCCCTCTACTCTCAAGAACATCATCAACGGTGGAAGTCAGAACGCAGGTGTAGTTACACTCAAAAAGCTCTGTGACGGCTTGGAGATTTCTCTCTACGACTTTTTCAACACCGACACTTTCAAGACTTTAGAACAAGAAATCAAATAAGTAACTGGGTATTGCAAATGAGTTTGCGGTACCCTCATTTTATTTGCATCTGTTATTGAATTTTTTTGCGGGATATAATATAATTGATTTTGTAGATTAATCCTAATATGCTGAAGGAGACTTTGAAATGAAAAGATTTATCTGTCTTATGCTCGTTTTATTAAGCTTTATGGCTCTTTGCTGTTGTGCAGCCGAACCCGCTGAGGAGCCTGCCGCAGAGACTATCAAGTACGGCTCTTTCCAGAAAACAAAGATGTATTACAAGGGTTCGGGGGATGTTATCACAGACCAGTACACCCAGAAGGAATACGTTTTCTTTGATGAGAGCAACCTTTACTGGTATGTTCAGTCAGGTGAAATGTGGATTTGCAGGAATTTTGATTTAAAAATCGAGAACGACGTATTCTACTGCACTCCCAAATATGAAAACGGACTTGTGGATATCACCTTCAGCTATGACAAGGCTACTCACGTTATGTCCACCGAAACAGGCGGAATTGTCATAGAATTCACCTATGAGTCCGACAAAAAGCCTGTTGATAAGGTTGACACAGAAGTATAAATACATCAACTGAAAGACGGCGTTTGCCGTCTTTTTTATTTTGCTTTGTGCATAACCGTTGAAATATCACTCGCTTTCTGCTAAAATAACAAAAAAGGAGGCTATTATTATGAAACGTACTTTATGTATTGCATTTGCATTATTATTCGTAATTATGCTTGGAGGTTGCTCCGCCAAGGATAAAGAGGTATCTTCCGGAATATATTACTGCAAAGGCGACTACGAGCAATATAAAACTCCCTACGTGTGGGTGGATACTTCTGACGGCTTCTTCACCATGGGCGAGGGCACAACTTCCACCAATGTACTGACAGGAAGCTTTACTGTTGAAGAGGACCGACTTATTGCCACCGCTTCGCCCTATACTTTAATCTTTGAAATCAAGGGAAGTAAAACTCTGGTGCTTACAGATTCCAAAAATTTTACACTTTTCAAGCTCCCCGAGGACGCAAAATTTGTTCTCAGTGATGATTTGGACAACGTGGAATAACACAGTTATAATCAGCATTTCAAGCCACTCAACCGTGGGTTGAGGCTCAAAATCTCCCCGACTCAACCATTGGTATGTGGACTTGACCCCTTGCGGATAATATAATCGTAGCGAAAGGAGGACGAAATATGGACCAGGTAAAAATCGGTTCATTTATTTCCGAGCGCAGAAAAGCTGCTGGGCTTACTCAGGCACAGCTTGCAGAAAGGCTCAACATCACCGACAGGGCCGTATCAAAATGGGAAAACGGTAAATCTATGCCTGATTCTTCTATAATGCTTGAACTTTGCAGTGAACTCCATATCACTGTAAACGATTTATTATCCGGGGAGGTTGTAACTATGGATAAACACAATGAAAAAACAGAAAAACTCTTGATTGAAATGGCAAAACAGAAAGAAGATAGCGACAAGCGTCTCTTGTCACTGGAAATATTGATAGGTATTTTTTCCATCATCATTCTGCTGGGTTCCACTATGGTGGCATCCCTGTTCGAAATGGATGCGTGGCTGAGAATCCTTATTATCGCGGCAGGATTTGCAGTATCTTGCATAGGAATAGGTTATGCGCTGAAAATTGAACAGGTCGCAGGCTACTATCAGTGTGCAAAGTGTCACCACAGATATGTACCCACATTTGCAAGTGTCTTTTTTGCTATGCACATAAACAGAACAAGATATCTGAAATGCCCCCATTGCGGCAAACACTCCTGGAACAAAAAGGTTATTTCCAAGGAATAAAAGGACTTTTGCAACATTTTCTTTTCAACAGAACAAGACGTAAAAAAGCTCCCCTCGGGGAGCTTTTTGCTATGTACGGAGATATTAGTTTATTTAAACTTATTAATGCCTGAATCTGGCGGCATATCCGCATCTTCTGCAGAGAGGCTCGGTGATATTACGCGTTCTGAAGGATTCCCTGAGTGCCTCTGCTCGTTGAGATGTGAGTATGTCATCCAATTCCTCTTCAAATATGTTACCTAAATTTATATCGCCCTCTGCGTCCAGACAACAGGGCACCACAGTGCCGTCAGAGAGCACTCCCACCTGGTCTCGGAGTCCGTAGCAGGAATGAAAAGCACCGAAGTCGGGAGCGTTCATATCAGGCCATTCAAAGAGCTCTCCCCACTCAAGGAAGATGTACTCCTCAATTTTATAGCCCGAATAAATCTCCTTCCACTCGCCGATGAATTGACAATGCATTTTCGCAAGAATTTTCTCATTCATGCTGTCGGCACCGCCTTTATTCCACAGGCGCATCACCGCCACAACACCCTTTGACTGTGCCTTTTTGCAGAATTCAAAGCACATATCAAGGTATTCATCAAGGCTCATTCCTAAAGAATTGACCTCATAGGAATGCAGAGAAATGCTGACTTTATGCAGTGCCGCGGAGGATAATATGGTGTCACCTTTTTCTCGGAGCAAGGTGCCGTTTGTGGTTAGATTCACCCGAAATCCAAGAGTATCTGCAATGCCGAGTAGTTCCCCTACCTGCGGATGAAGAAGGGGCTCACCCAGAAGATGAAAATAAAGATAGTCTGCAAAAGGGCGGAGCTTTTCTGCCGCTTTTGTGAATTCGTGAGCAGTCATAAACCGAGGTTCACGCCTTGTACCATGGCAAAAACTGCAGGAAAGATTGCAGACATTTGTAATTTCAAGATATGCTTTTTTTGCCACATTATCACCTCTGTCTTTTAAGATTATAGCACATCGTTTGTAAATTGAAAAGCACCACTTTCTATCCTAAAATAAATATATTCTATTTAAAAACGCAGAATTTCAAGAAAAATTTTGCATAAATATTCAATTTTTATTGATAATTTATGGATTTACTGTTGTTTTTTTCCTGAATATATGTTTTAATAAGTATATTATTTTTATAGGAGGAAGATATATGACATCAAGCACCACAGTCATTCTGATAACCATCGCTGTTTATCTTATCGGAATGATTAGTATCGGAGCAATCTTCGCAAAGAAGAATAAAAGCTCCGACGACTTCTATCTCGGCGGCAGAAAGCTGGGTCCCTTTGTCACCGCCATGAGCGCAGAAGCTTCCGATATGAGCGGATGGCTTCTCATGGGACTTCCCGCAGTTGCACTTATGACAGGTATTCCCGAGGCATTCTGGACAGCTCTCGGTCTTGCCGCAGGTACATATCTCAACTGGCTTTTCGTTGCAAAGAAGCTCCGCGTATACTCCCACAAGATTAACACGGTAACACTCCCCGACTTTTTCTCAAAGCGTTTCGGAGACAAAGCTCACATCCTCACAGCAATTTCTGCTATCTTCATTGTAATTTTCTTTGTCCCCTACACCGCTTCCGGCTTTGCCGCTTGCGGTAAGCTCTTCTCCTCACTCTTCGGTATGGACTACTTCACCGCAATGATAATCAGCGCGGCTGTTATTGCTCTCTACTGTACTCTGGGCGGATTCCTTGCCGCTTCTACCACAGACTTTATCCAGAGCATCGTTATGACTATTGCTCTGGTGGTAGTTCTCGGATTCAGCGAAGGTATGATAAGCGGCTTTGGCAATGTTTTTGCAAATGTTGCTTCCCTCGACGGCTATATGGACCTTTTCAAAGGCTTCAACGTTGCCACAGGTGAGACTATGAGCTACGGTGCACTTCCTGTTGCATCCACTCTCGCTTGGGGTCTCGGATACTTCGGTATGCCCCACATCCTCCTGAGATTTATGGCTATTAAGGATGAAAAGAAACTCAAGACTTCCCGCAGAGTTGCTTCCGTTTGGGTTGTAATCTCCATGGGTGTTGCAGTTCTTATCGGTATCACAGGCTACTCCCTGATGAAGGCAGGCATCATCGGTCCTTACGAGAGTGCTACTGCCGCAGAAACAATTATTGTTGACATTGCAAAATTCCTCAGCCAGTACGGCTATATACCTGCCCTCACCGCAGGCATCATCCTGGCAGGTATTCTGGCTTCCACTATGTCTACTGCTGATTCCCAGCTTCTGGCTGCGGCTTCCAGTATCTCCCAGAATCTCCTTGAGGAAACATTCAAAATCAAGATGTCCCAGAAAACTTCACTCTGGATTGCACGTATTTCTGTTATTGTTATTTCCATCATTGCCGTGTTCCTGGCAAGTGACCCTAATAGTTCCGTATTCCAGATCGTTTCCTTTGCCTGGGCAGGCTTCGGTGCTGTATTCGGTCCCGTAATGCTTTTCTCCCTCTTCTGGAAACGAGCCAACAAGTGGGGCGCGCTGGCAGGTATGCTCTCAGGCGGTATTACCGTTCTGGTATGGAAGCTTGTTATCAGATACTTCTTCAAGGGTACTGTACTTGATTTCTACGAGCTGCTTCCCGCTTTCATCATCGCTTGCATTGCCATTGTCGTGTTAAGCCTTCTGACAAAAGCTCCCGATAAGGAAATCACCAATACCTTTGATGCTGTAAGCAAAAAGAAATAATTATTGACTCCACGTAAAAAGAGCCGCAAGTCGGCTCTTTTTTCTTTTCTCATTTTCGCTTTTAATCTATGTACGGTATTGTAAATCCTTGGAGATAGTGTTATAATTAGTCAGTTTTTGCGAAAGAGAGTGAGAACTTTGGCTGAAAGAATCAAAGGATATGCTAAATATCTTAAAAACTATATATTCTCATTCATTGTATGGATGTTTCTGAGCCTTACGGTGGGCGTCACAGGCGGCATTGTAGGTACTCTCTTCTCGAAATCCGTAAGTCTGGTCACCCACATAAGAGGAGAACTCAACTGGCTGATTCTCCTGCTTCCTCTGGGCGGTCTTCTGTCTGTAGGGCTCTATAAGCTCTGCCGCGTGGACGGAGTTGGAACAAATCAGATAATTAGTGCTGTCAGAGGAAAAGAGAAGGTTTCTCCTTTGCTGACTCCGGCAATATTCCTCGCTTCCGTTATAACCCATTTACTGGGCGGCTCCGCCGGACGGGAGGGTGCCGCACTTCAGCTGGGAGGAAGTGTATCTTCTCTTCTTTCAAAGCTACTGCACCTTGACGAAAAGACCACTCGTGTGCTGACTATGTGCGGAATGAGTGCGGTTTTCTCCGCACTCTTCGGAACTCCTCTGGGTGCCTGTGTTTTTGCACTTGAGGTTATCGGCACGGGTACACTCTTTACCGCCGCTATTTTTCCTTGTATTATATCCTCCTTCGCGGCTTTTGCCACCGCCACTCTGCTTGGAGTGAAGGCTGAAAGGTTTCATATCGTAAATATGCCCTCTGTTCAGTTTGATACGCTGTGGAAGGTTATTCTCATTGCCGCTCTGGGTGCACTGGTCAGCTTTATCTTTGTAAAATCACTGCATTTTTCAGAGAAATTTATGCATAAATATTTAAAAAATGAATTCCTCAGAATATTCCTCGGCGGTTCTCTTATTGTACTGCTTACCGTTTTACTCAGAACCACCGATTACAACGGCGGCGGTATGGACATAATAGAGCATATATTTACAAAGGGCGAGTTCCATTACGAGGCTTTTGCGCTTAAAATTCTCTTTACCGTCATCACCGTATCGGCAGGCTATAAGGGCGGTGAAATCGTACCCTCCCTTTTTATCGGTGCAACCTTTGGTGCGGCGACGGCATCTTTGCTGGGATTGGACGTTGCCTTCGGTGCCGCAATCGGTATGGCGGCACTTCTGTGCGGTGTAACCAACTGCACTCTGGCAACAATAATCATCTGCACTGAGCTTTTCTCAGCAGAGGGTATGATATATTTTGCCATAGCCTCAGTGCTCAGCCGTCTGCTCTCGGGCAATACGGGACTTTACATCAACAATAAACTGCCCCTTATTCACGCAGGTTTTGATAATTCTTCAAAAGAACTTTCAAAATGATTTCAAATCACCTTTTCAGGCGGTGAAGTAAGTGAAAATTATAGCAAGAATAGAAACAGATTTCCCGACAAAGTTTGGTATCCCCAGACAAAGCGGCCTCACAGACAGCGAAGCTCTCATTGTGTTTGAGGAGGAATACCGTGTAGAAGATGCCCTCAGAGGCATTGAAGGTTACAGCCACCTGTGGCTTATCTGGGAATTTTCCGAGGCTAAAGACAAGGAGTGGTCTCCTACGGTGAGACCTCCAAGGCTTGGTGGAAATAAACGGATGGGTGTCTTTGCCACCCGCTCACCTTACAGACCCAATCCCATCGGGCTCTCCTCAGTAAAGCTTCTCGCCGTGGAGAAAACCACCCGTGGCACCGTGTTGAGGGTATCGGGGGCTGACCTGATGGATGGCACGCCTATCTATGACATCAAGCCCTATCTTCCCTTTACCGACTGTCACATTGACGCAAAAGGCGGCTTTGCTGATGAAAGGAAAGGATACTCTCTTGATGTTGTTTGCGAAGAAAAGCTCCTCGGCATTGTCCCGGAGAACAAGCGTCAGGTGCTTATTGACCTGCTGAGTCAGGACCCCAGACCTCAATATATCAAGGATGAAAACAGAATCTTCGGTTTTCCTTACTCGGGGTTTGAGATTAAGTTTCAGGTAGAAAAAGAAATTCTCACGGTAATATCCATAGAAAAAAACATTTAATATTCCCACCGAGAACTATACCCCGATTGTTTTTATATCGGGGTATTTTTTATTATACAGAATTTCTGTGTAACAGCATTATGAATAATTTTTTTATATCACAAGAAACCATGCTTTTGATACATATTAAACAATATACTTCACATTATTCTGTACACTTTGTTAAAAAATTATCATTCTCGTAAAAACTCCCATTCCAAAGCGGATTATGGGATTTTTTTGCTACTGATTTTTTCGAAGAATTTTGTGTTTTAATGTAGACATTTCTATTAATATATGTTATTATAATCGTGTATGTTAAAGAGCAAAGTTTTTGATTGCTATTTACAAAACATATATTATTTTCAGGGAGGATAAATAATGCAAAAGAAAATCAGCACTGCTCCTTTCAACGGCACTGCCGAGCAGGAAGCAAAACTCAAAGAAGTTATCGAAATGCACAAAGATGACCCCGGTGCAGTAATGCCCGTTCTTCAGAAGGCACAGGATATCTATGGATATCTGCCCCGCGAAGTTCAGGCTATGATTGCTGAGGGTCTTGACGTACCCATGGAGGAAGTATTCGGTGTTTCTACCTTCTACTCTCAGTTCTCACTGACTCCCAAGGGTAAATACAACATCTCCGTTTGTCTGGGTACTGCTTGCTACGTTAAGGGTTCCGGCGATATCTTCGACAAGTTCGGCGAATTTCTCGGTATCGGCGCTGACGAGTGCACAGAGGACGGTAAGTTCTCTCTTACTGCTTGCCGTTGCATCGGTGCCTGCGGTCTTGCACCTGTTCTCACCATCAACGACGAAGTTTACGGACGTCTTGTTGTTGACGATGTAAAGGACATCCTTGCAAAGTACACCGACTGATATAGTTTTTATTCCGAGACCAAAGAGTAATCTTAATTAAAAGGAACGGTTTCTATGAAAATCAGCACTATAAAAGAACTCCTCGAAGCCGACGTTGTCTGCTGTGAAGATTTACTGGGCAAGCACGTCTACTCCGCTTGCGGCAGTGATATGATGAGCGACGTTCTGGCTTTTGTCAAGGACCAGGCGGTCCTCGTTACAGGTCTCGTTAATTCTCAGGTTATCCGAACCGCAGAGATGATGGATATGATCTGCATCGTTCTGGTGCGTTCAAAGCTGCCCACACCTGAGATGATTGAGCTTGCACAGGAAAGCGGTATTGTACTGCTGACCACAAAAAAACGCATGTATGACGCCTGCGGTATTCTTTATACCAACGGTCTCGTAGGCAACAAGGTGAAGGAAGCATGAGCGAAATACTTACATTTCACTTTGACGTAGACGGGGATGACTTCACATCCGCTGGACAGGCTTCTGTTCAGATTAAAAAGAATTTGAGGCAGCTCGGAATTTCCCCGGATACAATCAGACGCGTTTCAATCGCCATGTACGAAGGCGAAATCAATATGGTTATCCACGCTGACGGCGGTGACGCCGATGTCTCGGTTACTGAGGAATATATCGAAATCGTCCTCAGCGACCACGGTCCCGGTATCAAGGATATTAATCAGGCAATGCAGGAGGGCTTCTCCACAGCATCCGACAGTATCCGCTCTATGGGTTTCGGTGCCGGTATGGGACTTCCCAATATGAAGCGTTACACCGACTATATGAATATTGACTCCGTAGTCGGCGAGGGTACCACCATTACAATGAGGGTCAATCTCTGATTATTGACGAAAGGTAGGTGCAGAATTTGAACAACTACGAACATTCAGTTAATCTTGATGTAAGCAAATGTATCGGTTGCACAACCTGTCTGCGCCACTGCCCCACTCAGGCTATCAGAATAAAAAACGGCCACGCCGTCATCAATGAGAAACGCTGCATCGACTGCGGTGAATGCATCAAGGTCTGCCCCAAAAAGGCAAAGAAGGCTGTATGTAACAAACTCTCCGAAATGAGCGAGTTCAAATGGAAGATAGCTCTTCCTGCTCCCACTCTCTACGGACAGTTTGAAAATCTCGACGATGTGGACTATGTTCTGAACGGACTGCTCAAAATCGGTTTCGACGACGTGTTTGAGGTTTCTGCCGCCGCGGAATATGTTACGGCTTATTCCAGAGCGTATCTGAAATCTGCAAACATCAAGAAACCCGTTATCAGTTCTGCCTGTCCTGTTGTGCTCAGACTTATCTGTCTCAGATTCCCCTCTCTCACCGATAACATTCTGCCAATGCTTCCTCCTATGGAGGTCGCCGCCATGATGGCAAGGGAAAAAGCAAAGTCCGAACATCCTGAACTTAAAGACGAGGAAATCGGCGTGTGCTTCATCTCCCCCTGCCCCGGCAAAGCAAGCTATGTTAAAAACGGCTTCGGTTCATACAAGAGCAAGGTTGACAAGGTTATATCCATCAGCGATATTTACTTTGAACTCATCAGTGCTATGGACCACAATGACAATATTGAATCTATTTCTCATTCGGGAATGATTGGCATCGGATGGGCAAGCTCTGGCGGAGAGGCAACCTCGCTTTTCAACGAAGCTTATCTTGCCGCCGACGGAATCGAAAACGTCAACCGCGTTCTTGACCAGATAGAAAATGACAACATTCCCCCTCTTGAGTTTATTGAGCTCAATGCCTGCACAGGCGGCTGTGTCGGTGGAGTGCTCACAATGCAGAATCCTTTCATTGCAAAGGCAAAGCTCAAGACCCTCAGAAGGTATCTGCCCGTTTCGCAGAACTTTCTCACAAAGGAACAGCAGGAAAGCATTCCCGAAGAATTCTTCTTCGACGAAATTCCCACATACTACCCCATCTCCAGACTTTCGGAGAGTATGTCCGAGAGTATGAAGATGATGTCACAGATACAGAAGCTGAGAAAACAGCTTCCCGGTATCGACTGCGGTGCTTGCGGCGCTCCCACCTGTCAGGCTTTTGCTGAGGACGTTATCAAGGGCGTTGCCTCTGAATATGACTGTGTATTAAAGCACAGACAGATACTCAAAGAATATCTTGAACTGAAGGATGATTCCAGTGACAGTCTATGACCTTTGTAAAGCAGAGAACTTTGCCCCTGTGGTCTGTCCCGCTGCAGAAAGAGAAATCACCGGTGTTTATATCGGCGACCTCCTCAGCTGGGTTATGGGTAAGGCACAGAGCGGCGACGGTTGGATTACAATTATGAGTAATATCAACACTCTGGCGGTTGCATCTCTTACAGACGTTGCGTGCATTATTCTTGCAGAAGGTGTTACACTGGAGCAAGAGATTATCGATGCCGCTATCCAGAAAGAGATTAACGTGGTTACTACCACTCTCTCCGCTTATGAGACTGCACTTTTTATGAGCAAAGAACTCAAAGATGAATAAGTATTACTACGATTTTCACATTCACTCCTGCCTCTCTCCATGTGCTGACAATGACAACACACCCTCAAATATCGCAGGTATGGCAACTCTGTGCGGACTTTCCGTTGTGGCACTTACTGACCACAACACCTGCCGCAACTGCCCCGCTTTCTTCAAGGCGGCAAAACGTCAGGGAATCATTCCCATTGCAGGAATGGAGCTGACCACTGCTGAGGATATTCACGTAATATTCCTCTTTGAGGAGCTGGAGGATGCCATGAAGTTCGACGAGTATGTAAGAACCAGACGCATACTCATCGAAAACCGCACCGATATCTTCGGTGACCAGTTGATTTGCGACGAGTTCGACGAGGTTGTGGGAACAGATGAATATCTGCTCTCCAACGCAACTACCATTACGGTGGATGAGTGCCCCGCACTTGCCGAGGAGTTTTCAGGCATCTGCTATCCTGCACATGTGGACAGACAGGCAAACGGAATCATCAGCACCCTGGGAACCTTTCCCGACATAAAGGGCTTCAGATGTTGTGAATTTCACGATGCCGATAAAGTCGATGAGTACAAAAAGCTCTACCCTATCGGAGAGAGAAATATTCTCATCTGCTCGGATGCCCACTTCCTGTGGGATATGAGAGATAAAGAAGCTTATTTTCTCATTGATGATGAACCCTACAGTTCATCTCTCGTCAGAAAAAAGATATTCGAAGCGTTGAGGTAAATCTATGAAAGAGATTTCTCTTAATATACTGGATATTGCAAAGAACTCGGTGAAGGCAAGAGCTTCTCTTGTCACCATTCTCCTTGAGGAAAGTGAGGACAAGCTGACGCTCATCATTGAGGATGACGGATGCGGAATGAAAGAAGATACCCTGCGTGGTGTCTGCGACCCCTTCTACACCACCCGTACCACCAGAAAAGTGGGACTGGGCATCCCCCTGCTGAAGCTTTCCTGCGAACAGACAGAAGGCACTTTCAGCATAGAGTCCAGAGACGAGGAAACTTACCCTGATTCCCACGGCACCAAGGTTACTGCAGTATTCAACAAAAAACATATCGACTTCACCCCTCTCGGTGACGTGGCGGGTTCAATAGTCACTCTCATACAGGGTGACCCCGACATGGATTTTCTCTTCAGACACACCACCCCATGCGGTGAAGTTGCTCTCGACACAAGAGAGCTTCGTGCTCAGCTTGGAGACATTTCTCTGGCAGAGTTCGAGATTATCACATGGATTTCCGAGTACCTGAAAGAGCAGTATGAAGAAATCGAAAACGCCTCGCCGACGGCTTAAAAATCCGGCACTGATTTGGTTATTAATAGTTTTATTAATATATTCAATATATTTTTAGAAAGGAAAATAAATATGAAGTCATTAGCAGAACTCCAGGCTATCAAGGAAAAAATGCAGAACAAAGTTGCTCTGCGCGAGGGTTCAGGCGAGATGAGAGTTGTTGTCGGTATGGCAACCTGCGGTATCGCAGCAGGCGCTCGTCCCGTTCTCAACACCTTTGTTGAAGAGGTAGCAAACGCAAACCTCGCAGGAAAGGTTACTGTTTCCCAGACCGGTTGTATCGGTATCTGCCAGTTTGAGCCCGTAGTTGAAATCTACGAGGCAGGCAAAGAGGAAAAAACTACTTATGTAAAAATGACACCCGACAAAGCAAAGAGGGTTGTCGAAGAGCATATCAAGGGCGGTAAGGTTGTTGCTGAATACACCTTCGCTAAAGAAAATGCATAATCGGAGGTTTGATTTATGATTCGTTCACATGTTCTTATTTGTGGCGGTACAGGTTGTACCTCTTCAGGCAGCATTAAAATCAACGAAGCTTTCCAGGAGCATCTTGAAAAGTGCGGTATCTCTGAAGAAGTCAAGATTGTACAGACCGGTTGCTTCGGTCTCTGCGCCCTTGGTCCCGTTGTTATTGTTCATCCCGAAGGCACATTCTACAGCCGCGTAACTCCCGAAGATGTTGAGGAAATCGTAAACGAGCATCTCCTCAAGGGTAGAATCGTTGAGCGTCTGGTTTACTCTGACACAGGCGAAGAGGCTGTTGAGGATATCGCTAATGTTTCTCTTAACGACACTGCTTTCTACAAGACACAGCAGCGTGTAGTTCTCAGAAACTGCGGTGTTATCGACCCCGAAGACATCAACGAGTACATTGCTATGGACGGCTATGCTGCTCTCGGTAAGGTTCTCACAGAGATGACTCCTCAGGAGGTTATCGACGTTGTTACTGCTTCCGGTCTCCGCGGCCGTGGCGGCGGCGGCTTCCCCACAGGTCGCAAGTGGGCTCTCACAGCTCCCAACCAGGCTGACCAGAAATATGTTGTTTGTAACGCTGACGAGGGTGACCCCGGTGCATTCATGGACCGTTCCGTTCTCGAAGGCGATCCCCACTGTATCATCGAGGCTATGGCTATTGCAGGTTATGCTATCGGTGCTACAAAGGGTTATGTATATGTTCGTGCTGAGTATCCTATCGCTGTTAACCGTCTCCAGATTGCTATTGATCAGGCTAAGGAAATGGGTCTTCTCGGCAAGGATATCTTCGGCTCAGGCTTTGACTTTGACCTTGAGATTCGTCTCGGCGCAGGCGCATTCGTTTGCGGTGAGGAAACAGCTCTCATGACCTCTATCGAGGGTAACCGTGGTGAGCCCCGTCCCCGTCCTCCCTATCCTGTAGTTAAGGGTCTCTATGGCAAGCCCACCGTTGAGAACAACGTTGAGACTTTTGCTAACATTCCCCAGATTATCCTCCGCGGTGCTGACTGGTTCGCATCCATGGGTACAGAGAAATCCAAGGGTACAAAGGTATTTGCTCTCGGTGGTAAAATCGAGCACACAGGTCTCGTTGAAATTCCCATGGGTACCACAGTACGCGAAATCATCGACGATATCGGCGGCGGTATCCCGAATGGCAAGAAGTTCAAGGCTGCACAGACAGGCGGTCCCTCCGGCGGATGTATCCCTGCAAGACTCATTAACACTCCCGTTGACTATGACAACCTTACAGCTATCGGCTGTATGATGGGTTCCGGTGGTCTTATCGTTATG
>JAFQNJ010000045.1 GCA_017395925.1 Ruminococcus sp. | reverse complement strand
GCTCCCGATGTCAAACTCAAGACCATTGCAAAGACAACCGCAGGATTTACAGGTGCAGACCTTGCAAACCTCCTCAATGAGGCGGCTCTCCTTACCGCTCGTAAGGGCAAGAAGGCTATCACCATGGATGAAATTGAAGAGGCTACCATCAAGGTTGTTGTGGGTACCGAGAAGAAGTCCAAGGTTATGTCCGATAAGGAGAAGAAGCTTACCGCATATCACGAGGCAGGACACGCCATTGCGTTCCACGTGCTGGAGACTCAGGACCCTGTTCATCAGATTTCCATTATCCCCAGAGGTATGGCAGGCGGATACACAATGCCTCTGCCCACCGAGGATAAGTCCTATTCCTCACGCAACGAGATGATAGAGGATATAATAGTAAGCCTCAGCGGACGCGTTGCCGAGGCACTTGTTCTCCACGATATCTCCACAGGTGCATCCAACGATATCGAACGTGCCACCGCAAGGGCTCGCGCTATGGTTACCAAATATGGTATGAGTGATGCTCTTGGTCCCATCAACTACGGCGGAAGCAGTAACGAAGTGTTCATCGGCCGTGATATGGGTCAGGTGAAGGAATACTCCGATGAAACTGCCGCCAAGATTGATGCCGAGGTTCACCGCATCATCTCCGGTGCATACAGCAGTTCAGAGAAACTTCTCAATGAGAATATGGATAAACTGCACGAAGTTGCAGGTTACCTGATGAAGCACGAGAAGATGTCCGGCGAGGACTTTTCCGCTATGATGAACGGTACTTTCACGGAGCCGGTGGAGACAGAGGCTTCTGAGGAGACAACCGAAGAATAATCAATTAATCATTTTCGGGCGGTTACCGTTAATATGGTTTCCGCCCGATTTTACCCTATATTCCATTCCTGTATCAGGAGGTGACATAATGTCAGAAAAATACATTTCCGTCAGAGGTGCCAGAGAGCATAATCTTAAAAACATTGATGTTGATATCCCCAGAGACAAACTTGTGGTTATCACAGGTCTTTCGGGTTCGGGAAAGTCCTCTCTTGCCTTCGATACCATATATGCAGAGGGTCAGCGAAGATACGTTGAATCCCTTTCATCCTATGCCAGAATGTTTCTGGGCCAGATGGACAAGCCCGACGTTGACTCCATCGACGGACTTTCTCCTGCCATTTCCATCGACCAGAAAACTACCTCGAAGAATCCCCGCTCAACAGTGGGCACAGTTACCGAGATATATGACTATCTGCGACTTCTTTATGCCCGTCTGGGTGTGCCTCATTGTCCTGTATGCGGCAAAGAAATTAAACAGCAGTCCGTGGACCAGATTGTTGACAAGGTTATGAGCATTCCCCAGGGTACCAAAATTCAGGTGATGGCACCCATAGCAAGGGACAAGAAAGGTGAATTCCAGAAGGAACTGGAAAATGCCAGAAAATCAGGATTTGTGAGAGTCCGAGTTGACGGAATAATCTACGACCTTTCAGAAAATATCACTATTGAGAAGAATAAACGACACAACATAGAAGTAGTTGTTGACCGACTTGTTGTCAAGGACGGCATCCGCTCCCGACTTTCCGATAGCGTTGAGACTGCCTCTAAGATTTCCTCGGGACTTATTATGGTGAATGTAGATGGGGAAGGGGACAGACTCTTTTCCCAGAGCTATGCCTGTCCCGACCACGGTAGCGGTATTGATGAACTGACTCCCAGAATGTTCTCTTTCAATGCCCCCTACGGTGCTTGTCCCAAGTGTACGGGTCTCGGCGTGTTTATGCGGATAGACCCCGATAAGGTAATCCCCGACAGAAGCAAGTCTGTAGCTCAGGGCGGTATCAAAGCAGGCGGTTGGGCAATGGAAGGCAACACCATTGCAAATATGTACTACACAGGCCTCTCAGAGCATTATGGATTTTCTCTGGATACCCCTATTGAGGAACTCCCCGAGGATATAGTGGATATTCTCCTCTACGGCACAAAGGGGGAGAAGGTGAAGTTCATCCGAACCGGTCTCTATGCAGGCGGTGAATATTACGCAGCCTTTGAGGGCGTTATCAATAACCTTGAGCGACGTTTTCAGCAGACCTCCAGTAACTGGATAAAAGAGGAAATTGAATCCTTTATGTCTGCAATTCCCTGTGATGAATGTCACGGACAGAGATTGTCAAAAACCTCTCTTGCTGTTACTGTGGGCGGTCTTAATATTGCCCAGTTCTGCGATATGTCTGTTGAAAACTGTCTGGAATTTATCAATAATCATCCTCTCTCGGAGAGAGAAATGCTTATCGGCTCCGCCATTGTGAAGGAGATTAGGGAACGACTGGGATTCCTCAAGAGCGTGGGTCTCGGGTATCTTACTCTTTCCAGAAGTGCCGGAACTCTCTCCGGCGGAGAGAGCCAGAGAATCCGCCTTGCAACCCAGATAGGAAGCTCACTTATGGGTGTCTTATATATCCTTGATGAGCCAAGTATCGGACTTCATCAGAGGGACAATGAAAAACTCCTTGGCACTCTCTGTCATCTCCGTGACCTTGGAAATACGGTTATTGTTGTAGAACACGATACCGATACAATGCTTTCGGCTGACCACATAATTGATATCGGCCCCGGTGCAGGTATCCACGGCGGCAACGTGGTGGCACAGGGAACCGCCCGTGAGATTATGGATAACGAAAACTCCATAACAGGCAGATATTTAAGCGGGAAAATCTCAATTCCCGTTCCCGAAAAGCATCGGGAAGGTACCGGGAAATTCCTGGAAATTCAGGGAGCAAAGCAGAATAACCTGAAGAATATCAATGTCAAAATTCCTCTTGGGAAATTTGTCTGTATCACAGGCGTTTCAGGTTCGGACAAATCCTCCCTTATCAACGAGATTCTCTACAAGCGTCTGGCAAAGGATTTAAACGGTGCCAAGACTACTCCCGGTAAACACAAGGCAATGAAGGGCGTGGAGTATCTGGATAAGATTATCGACATTGACCAGAGTCCCATCGGTCGCACACCCCGTTCAAACCCCGCCACATACACAGGAATGTTCACCGATATCCGCGAGCTTTTTGCAAAGACTCAGGAGGCGAAGCTCCGCGGATTCAACTCGGGCAGGTTTTCCTTTAACGTCAAGGGCGGCAGATGTGAATCCTGCGAAGGTGCAGGAATTGTGAAAATTGAAATGCACTTTTTGCCCGATGTCTATGTGCCCTGCGATGTGTGCAAAGGCAGGCGCTATAACCGTGAAACTCTGGAGGTAAAGTACAAGGGCAAGTCCATTTACGATGTTCTGGAGATGACTGTAGAGGAGGGACTTGAGTTCTTCTCAAGTGTTCCGAAAATCAAGAGAAAACTTCAGACCCTTTACGACGTGGGTCTCGGTTACATTAAAATCGGTCAGCCCGCCACAACGCTGTCGGGCGGCGAGGCACAGCGTGTCAAACTTGCCACAGAGCTTTCCAAGCGAGCAACCGGCAGGACTATCTATGTACTTGATGAGCCTACAACAGGTCTTCATACAGCGGATGTCCACAGGCTGATTGACGTTTTGCAGAAGCTTGCGGACAATTCCAACACCGTAGTTGTTATAGAGCATAATCTGGACCTTATCAAAACTGCTGACCATATCATCGACTTGGGTCCCGAGGGCGGCGACGGAGGCGGCGAGGTGCTCTTCACAGGCACTCCCGAGGAGCTTGCACGGTGCGAAAAATCCTATACGGGAAAGTTCCTCAAAGAAATATTAAAATAAAGTTTTCATTTTTTCAGGAGAAATTGCATTGTTTTATGCAATTTCTCCTCTTTTTTTGCCACTTATGGAGGTGTAATTATATGATTACTATCCAGAATGGAAAACTTACCATTCCTGAAAATGAGCGTTTTATCGGTTTTGCAGGCGATAACCTCAGAAGAAAAATTGAATTTTCGGTGCAGGGCGAGAGTACACCCTGCGAGCTTTACCGCATCTACCTTACCTTTGATGACGGTACTGTGAATTTCTTTGCTCTTGAAGGTGTGGAGCGCGATGGAGCCACCATACTTGTATGGGATGTGCTTGATGAACATATCTTCAAGAGTGGTCTTGTGAAAGTCCAGATAAAAGCCTTCTCCCAAAATAATGTTATCTGGCACACCAATGCAGAATATTTTGTAGTGGGGGAGTCCGCCGAATGTGCCGACTTCTTCAAAAACAAGGAGAATTCCGAGTTTCTCCGATATGAGCAGATGCTCAATAGTCTGAAAGAAGAGATTGAAGCCGAAAGGGTACTCCTGCCCTATATCGGTGAAAACGGCAACTGGTATCTGTATGATGCCGAGAGTGAGGAGTATGTTGACAGCGGTAAGAAGAGTATGGGGGAAATCGCTGATTACTCCGTTACTCCCGAAAAACTCTCCAAGAATTATGTGGAGTATGCCACCGCTTCAATCCGAACCTACGGAGATTTGGATACAATTATCGGTCTTCAGAAGGACGACACACTCTTCAGAGTTGAGGTATCAGGTCTTTGTGCTTTTCGCTCAACTCTTGGTGAGGGTTATTTCACAGCCGTAACTGATAGCAACCGCAGAGAACTCACTCTCAAAAATCACTCAACAGGCGGTGAGTGGCTCTATAGGGAATTTTCCCAGGAGCTCATACCTCTTGTGGCAAGTTCACAGAGCCTTGATAATCATATTGCCGAAGTGAATGAAAAAGGCGGTATGGTGACACTTACCGACCCACAGCTTGATGCTCTGGATAATCTCTTTGACCTGACCGCATACACCAGCGACAAGGGCAAGGATGCCTATGAAGCATTTGTGAAAGCCTTCGGACTTGATAACTACAGGGTTCAGAGAGAGTTTACCATTGACGAGCTTTTTCCCTGTGGTCTTTCTTACCTGCGAGAAGCCAATATCACAGGTGCAGTGATGAGCGAGTACGGCTACTACACCAAGCAGGGTACCAACCGTTACGGCTATATCTATTTTGACATTCCCTGCAAGTACGGCTATACATATAAGTTTGACTTCGAGACAACCCAGAGTTCAGACGATATCGCCATTGAACTTTACAACGAATACGCTCTCAATCAGGTTGAAGCAGAGGGTGACTTCACTTCAGCTGACCACAAGGAGTATAACTGGATAGGCAACGGCGGCGAGATTACTCCCCCCGAACTTATTAATGGCTTCGCACCTGCAGGTCTTCGCTTTGTGTTCAACACAGGTACTCCCGCTGTCACCAAGATTAAAATCTCAAAGAAGAGGGTGCTCTGATGTTTTACTCAAGCATTGGAAATACAGCAAGATACATTTTTGACAGATGCGGCAAAGCGGCGCATAAACTCTTCGCTGCAGATGCAAGTGAGAAAAAATCCCACCTTGTGGTGATGAGCTTCAATGTCCAGCGCTTTAAGGGCATCAATGCGGATGCGGAGGTTATGGATGCTATATTCAAAAAGTATACCCCCGACATAGTTGCCTTTCAGGAGTATGACACCTCAAAAACTCTGGACGGTGTGGCAGTGGATACCTTCCTGCACAGATACTGGAAGTATAAGGCAGTGGGGGACACCACCATAGCAAACTACACCAAAGCGGTGTATTCAACTCCCGGTCTTATCAGCCCTACCACCACTTACTATACAAGCTACTATGAGTCCAGAAGCTATCAGAGGATGTATACCTATGTAAACGGCAAGCAAATAGCAATATTCAACACCCATCTGGATTACAATACTCCGTATAAATATGAACAGGCGGCAGAACTTCTTGAGGCGGTTTCTCAGGAGGAGTACTTCGTTCTTCTGGGTGATATCAACACCGTCTGCAAGAGTACCACCGATGCGGACTATGTGAATATTGTAAAACCCTTTGTTGATAAAGGCTATAATCTTTCAAACTGCACCGAGGAGCACGGCTTCCTTGATACCTGGTTTGGCGGCACCGACCTTGCGGGTGGTGTGCATCAGCAGACGGACAATATCATCACATCTGCCAATATCACCATTGACAGGGTGTCGGTAGATACTATCAAAGCGGATGCAAACCTTGGTCTCACCATAGACCACCTGCCCCTTGTGGCATATCTCACAGTAAACCCGTAAGGAGGTAATATGATGTGGAAGTGAAAATGCAGGAACTTTCCGACCGCTCCAAGTCCAACACACGGAGAATTGAAAAAATCGAGGAGCACCTGGAAAAGCAGGACGAACTCATTAAATCTGTAGCGGTTATGGCTGAAAAGCAAAGCGAGATGGAGTCAAGCCTCGGTGAGATAAAGACCGACATCAAGCAGATTAAGGATAAGCCCTTGAAACGCTGGGACTCAATTGTAGAGAAGGCACTCCTCTGCATTGTAGCAGGGCTTGTGGGATATATTTTTATCAAGCTGGGACTTGCCTGAATAAAATGTACCGAGGAGGTGAAAAAATGGCTGATGAAATAAAATGCATAGATGTTTCTACATGGCAAGGGGATATTGATTGGTCAAAGGTAAAAAAAGCAGGATATGAACACGCCATAATCCGAGCAGGCTTCGGCAGAGAAGCCTCTCAGGTGGATAACAAATTTGAGCGTAACTATAAAAATGCAAAAGCAGCAGGAGTGAAGCTGGGTGCTTACTGGTATTCCTACGCAGACAGTGTGGAGGATGCGAAGCGAGAAGCCGCGGCTTGCCTTGCTGTTCTCAAAGGAAAGACGCTTCAGATGCCTGTGTTTTTCGATATGGAGGAGAGCTTCCAGACAAAGTTCGGCAAGTCTACTCTCACCAATATGGCAAAAGCCTTCTGTGATGCCATATTCAAAGGTGGTTTCAAGTCGGGAGTTTACTCAAACCTCAACTGGTTTACAAACTATCTTGATTTCGAAAGCCTTCGAAAAATCTATCCCGTATGGCTTGCACAGTATAACACCGAGGCACAGCTTCCCTGTGATATCTGGCAGTACAGCTCCTCCGGCAAAGTCAGCGGCATTGAGGGAAGTGTGGATATGAATATTATCTATAATCCCGATATCGTATCGGAAGAAGATAAACCAAAGGAAGAAATCTATGTTGCAAGAAGTGAACTAAAAGTAGGACAGAAGGGTCTCGATATCCTATGTATAAAGACCATCCTGCTCATTGCCCACGATATGAAACTCTGTACCGTCAGGATGACCCACGGCAACGACTACGCGGGAGAGGGTATGGGTACTGCCATTAAAGAATGCCGCAAGGCTATGGGGCTTCCCGAGTCGGAGGTTGCGGACAAAGAGTTTGTAACGGCACTCTACACCGCAATTCAGGAGAGATATCCTGTCCCCGGAGACTTCAACGGCGACGGAGAAATTAACATCCGAGATGCAACTGATATCCAGAAGCTTCTCGCAGGAATTGAGTAAGGAGAGAATATGGACAAAAATATGATAGTAAGACTCTTATTTTTACTCTTTGCCCTTTTAAATATGACACTCACCGCCACAGGACTCAATCCCATACCCGTCTCTGACGAGGTGGCTTATGAGATTATCTCCATTGTTGCGGTAATAGGAGTTGCAGTGTGGAATGCCTGGAAGAATAACAATTTCACACCTGCGGCAAAGGCAGCACAGAATGTAACGGATGCAATAAAATCAGGTCTGCTGACAGCCGAAAAAGTTGATAGCTTCCTGAATGAAAATACAGAAAATAAAGAGTAAAACCGAAGGCGGTATACCTGAAAAGCGGGTATACCGCCTTTTCTTGATTTTTTCACGATGCTGTGATATAATATGACCAATAGTGGGATAGACTGCCTTTTGTTTATCCCGTCAGTTTGAAAAGAGGGATTATTATGGCAATAAAGGTAACACTTCTGGCGCATACACCTTCGCCTGAGGAGACCGTCGCCGCCGCCGCAAAACTTTGCTATTCACCGTCGGGAATTGACGATATCCGTCAGGGTCTGGATGAGGAAAAGACAGCCTCATTCGTGAATATGCTTGCAGAAATCGGACACGCAAGTCCCATGGAGCATGCATCCTTCACCTTTGGCATCGAGGGCATTTCCCGTGCTTGCTCCCATCAGCTGGTGCGCCACAGAATTGCATCCTACAGCCAGCAGTCACAGCGCTATGTTGACGGCAACAGCTTTGAGTTTGTGACCCCTCCCGAAATAGAGTCGGATGAGCATTGTTCCGAGGTTTATTCCCGCGTGATTGAGCTTCAGAAGCAGGCTTATGCCGAAATCCGCGATGCTCTTGTTGTCAAGTACATCCTTAAGGAAACAGGTGCCGAATATTCAGGTACCGATGCCGAGATAATCGAAAGCTACAAAGCTCAGAATAAGCAGAAATGCTCTGCTTTTATAAAGAAGGCTAACGAGGATGCAAGATACATTCTCCCCAACGCCTGCACCACAAAGATAGTCTGCACCTTCAACGCGAGAAGCCTTGAGAATTTCTTTGCTCACCGCTGCTGCAACCGTGCTCAGTGGGAAATCCGCGAGGTTGCATATCAGATGCTGATGCTGGTGAAAGAGGTTGCTCCTCATATATTTGCAAAGAGCGGTCCCTCCTGTATGAGGGGTGCTTGCCCCGAAGGTAATATGACCTGCGGAAAAATTAAGGAAGTAAGAGAGAAATATGGAAAACTCTAATAATAAAGGTAAGATTATTGTGATAGAAGGTCTCGACGGCTCGGGCAAAGCTACACAGTCAAGACTCCTTCTGGAGAAGCTCTCCGAAAACTACAAGGTCCGCACCCTGTCGTTTCCTGACTATGAAAGTGACGGCTCGGCACTTGTGCGGATGTATCTGGGCGGAGAATTCGGCGATGACCCTATGTGTGTCAATCCTTATGCCGCCGCCTCATTCTATGCAGTTGACAGAGTGGCAAGTTACCTCAAGGACTGGAAGCGTGACTACGAAGAAGGCACACTCTTTGTTCTTGACCGCTACTCCACATCAAATATGATTTATATGACCACAAAACTTCCGCGTGATGAGTGGGAGAGGTTTATATCATGGCTTTCCCAGTATGAATATGAGAAACTGGAGCTTCCCCGACCCGACGGAGTTATCTATCTGGATATGCCTCCCGAGGTGTCGCAGAAACTTATGACAGGCAGATATTCAGGGGATGAGTCCAAGAAGGACCTCCACGAGAAGAACATAGCGTTTCTTCACGCCTGCCGTGAGAGTGCTCTCTTTGCCGCAGAGAATCAGGGTTGGAATATTATTTCTTGTGCAGAGAATTCGGAGCCTCGGAGCATTGAGGACATTTCTGCCGATGTTTATGAGAAGGCAAAGAGCTTTTTAATTTAAATAACAGGAGGATGTTATGTTTTACTGTTTACTTGCCAAAGGCTTTGAGGAAATCGAGGCTATCACTACCGTGGATATTCTTCGCCGTGCAGGTATTGATGTCCGTACAGTTGCCATTAACCGTATGAAATCTTTGAGAGTGACAGGCGGACACGATGTTGAAGTTGTTGCCGACCTTCGCTCAAAGGATGTTACCACAGAGGGACTTGAGGGTATAATTCTCCCCGGTGGAATGCCCGGCACTCTGAATCTGGAGAAATCCCGCACAGTTCAGAAACTCCTCCGCCACTGTGTGGAGAATGACCTGTATATCTGCGCAATATGTGCCGCACCCCAGATACTGGGACACGCAGGCATCTTGAAGGGCAAGCGTGCCACCTGTTATCCCGGCTTTGAGGGGGAACTCATAGGTGCAGAGCACACATCAGATTCTGCCGTAGCCGATGGCAAGATTATTACAGGCAGAGGCCCCGGCTGTACAGTTGACTTTGCTATGCTTATAGTGGAGCAACTGAAGGGCGATGACTGTGCCGAAAAGTTGAGGGATTCAATGCAATGTCTGTAAAAATTCAGGAAGAAAAGCAGATGCTGCGAAAGCATTATGCTGATATGAGAAAGAAGATGACCGAGGAGTACAAGAGACTTCTGGATACAGAAGCAGCCTCCCGTTTTCTTATAAGTGACGAATATATTTTTGCAAAGCAAATCCTTATTTATGCCGCCAACCCCTATGAGGTGGAGACACGGGGAATAATCAGAGCCGCACTCCTTGCAGGCAAGAAGGTGGCGCTTCCCGTTTGTGAGGGAGAGGGAATTATGAGCTTCTACTATATAAATTCTCTCGAAGAACTCACCAAGGGCAAATACTCCATAGACGAGCCACCCTGTGAAGCAGAGCGGAAGGTAACCGATTTTTCGGATGCTGTTTGTCTTGTACCCGGACTTACCTTTGACCCTGACGGCAACCGACTGGGCTACGGCAAAGGGTACTATGACCGCTTCCTCAGAGATTTTAACGGCAAGACCGTAGGCGTGTGCTATGCGAGTTTCGTTAAGTGGAATATTCCATCTGACAAATACGATGTTCCTGTGCAGTATCTTCTGACTGACGGATATCTGCGCAGAATCAAGCAAAACTGATTTATATAAACAGCTTATATATAAAATTGCTTCTTGAAAGGGGCACTGACAGATATGGATAATTACGAAAACCAGGATAATATGCAGCAGCAGGCGAATGTTCAGCGTTATCGCCAGCGTAGGGTTGATGAATTCAAGCTTAATATTAACAGCGGTGACGGTGCAAAGGAGAATATTTCTTCAAAGAAAAGTGAGACTCCTTCCTCTTCAAAAAAGGCTTTTTCTGATGAAATCACTTCTTTCAGTGATGAGAATACCCGCGCACAGATAGAGCGTGACTCAAAGAAGGAACTCAGGCGTCAGAAGAAGGAAGAGAAGAAGATTCTGAAGATTAAATCAGGCAGAAACAAGAAGGTTTACCGTTTTGCGTGGCTGATACTTCTCGTTATATCCAGCATTGTTGTGGGTCAGTTCCTGATTACAGGCTGCAACGATTTTCTGGCTATGAACAGAAAGGAAACCGATACCGTACTGGTGAAGGTTACCAAGGAGGATGGCATTGGCGACATTGCTGATAAACTTGAAGATGCAGGTGTTATCGATTCTTCAACCTTCTTTACTCTCTTTACTGTTCTTACCAACCAGTCCGATGATATCGAGCCCGGTATATATACTCTCTCAAAGAACAAGGACTATCTTGGTATTCTCAACTACCTGCAGTACACAGGCAACCGCCTGACTACCATCACTCTGCAGATTACAGAGGGTACAAATATCATTGACCTTGCAGACCAGCTCTACGATGCAGGCGTCACCTATGACAAAGAGGAATTCCTCCGCCTGTGCAACAGTGACGAATTTGATGCGGACTATCCCTTCCTTTCTGAAATAGAGCCTCACGAGGACAGGGTTTATAAACTCGAGGGCTATATGTTCCCGGATACCTACGAATTCTATGTAGAAGAAGCTCCCGATGTAACCATCAGAAGATTTCTTTCGAACTTCAAATCAAAGATTTACGAAAGCGAATATGAAGTTGAAGGCTACGACCAGCCTGTGAAGCTCATTGAGCTTGTCAACGACAGCGACTTCACCCTTGATGAGGTGGTAACTCTTGCATCCCTTGTTCAGGGCGAAGCGGCAGACGTTGAGGATATGTACAATGTATCCTCCGTTATCAACAACCGTCTTTTCTACGGTGCACAGAGCGATATCCACTCTCTGGGTCTTGACTGTACGGCATTCTACCCCTATAAAAATGCAGAGTCAGTCCCCGAAGACATCAAGGATACCTTCCACAGCAAGTACGAAACATACGATACAAGAGGACTTCCTCCCGGAGCAATCTGTTCGGGTTCTGCTCACGCATTTCTGGCAGCGGTTGCACCCAATGATACTGATTATCTCTATTTCTGCCACGGTGTCAACGACGACGGCACAGTTACAGCATACTATGCGGTTACATTCAATGAGCACATGGCAAATATCGAGAAGGCAGGACTTGAGTAATGCAGAATCCTTATATCATAAAACCCGAGATACTCGCTCCTGCAGGCGATATGGAGGCACTCTCAGCCGCAATACGCTTCGGTGCCGATGCGGTTTATGTGGGCGGTACACAGTTTTCAATGAGAACTTCGCCCAAAAACTTTGACAACGATGCCCTTAAGGAAGCGGCAGACCTTGTACACAAAAGCGGCAAAAAACTTTACCTTACCTGCAACGTACTGCCGAGAGAATATCAGCTTTCTCTTCTGCCGGAGTTTCTCCGCAGTGCAGAGGCGGCAGGTGTTGATGCCCTTATTGTTGCTGATATGGGAGTGCTGGAGCTTGCGAAGAAGTATGCTCAAAGTACACCTGTGCATATGTCTACTCAGGTGGGTATAGTCAACAGCGAAAGCGCAAAGGCACTCTATAATCTGGGTGCATCACGCGTGGTGCTTGCCCGTGAACTCTCCTTTGAGGAGATTGGGGAGCTTCGCGCAAAAATTCCTGCAGAGCTTGAAATCGAGTGCTTTGTCCACGGAGCAATGTGTGTGTCCTTCTCGGGCAGATGCCTTATCTCCGAGTATTTAACAGGCAGAGACCCCAACCGCGGCGACTGTTCCCAGCCCTGCAGATGGAAATACCATCTGATGGAGGAGAGCAGAGAAGGTAACTTCTATCCCGTTTTTGAGGATGACGGCGGCACATACCTCTATAATTCCAGAGATATGTGTATGATAGAGCATATTCCCGAGCTTGTGAAAGCAGGAATAAGCAGCTTCAAAATCGAGGGCAGAGCCAAGACCTCTTACTATACCGCAGTTGTGACCAATGCCTACAGAAAAGCCCTTGACGAATACTTCGAGGGCGGGCTCAAAGACGACTACAAGGTCTCTGAATTAATCAAAGAAGAGATAGAGAAAATTTCTCACAGAGAATATAATACCGGCTTCTACTTCGGCACCTCCCCAGGACAAACCACCTCAAACGGCGGATATATCCGCCATTATGACTTGGTGGCACTTTCTGAGGAAGAGCGGGACTTCGGTGCAGTTATTACCCAGAGGAACAAGTTCTATCTGGGGGATACTCTTGATATCCTGCCTCCTTCGGGTATACCCTTTGAGGTGAAAGCCTTGAAGCTTGTGAATGAAAATGGGGAAGAGGTGGACTCAACTCCTCATCCTATGCAGAGGCTTGAACTCTACTGCGACAGACCCATCCCCGCAGGCTCTTATCTGAGGGTAAGGAGAAAAGCCTGAGGCGTCATTGAAAAAGCCGCTCTCAGCCCTTGACATTTGGGTTTAATAATCCTATAATAACAGAAGAATATTTTATGGCGTTGACGGGAAGAGATACCCCGAAAACCTGCTTCAGAGAGAGCACCCCGGGCTGAAAGGTGCTTGCGGGTTAAGGTATCAGCCACCCCCGAGCTCTGTGCGATGAGTACAGCGTTTTCCGCGTTAAGGAACTTGAGCGGGCGTGTATTTTGTATGCGTCAATCAGGGTGGTACCGCAGGATTTAACTCTTGTCCCTATTTTGGGGCAGGAGTTTTTTGTTTTTAATAATATTTTTATTTTATATTGAAAGGAAGATAATTTATGCAGTGGACAGGACTTAACGATTTACGCGAAAAGTTCTTATCCTTTATGGAGAGCAAGGGATGCCTCCGCCTTCAGAGCTTCCCCCTTATCCCCAAGGATGACAACAGCCTTCTGCTTATCAACAGCGGAATGGCACCTATGAAGAAGTATTTTACAGGTGAGGTTACTCCCCCCAGAACAAGAGTTACCACCTGTCAGAAGTGTATCCGTACTCCCGATATCGAGCGTGTTGGTATCACCGCACGTCACGGCACATATTTCGAGATGCTGGGTAACTTCTCCTTCGGCGATTATTTCAAAAAGGAAGCAACCGCATGGGCTTGGGAGTTCTTCACCGAGGTTCTCGAGATGCCCAAGGAGCTTCTCTATGTTTCCATCTATCAGGATGACGACGAGGCTTATGATATCTGGACACAGCAGGTAGGCGTTGACCCATCACACATGGTACGTATGGGCAAAGAGGACAACTTCTGGGAGCACGGTTCAGGTCCCTGCGGCCCCTGCTCCGAGATTTACTTTGACAGAGGTCCGGAGAAGGGCTGCGGCTCTCCCGACTGTAAGGTTGGCTGTGAGTGCGACCGCTTCGTTGAGGTGTGGAACCTTGTTTTCACACAGTTTGAGAGCGACGGCAAGGGCAATTACACACCCCTTGACCATCCCAATATCGACACAGGTATGGGTCTTGAGCGACTTGCCTGCGTAATGCAGGGTGTTGACAACCTCTTCCTGGTTGATACAGTTCAGAACATTATGAAGCACATCTCCTCCGAGGTGGGGGTTGATTACGGTGTGGATGACAAGACGGATATTTCTCTGCGTGTTATCACCGACCATATCCGCAGTACCACATTTATGATAGGCGACGGCGTTATGCCCTCCAACGAGGGCAGAGGCTACGTACTCCGCAGACTTCTCCGCAGAGCCGCTCGTCACGGCAGACTTCTGGGTTACAACAAACCCTTCCTCTACAAGATTTGCTCCACAGTTATCAAGGAGAACGAGAGTGCATATCCCGAGCTCCGCGAGAAAGAGGAGTTTATCACCAAGGTTATCCGCATTGAGGAAGAGAACTTTGCAAAGACCATTGAGCAGGGCTTCGCAATGCTTGATGCTATTATCACCAAGGGCGATGTGAAAGTCCTCTCCGGTGAGGATACCTTCAAGCTCAACGACACCTTCGGCTTCCCCGTGGACCTCACCAAGGAAATCCTTGCTGAAAAAGGAATTGATGTTGATACAGACCGCTTCCAGGAGCTACTTGCAGAGCAGAAGAAACGCTCCAGAGATGCCAGAAAGAATGCAGGTGCAGATGCCTGGATATCTGACAGCGTAGACCTTTCCGATGTTGAGCCCACCGAGTTTGTGGGTTATACCGACTATACTGCAGATGCAAAGGTCAAGGCTATCATAGTAAACGGCGAGCGTGAGACTGCCGCCTCCGAGGGCGACAAGGTTGTGGTTGTGCTTGACAGAACCCCCTTCTATGCAGAGAGCGGCGGACAGGTTGGCGACACAGGCGTTATCGTTATCGGTGATACCGAGATTGAAATAGGCAACACCACCAAGGACCCCAGCGGCATCTTTATGCACGCAGGCGAGGTTAAACGCGGCAGTTTTGCAGTTGATGACTGTGCAAAGGCATCCATTGATTCTGACCGCCGTCAGGCAATTATGCGTAACCACACAGCAGCACATCTTCTTCAGGCAGCTCTCAGAAAGGTGCTGGGCAACCACGTTGAGCAGGCAGGACAGCTTGTAAATGACGTAGCAGTCCGCTTTGACTTCACACATTTCTCTGCTCTCACAGCAGCAGAACTTGCTGAGGTTGAGGCTATTGTAAATAAGGACATCTTCGATGCTATTGACGTTATTGTTCGCGAGATGCCTATTAATGAGGCAAAGGAAATGGGTGTTATGGCACTCTTCGGCGAGAAGTACGGTGATGTAGTCCGCGTTGTCCAGGCAGGAGACGTCTCCACAGAGCTCTGTGGCGGTACTCACGTTGACAATACCTCGAAGCTTGGACTTTTCAAGATTCGCTCCGAAGGCTCTGTAGCCGCAGGCGTGCGCCGTATTGAGGCACGCACAGGTGACGGCGTTCTTGATATGATTGAGAATCTGCTTGCTCTTGTTGCACAGTGTTCCGCTACTCTGAAAGTGGGTAACATCAAGGATTTACCTGCAGGTTGCGAGAAGCTCACCGAAGAGCTTAAAATTCGCGAGCGCAGAATTCAGGAGCTGGAGAATGAGATTGCCGCATCCAAGGCAGGCTCACTTCTCGACAAGGCTGTGGATGTAAACGGTATCAGAGTTCTCACCGACAAGATTAAGGATGCAGACGCCGATATGCTCCGCAATATGGCATCTATGCTTACCGATAAAGCTCCCGAGGCTGTTGTGCTTCTGGCAAGTGTATCTGCCGATAAGCTCACCTTCTGTTGCGGTTGCGGTAAGGATGCAATTGCAAAGGGCATCAAAGCAGGCAACATCGTCAAGTCTGCCGCACAGATTACTGGCGGTAACGGCGGCGGCAAGCCCGACCTTGCAATGGCAGGCGGCAAGGATACCTCCAAGGTGGACGAAGCACTCTCAAGTGTTGCTGACACCGTCAAGGAAATCCTCGGCTGATTAATAGATTAAAAATGTCAAGGCTGTTTCACTACTGATTAGTGGAACAGCCTGTTTTTTTGAAGAAGCCTTTGAGACAATCTGACAGTTTTAACTGTATTATCAATGAACAGATAGTGATGCATAAAATTTGGTAATTTATGTTGACTATTTCCCTATTTCAGCTATACTAAAACTGTAAGGATTTTTAGCAAAGGAGATGTTATTTATGACAAAGAAAATAATGTCCGTAGTGCTTGCAGCTTTAATGGTTCTGACCCTGTTTTCTGCAATGTTCACCGCTTCGGCTTTGCCTTATTCCAAGGATTTTTCCGATAAGGAAGAGATGCTTGCGTCCCTTTCAGCATATGCCGAGGCTTTTCCAAATGTTGAGGACTACACTTCCTCTGACCTTGGCACAGCACGCGAGGGCACACACCTTGTAGAAAAAGACGTAGTTATGCCTTCAGTAAGCGATGAATCCTATATTCCCGTGCTTTTCAACTTCGCTGAAAGCACCTTCGGAAGCGGCGTGGACTACACCTTCTCTGCATATACCAAGGACGGCAACGACAACGCCCTTCGCTTCCTTGTTTACTATCATCTCAATGAGGAAAAAGTCCTTGAAAATATCACACCTGATGCAAACGGCGTTGATGCTTCAGAGGCTTACACAGGAAAGATGGACGGCAGAGATTACCTTGCCTATGCCCAGTATGACGATAACGGTGACTTTATCCGAACTGTCTATAACGTAGCAGTCGGCGACAAACTTGTGATAATCTACTCTGCAGAGAGTTTCAATACCGAGTTTACCGAGAAGATAAGTTTTGAGAATACCGGCATCTCCCTGCCTGTCTATGAAAACGGCTATATCCTTCCCGAACTTGAAGAAGGATACAATCGCTATTTCTTCCTGATGCCCAAGGATTGGTACAATCAGCGTACTGCAGGTGCAGGCATCTATTGGTGGGAAGGTACCGATGCTCAGGTTTCACCGCCCGGCTTCATGGCTCACAGAACTGATGCCGAGGATGTTTATTACTATGATGTACCCGAGGATGTCACCTCTTTGAGATGGAATAACAATGTATATCTTAATCTCGAAGAAAGCGAAGACAGCAACCTGAGAGCTCTCTCAAAAAACACAGTAACTATAGAAGTTTCAGATGAGTGCGACGGCAAGATATACGTAATCGACCCCGCTCTTACAGAGCAGTCTCCCGATGGCTGGTATGAACTCTATAAGGGCGAGTGGTTCTACTATTACGGCGACGGCACTTACGGCTTCGACGACGACCCCGTTACCTTTGATATGCTCCCCGAGGTAGAGGAAGGCCTTAACCGTTACTTCTTCCTTGCTCCCGAGGATTGGTTCAACGAGCACACCGACACCATCAGTATTTATTGGTGGGAGGGAAGCGGTGCCTGTGATACATATCCGGGATACGAGGCTCACAAAGCCGATGCAAAGAATATCTACTACTACGACGTGCCCAAGGATGTCAGTATCATAATCTGGAACAATTCTCTTGATGGTTATGCTATTCACGACACAGCTCATCCTTTGTATGGCTTTGCAAAGAAGACCTGCAACATAGCCTCCGAGTATTATGCTGTGGGCGAAAATCTCCTATATCCCAATGGAACCTACGATTTTAACGGAATGATTTATGTCACCGACCCCTCAAAGGACGACCCCAATATGCTTGAATATCCGGGAGCACAGGGCGACTGGTTCTATTACTACGGCGACGGCAGATACGGCACCGAGAAGCAGTATACACCTCTCGAAGACCTCCCCGAGCTTGCAAACGGCTACCAGCGTCTATACTTCAAGCTCCCTGAGGACTGGATAAACAGTTATACAAATGTAGCGGGAATTTATTGGTGGGACGGCAGCGATGCTCCCGCACAGTGGCCCGGCTACAAGGCTCTTGAGGCGGATGCCGAGGGCATCTACTACTATGATGTTCCCGAAGATGTCCTTGCAATTATCTGGAATAATTACATTGACTGCGGAACAGATACTGAGAGCGAAAAGTACAAAAATACAAAACAAACAAATGATATCGGCACAGAGTACTACGAGGCAGGGGAGAGCGAGGCTTATCCCAAGGGACTCGAGTCCTTTGACGGTATGATTTATGTCATTGACCCTGATTCCAACGGCTTTTCGGGATTCCGGCAGAACGTGTATGAAGGCGAATGGCACTATTACTACGGTGAGGGCGAATACGGCACAGAGGCTCCCGAGTTAACACTCGATACTCTCCCTGCTGTCAAGGAAGGCTGCAACCGCTATTTCTTCTATATGCCCGATTATTGGTATAATGAATTTGCCTACACCGCAGGTATCTACTGGTGGGACGGCACTGATGCTTGTACTCAATGGCCGGGCTACAAACTCCACAAGGCAGACGCCCCCAATATTTATTACTACGATGTTCCCAAGGATGTAGACGTACTTATCTGGAACAACTATTTGGATGGAGGCAGCGACCCCTCTGCAGAAGTTTATACGCTTTCAAAGCAGTCAGAGAATATCTGCTCGACTTGCTATGAGCCGGGGGAGAGTGAAGCTTATCCCGACGGACTGACTTCGTTTGATGGTATGATTTATGTAATTGATCCCAACGATATTGATAGAAACTCTTTTAGTGGTAAGGAGATCCCGGGCGGTGAGTGGTACTATTACTACGGCGACGGCAGATACGGTCTCTTTGGAATCGATGAGGAGTACAGATCCTACCGTGTGGGCGATACTGACGATGACTTCAGAATCACAGTAAAGGATGCTACCTGTATCCAGAAGCATCTGGCAGGACTTGATACAAAGTTTAATCCCTATGCCGCAGATGCCAACGAGGATGAAAGAATCAACATCAAGGATGCTACCGCTATCCAGAAGAACGTGGCTGGAATTGATTTCTTCGACAGCGATATCGGCGACATCAGAGCAGTAATGATTTGAATTAACTTTTAGCAAAGCAAAACCGCTTTCCTTTTACGGAAAGCGGTTTTTGTGCTATTAGGTATGTGTTTTCTGAAAGTTACTGTGTAAAAAAGCCTCCCTTGTGAAAGGGAGGTGGCAAAAATCTCTGATTTTTGACGGAGGGATTGTGGAGTTCCTTTGACGGTGTTTTTGTTTATCTGTGCGTTTTTGGTTTGATGTAGGGGATTTTAGTGAGCAGACTTCCGAAGAACAGGATAAGTATGGTCTCAATGGGAATGGCTATAAGAGTCTTGATTCCTCTTGTTCCTGCCATCACCCAGAAAGCCTTGTCAAATTGAATGAGCAGCCACAGAGAGCCAAGAGGTATTTCCACCAGAAGACCTATAAGCACCTCTGCAATAATTATCCGCAGCAGGAAGTGCTTTTCATAATCGTAGAGGAGAAGTCCGTAAAGCAGTCCCACCAATATGCCATTAAGTGTCCAACCGAAGAAGTATCCGCCCATTGGCATCAGGAAGTAACTGATAAGGTCACCGAGCCCTCCTACAATCATAGCCCCCACAGGACCTGTGAGAATTCCTGCAATAGCAATGGGGAGGAAAGAAAATCCTACCTTGGCATTTGGAGTAATGGAGAGGGAAATGTTGGAAAAGTACCCCAGAACAACTCTGAGAGCAAGGAGCATTCCGCATATTGTGAGCCCCTGTAAAGTGGAAAGCTCTTTTGTGGAATTTTTGAATTTAGCTATCAAATAGTTCATAAAAACCTCACTATTATAGCCGTTTATCAAAAAGAAAGGGATAGAACACCACAAAGCGTTCTATCCCACTAATTTCAGGTAAACAGCGGGATGCGAAGTCTGTACCGCAGATTAAAAAAATCCTTCGTCCTGAGAGCAACTCCCCGTCTCTCGGGCACTTCACGCACAGCTTCTACTCTGTAATCAATATCTGTATTATATCACGAAGTTTCGATTTGTCAATTCATTCCCTTGATAAGCACGCTCAGAGGCTTGTAGATAAACACGGTAATAACTGAAACGACCAGAGCCTTGATGAGGTTGAAGGGAAGTACGCATATAAGGCAAAGCTCAAATACCGAATCTACAAAGGGCAGAAATGAGGGCACCTGACTGAGAATATCCTCAATGGACATCATCTTTGTGTACATAGGGATCAGAACGAAAGCGTTGACGACAGCGCCGATAATTGACATAAACACACCGCTGATGGCAAGTGCCAGTATAGCATTGCCTTTTGTCTTTTTGTGTCTGTATATAAGAGCGGCAGGGACTACAAAAGCACATCCCAGCACAAAGTTTGACAGCTCGCCGATACCCATGGAAGGATTCATGGGATTTACAAAAAGCATAATAAGGCTTCGGACAAACTCAATGAGTACACCTGCAAGGGGACCCATAGCAAAGGCACCGATTAAAGCGGGCAGGTCGGAAACATTGAATCTGTAAAAACTCGGGGCAATAAATGTGGGGAACTCAATGTAAGTGAGAATGGTAGCACAAGCCGCCAGCATAGCACAGCTTACCATATTTCTGGTGGTAAAGAATTTCTCCTTAACTTTTTTCTCTTTTGCAAGCTCACTCATACAAAGCCCTCCTTAAAATAAAAAAACTCTCCGCGAAATCGCAGAGAGCAGGGAATCTGATAAGAATATGAAAATCACATGAATTCCATAATTAATCTTTTACCCTCCGGACTGTACCGTCGGCACAGGAATTTCACCTGTTCGGCACTGAAAAAGTGCTTGCGGGCTGTACCGCCGGTGGGGAATTGCACCCCGCCTCAAAGATTTCTTATATATAATATTCTTAAGTGTAATAATTGTCAATAGTATTTATCTGCATTTTTTGTGAAGTTCAAGTTTTACAATGTCGTGGTGAGGAAGCCGCTTTTCTTCAGGGGGCAATTCCATATAGTCGCCGAAAGGAATGTGGAGATATTCGTCATAGCCCTTCATAGCAAAGAACTTTTCGCCCTCGAATTCAAGCTCCACCTTGCCGTCGTAAATGTGCCTGGGGTAAACCTTCTTCATAAAGTAAAAACCTGCGCAGAACTCAGCCACATTTTCGCTTTCGTCAAAGTGGTATCTTGTCATCCTCTTTTCTGCAAACTTCCAGATTTTGTAGCGGAGTTTGCGACCTCTGAAGATTGTGAGGAGGACCTTGCTGCCAAAAGCTATCAAGCCACCCTGATTTTTCGGCACAATCTGTGCGCGGAACAGGGAGTATATCATTACCCATACATACTGGATGAGCCTCTGAATCCTGCCGTCAGCAAGTCCGTCAATGGGGAAAATATCCAGAGGAATTCCGTGGGGAGTGTCCATATTCTGTTGATATTCTTTCACCATAGTGTGGTCGGTGTCGTTCAAAGTTGCGAAGATGTTGCCTGAATAATGAACATCATCGTCATTTACCAGCACAAATCTTTCAGAAGGATTTTCCTTCTTGTAAAGCTCTAAAAATTTCTCGTAATCGGGTCTGGGCATCAGCACATCCGTATCGTCATCCCAGGGGATGAAGCCCTTGTGCCTTACAGCACCGATGAGGCATCCGCCGCATAGATAATATGTGAGGTCGTGACGGCGACAGAATTCATCAAAGAATTTAAGTGCCTCCAGCTCACAGAGCTGAAGCTCACGAAGCTCATCGTTACTGAGTTTTAACAGTTCAGCCATAATTATTGCCTCATATTTCCTCGTCCGACTTTTCGGGATGGTTTTTAATCATAGCCTCTTTGACTTCCTCAATTCTCTTGTAGGGCACACCCTTCAGAGTGCTCTTCCAGAAAGGCATCTTGATAATTCCGCAGAGAGTACCCACACCGTAAGCAATATGTAAAATGGGGAAGAGAAAGGGTAGTATAATGAACTGAGGCTGAAGTTTCTTTGTTGCAAAACAACCTACTGTGTTAACAAAATCGAACATACAGTATGCAAGTGCCAGAAACATCAGCGGATAGAAAAATCCGAAGCAAGCACATATCGTGAAAGTAACAATTGCAAGTAAAAACAGGAAGGGAACAAAGTGGAAATAGGAGAGACAACCCGGGCAAACACCAAGAGTCAGACCTATCCAGTAGCCGTTGCCGAACTTCTGCTTGATCATGTTTCGGAGGGTGTTTCTTGTGTGCTGAAAGGAGATAATGTCGGGGCAGGAGCACATCTTGTAGCCTGCCTGACGGATTCGATAGTGAAGCTCGTTGTCTTCGGTTCTGCCAAGGCTCTCGTTGAAGCCGCCTACCTTCTCAAACACCTCGCGTCTGTATGCCGCGTGGAAAAGTGAGTCGTGATACTCCTTCTTTTCTGTGGGACGTCTGTACTCTGCAATGGAACTGCCGAAGAGGGATTCTTCAGCGGCAAGCAGAGTCAGCTTCCAGGAGGTCTCGTTGTCAACAATGTTGGGTCTGCCGCCTCCTACAATATCCTCACCCTCTTCAAGGTTTTCGATACTGCGTCTGATAAAATCCCTTGGAATCTGTGCGTGGGCATCAATACGGATGATAACATCCCCCTTTGCCTCGCAGAGAGCACAGTTCCATGCACTTGCCTGATTCTTCTTGGAGTTCGAAACTATTTCAACTCGGTTGAAATTATAGTTGGTCTCCTTAAAATCCTCCATCATAGACTTTGTGTTGTCGGTGGAGTTGCTGTCTACCAGAATAACCTCGATTTTTTCGTGGGGATAACTCTGGGATGCAATATTTCTGAAAAGACCGTTTAATACTTTTTCCTCATTGTAAGCAATAACGCAAAGTGATACTAACATAAATTAATCTTCCTTGTTATTAAACTTAAGAGCGATAATCCATTTTGCGGAAATTGACATGGAAGTCAGAATATAGGGTAAAACAAAAATTGCGGGAATAACAGTTATGCAAATAATAATCCACGGACTCATGGATAAAGCCAGTCTCAGCATACTGTTTTTGAAGGATTTCATAGAATCCTTGGAGAAAACGACCAGTTCCTTGTTGCTCAGGGTTTCGTCCTCGAAGAATACAAAGAACGAAAGGAAGTGTCCTGTGCAGAGTCTTACGGCAACGATAATGCCGATGAACAACAAGGCGTAAGATATAGCATACCACATTATGTCCCAAAAGGCAAGGGATTCCTTGTTATACGTAAGTAAATTCATAGTATTGCGGATACCGATATAGGGCAGAAGCGGAAGGTAAATCCTCAGGAAGCATCTGAGTAAAAGGGAAAAGTTGAGAGAAAGTGCTCTGAAATACTTCTTCCCACAGTATGCAAAAACCTCGGAAAAATCTGCATCGGAGTTTTTTGCCAGAGAATAGAAATATTTCAAAACGCCTGTGAATATGGGGGAAATAAGAAACAGCGGAAGTATAACACCAACCGGAACGAGCAAGGTGTAGATAATTTGGAAATTATCGACGATCAGTTTCACACCCGCAAAAGTTTCAGCAATCTTACTCAGAAGAAGCTCAAGGCTGATTATCACAACATCAGCGGGAATTGATATGAATAACATTATGCACAGTGCAAGCAAAACTGCTCCCACCGCTCCCGGCCAGTTGCCTGTCAGGGCTTTTTTCGCCTGAATTTTAATTTTCTTTTCAGCAGTCATAGTAACGGTTCCTTTTAAAAATATCAGTCGTTGTGGATATACATTCTGTACATTGATTCAAGGCAAATCTCTGCGTGTTTCCAGAAGTTTTCCACCGAAATACCCTCGTTGGAGTTGTGAAGTCTTGCGTCCTCACCGGGAAATACGGGACCGAATGCAACGCCGTTTCCGCCCAGTTTGCGGGCATATGTACCGCCGCCGGTGTGATACATCTTGGGTTCTTCACCCATAACCTCTGCATAAGCCTCCTTGAGAATTCCTATGACGGGCTTTGTCTCGTCAAGGCATAAAGGCAGAGTATGGCTGAGTATCTTTACGTCAACGCCTTCGTGCTCTGCGGCATGCTTGATGCGTCTGATAATTTCCTTACCGCCGAAGGTTACGGGGTAGCGGATATCGATAGTAGCACGAGCACCGGTTTCGTCAATGTTGATTGTGGAGAGGCAAGCGGTGAGAGGACCTGACTGGGAGTCACGCATTTTGATACCCAGAGAGGTACCGTTGGTCTCAAGATGGAAGTTTGTTGAAATGAAAGTGCAGAGATTACCCAGACTCTGCAGTGAGAAGTTTGAGGAGAGCAGGTCCACAAGCTCAAGTATTGCATTGAGACCAAGCTCCGGCTCACAGGCGTGAGCAGCCTTGCCTCGGCTGATAACCATAAGACCATCAATGGTGTATTTGAACTCAAAATCGCCCTCTCTGGCATCGGCAAGACGCATCATCTGATGGTCGTCGCTTTCGGTGCAGTTGAGAAGGGCATAAGCCTTGTCGGGGACAGCATTTGTGGCATTTCCTCCGCGAAGCTCAGAGAGCAGTTCGCAGTTGTGATTACTGTTGCTGATTTCAAGCTGGAGAATACCTTTTTCTGCACTGCAGATGCCGTATCCCGAGTCTGGAGTAAAGGACATATCAGGCATCTCTTCAGATGCAAAGTATGCCGCCATATCGGTCATACCCACCTCTTCGTCGGTACCGAAAATTGCACGCAGAGTATTCACACCCTCAACACCTGCTTCTTTGAGAGCTCTGAGGCAGTAAAGGGTTATGAGAGCACAGCCCTTGTCGTCAGCAACACCTCTTCCAAGATACTTGCCGTCTTTTTCGGTAAGGGCAAAGGGCTCACATTCCCATCCCTCGCCTGCAGGTACCACATCAAGGTGGGTGAGAGTAGCACATATTTTGCCGCCTTCTCCGAGCTGAACGTGTCCTGCCTTGCCGTCAATATCCTTTGTCACAAGGCCGAAACTTTCCGCTTTCTGTAGCATCCAGTTGAGAGCTTCCCTGCTTTTGGCATTACCATCGGCAGATACGGACTCTATCCTCAGAAGCTCATCGAAATCTCTGAGAAATTCCTCTTTATAGTCAATAATTTTAGAACCGAAACTCATAATTTTCTCCTCTGCAAAACGTGAATTTGAAATGAATATCCTGAAGAAGTAGTGTTCTGCGGTATTCTGCAAGACACAGAATAAAGATATGCTTTACCTTCACAGGATAATGGTGTATAATATCATATTATATCATATCTGTTTGCAAAATGCATCAAGTTTTTTAAAAAAAACGGGGGAATATATATGAGCAGTAATTTTTTTGCAATGCTTTCCAGAATGAAGTACATCAACCGCTGGGGACTGATGAATAATACAAGAGAAGAAAATATCGCCGAGCATAGTCTTGAGGTAGCTATTCTGGCACACGCTCTGGTTACTATTTCAAATAAGCGACTCGGCACCGAACTGTCTGCTGACCGAGCGGCGGTAATGGCGATTTTTCATGACTCAAGTGAGATTATTACAGGTGACCTTCCCACACCCGTAAAGTATTATAATGACGATATCAGGGATTCCTACAAGCAGATTGAGGAAATAAGCGAGAAGCACCTGCTCTCAATGCTGCCCGATTACCTGTATGATGAATACACCCCTCTCATCCTTTCTTCTGATGCCGATAAAGAGCTCCTGCCTTATGTGAAGGCTGCGGACAAGCTCTCGGCACTTATCAAATGTATCAATGAACTTTCCATGGGAAACAGGGAATTCACCAAAGCGGAACGCACCATCAGAGAAACCATTGAGGGAATAGAGCTTGAAGCGGTAAAGATTTTTCTCAGAGAATTCCTGCCTTCATATGAATTGACTCTTGATGAGTTGAACTGATTATTTTACCCGACAGGTAATTAATGCCTGCGAAAAAATTTAAAGTCTTTGTGAACAAGCAGTAAATGTTTGATAAAAAATGACAGAAATCGGTGCATAATTCTGGTAAAGAACAAAAAAAGAGTAACATAGATGTATAATGTTTTAGTTTTGATTTTGCGGGGTTACAGGAGCAATCCGAATTCCTGCCCCTTTTGACTTGCAACACCTGTTTTGAGGAGGTTTGTTATGTCACCGGGATTTGGTAATGAAAACGATGAAAGTCGCTATGACTTTGATGACGGTTACGGTTACAAAAAATCCGACAGCCGCACTTCAAAGCGTGACGATTACTATGATTATGACGACTATGACCTGAGTTTATTCTCCGGAGACGACAACGATGTCCGGGAGTATGAGGATATCTACAGTTCTTCCCGTTACAGCGAGGAAACACACAGTGCTCGTCGCCACAATAAAAGACGTAAAAAGAGCTGCCTGATGTCGGCAGTCAGTCTTCTTCTGGTGTTTATTATTGCTCTGGGGACAGGTTATGTCCTTATAGCTTACAGCATTGCGGGGAATGTGAATTTTGAAGAATATGAGAAAATCACATTTTCCTCAAGCGGCGAGAATGAGTTTTCAACTCTCTCTTCAAAGGAACTCACAAGTAAGAGATATGTCCGCAATGTTATGCTCTTCGGCATAGACGGTAACAACTCCGATTATGGCAGAAGCGATACTATGATGCTTCTCTCCATTGACAGCCGACACCGTGAGCTTAAACTCACATCCTTTCAGCGGGACACATATATCCATTGTCCCGACCCCGAAGGAGATTATCGCACAAAGCTCACCAATGCCTTCAGCTACGGAGGAATTCCTCTTGCTATAGCCACGGTGGAGACCAACTACGGAGTTCGTGTTGATAATTATGCTTCGGTTAATTTTGAGACCTTCAAGTCTGTTGTGGATACTCTGGGTGGGGTAGAGATAGAGCTCACCGAGAGGGAAATCCTCTACATCAACTGCCAGATAGCGCAGAATAATCAGACTGAGTATCTGGATGCCGAGCCTGGAGTGGTGCTTTTAAACGGCCAGCAGGCTCTCTGGTATGCCAGAAACCGCGGAGGAGACACAATAAACGGCGTGGATTTCTATGAGGACACCGATTGGGACCGCACAGAACGTCAGCGAAAATTCCTTGACGCAGTTCTTTCAAAGCTCAAAAGTGCAAATCCTGTGGAATTGGGTTTTGTTTTGAAGAACGTTCTGCCCGATATCACAACCGACCTCAGCCGTGGTGAACTCACAATGCTTATTGCCTGTGCGCCTTTTTATCTTTCCTTTGACCTTGAGGAGTGTTCGGCGCCCTGCGAGGATACATGGGTCTATGACTATAATTTTGCAGGTGACATAATTTATGTCACCGACTGGGATTCAGCACGTAAGGAACTCAGCACCTTTATTTATGATTAATACACCTCAGCGGTGTTTGTATTTTAAAGATATTTGTTCTTTAGGAGATATATTATGAATGATAATGAATTTGTGAATATCAACAGCAGAGGCACTTCAGCGGCAAATACCCCTAACCGCCTTGCCAACAAGAAAAAGAAGACAAAGAGCGGAGTTGTTGCACTTCGCATAGTCAGCGGTATTCTGGCAGCGGTGTTTTTGGTAGCAGGTATTGGTGTCGGTCTGTTCGGTATGTGGTTCAACGGACTGACTAATTACAGCGACGGTAGCGGCGGTGGCAATAGCAATAAGCCCAAGCCCGTTTCTACCGATGCAAGCGGAAATACACTTCCCGAGATAGAGGGCATCGAGCTTGAGGCAAACTCCGGCGAGCTTCTCAACGATCCCTATGTCCTCAATATTATGCTCTTCGGTACCGACCGATACGGCGATGCAGGTCTCAGCGACACAATGATTCTTCTGTCCATTGACAACCGTCATCAGAAAATCAAGATGACCTCTTTCCTCAGAGATACCTACGTATCCATTCCCGGGTACTATCCCCACAAACTTAACCTTTCCTATGCTTTGGGCAGTGCTCCGCTTGCCATTCAGACAATAGAGCAGAACTACGGTGTTCAGGTGGACAGATATGCAACTGTAAACTTTGCAACATTTCAGGAAATAGTTGATATTATGGGTGGTGTTGAGATCGAACTTACAGGTGCTGAAATCGACTACATCAATGCCCAGATCTGGGAAAACGGACAAACAGAATATCTGAATGCATCCCCCGGTATGGTTACTCTCAGCGGCCAGCAGGCTCTCTGGTATGCCAGAAACCGAGGCGGCACATACGGCGGACAGACCTTCTCGGGCGATGACTGGGACCGTACTGACCGTCAGCGCAAGTTTATGAATGCAGTTATTGACCAGATGAAGGATGCAAGTCTTACCGAAATTGTGGCTATTGTAAACGAGGTTGGTCCTCAGGTTACAACTGACCTTAAGAAGACAGAGATTACAATGCTTCTCAAGAATGCGCTTACCTTCCTTAATTACGATGTTGAGCAGTGCCATATGCCTTCCGACGGCACTTGGAGCTACGGTTGGAATGAGGCAGGTTCGGTTATTCTTGTAAATGACTGGTATCAGGCACGCCTTGACCTCGCTACATTTATCTATGAGGATTCTGTAGCCGGCTGAGAAAATTTAAAAGAGAAAAAATTAAAACCGAGTTTTCCGTGTGATGAAAACTCGGTTTTTTCTTTTGCTTTTTGTTGTCAGATAATGGAAAACTCCAGATGTGCAGGCACCGCATCAAGTACGATTCTGCCTGTGTTCATCTGCTGGATTGTACCGAAAAGCTTTCCGAAAATAAAGGTCTTGCCGCCACATTTTTTGGAGAGCAGATGACCTGCCTTCATAGTGGGACGGAACTGAAGATCTAGGGCGGAATTTCCTGCGGTGAATTTCCACGGCTTGTCGGGTCGCTCCTCGCTGCCTACGGCTTTTACCGATGCCAGCTTGTGTATCTCACCGTCAAGGAAATAGCAGTTTTCCGTACCCATGGAGACGTCGCCCACGCCGCCCGCAAGACAGAGTGAAAAGTCGTGCCCGTCAATATCGGTATCAGCATAAAGTGCATGATAGCAGGCTTTGCCGAGAAGAGAAAATCTCTGCCAATCCAGATAGGCACGGCTTGAGTCAGGAGTGAATTTGTATTCGGCACCTCCCAGACGTACAACTCCGCTTACTCTCATAGAGGGGAGAAATCTCTTGAGGAAAAATCCTTTGCCCACAGGGCTTTCGGGAATGAGAACATTGAGGCTTTCGCCCGAATTTTCCTGAAGTTCAAGGTTTATATAAAGATTCTTGTCTTTGTAAAAATTTACAAACTCGCAACGGATGTATCTGTTGAGTGCAGTGTTTGAAAAATTCATTCCCACTCTGCCGCTATTGAAAGTAACGTCGCCATTTTTACTGCTCTGAGGCATAGAGAGTCTTCCGAATGACATATAATTCTTCAGGGTTCTGTAATCCATAGAGCCTGTGTTGTGGTCGATGATAAGGGCACAGACCTCGGCAACAATGCCTTTTTCGGCAACGGAGAGATATATACTGACATCCTTATTTTCAATAAGATAACTGTCTGTTTCTGTGAGAGAAAATCTGTTTTTGCACAGAGCTTTGTCAAAGTAGAAGAGGGGCTCTCTGCACCATCCGGGAGTTCTGACAACACCTGAATTACCCAGAACATCACATTCCTGCTTGATTTCATTCTGCATTGTCAGTCACCTCGCTTATAAATTAAAATTATATTTCATCATAATTATACATTATTTGACGGCTAATTCAATACTTTTTGAAAAATGGAAAATGCTTTTAGCGAAAGGAGGTAAATATGAAACGTATAATCACATTAATTTTATTATTAATGACGGCAATTTTTCTCTTTGGGTGCACACGTGTTATCGAAACCCCTGCGGATGAGCTGACCACTGCCTTCTGGGAATGCAAAAACTCCGAGGGAAGTGTTGCTACTCTCAGCTTCTCGGGGGATATTGCGGCTATGACTATCACGGATACAAGCGGCGAAGTGACAGTGATAGAGGGGAGCTATTCTGTGGATAAAGAAAAGTTATATATTACATCTCACAAACTTTTCAGAACCTATGAATTTTCCTACAGTGTCTTCCGGGACAGAGTGCTCATAACGTACGGCGGTATCACCCGTACTTTTGAAAAGAAGGAGATACCCGCAAACGCGCAGTAAAGAGCATATATGCTCCCGAGAATTATTCGGGGGCAGTTTCTTTGTCTGAATTGCCAAAAATGTAGATTTAATCGGATGTTTTACCATTAATAAGTGTTTCCGGAAGGACTTGAAATTTATTAACAAAAAATTCCCAAACTTTTACTCAAAAAAGTTGATATTTCCGCATCTATATGATATAATAACTTAAATATATAATCGAGTAGTTTTGCCAAAGGAGTGTGAGTGCTGTGGTTGTGCTGGGAATAGACCCCGGATACGCTATTGTGGGATACGGTATCGTTACCTGCAGCGGTTGCAACTACCGCCCCTTGGGTTCGGGTGCGATCCTTACCGAAGCAGACACTCCCTTTGAGGACAGACTGTCTGTTATTTATGATACTCTCAGCGAACTGATAGAGAAAGTAAGGCCCGATGCCATTGCCATTGAGTCGCTCTACTTTCAGAATAACCAGAAAACTGCTATCAAAGTTGCCGAGGCAAGAGGAGTTATTCTTCTCTGTGCCAGACAGGCGGGAGTGAAGATTTTTGAATACACACCCTTACAGGTGAAAACCGCCGTCACGGGCTACGGCAAGGCGAAGAAACCTCAGGTTATGGAAATGACCAAAAGGCTTCTTTCTCTTTCAAAAATGCCGAGGTTTGATGATACCTGCGATGCCTTGGCAGTAGCAATTTGCCATATACACGCCAACGGAAGCTGTGCCAGAAGAAATCTTAACAGTACCGTAGGCGTTACAATGAAGTAAAAATAATCTCAGAGGTAAAATATGCTTTATTCAGTCAGAGGAAAAGTTATACATATGGAGCAGGGCTTTGTCGTTGTGGAGTGCTCGGGTGTGGGCTACAGATGCCAGACCACACTCTCTACCCTCAAAAACGTGAAGCAGGGCAGCGAAGCCACACTGTACACTCACCTCAATGTCCGTGAGGATGCGGTGGAACTCTTCGGCTTTTATTCTCTCTCGGAGCTTCAGTGCTTCCGAACCCTTATCTCCGTGTCGGGAGTAGGACCCAAGATGGCTCTTTCGCTCCTCAGCGAGCTTACCCCTTCGCAGGTGGCGATGTGTGTATCCGCAGGAGATGTGAAGTCCCTGACCCGTGCACAGGGCGTAGGTCCCAAACTCGCCCAGAGAATTATCCTTGAACTCAAGGATAAACTCTCACCCCTTGCATCCTCGGAGAACATAATCGATACAAAGGGCTCCGTTATCGCCGACACAGGCAACATTCCCAAGGCGGTGGCGGCTCTGGCGGTGCTGGGATATTCCGCCGCGGATGTAACCCCCGTGCTTTCCCGACTTGATGCCTCACTTACAGTAGAACAGCTTATTTCCGAAACCTTGAAGAGAATGGGAAGATAAAATGACAGCGAACGTATTTACAGATGATTTTGATTTTGAAAACAGAATAGTGGACACCTCCGAGATTCCCCACGATACCCTTGAGGGAGATAACCCCTTAAGACCCAAGACCTTTGATGATTACATCGGTCAGGAAAAGGTCAAGGAAAATCTCAGAGTGTATATCGAAGCGGCAAAACTCCGCGGAGAACCCCTGGACCACGTGCTTCTCTACGGCCCGCCGGGACTTGGTAAAACCACCCTTTCGGCTATTATCGCCAACGAGCTTGGTGTCAATATCCGCATCACCTCGGGTCCCGCTATTGAGAAACCCGGTGATCTGGCGGCATTGCTTACAAACCTCAATCCCGGTGATGTGCTTTTTATTGATGAAATCCACCGAATGAGCCGAAGCGTTGAGGAAATCCTCTATCCATCTATGGAGGACTTTGCCATTGATATTATCACAGGCAAGGGCCAGATGGCGGCATCCTATCATCTGCCGCTTCCGAAGTTCACTCTTGTGGGTGCAACCACCCGCGCAGGCCAGCTCTCAGCTCCTCTTCGTGACAGATTCGGTGTAGTGCTGAGGCTTGAACTCTACTCGGTAGAGGAGCTTGCAGACATCATCACCCGCTCTTCGGAGATACTGGGAATTCCCATTGAGCGCGAGGGTGCATTGGAGCTTGCTTCCCGCTCAAGAGGTACACCCCGAATTGCCAACCGCTTCTTAAAGCGAGTCAGGGACTTTGCTCAGGTTATGTCAGACGGTATCATCACCTACGAGGTGGCAAAGACTGCTCTCGACAGGCTTGAGGTGGATGCTCTGGGACTTGACCAGAACGACCGACGAATGCTCACCGCTATGATAAATAACTACGGCGGAGGCCCTGTGGGACTTGATACCATCGCCGCCGCAATAGGTGAAGAGGCTGTCACTATTGAGGACGTATATGAGCCTTATCTTATGCAGATAGGCTTTATTGCAAGAACTCCCCGAGGCAGATGTGTAACAGCTCTTGCATATGAGCATCTGGGACTTAAAGCACCCCGAAATACTTCCACACCTCAACCCACACTTTTCCCTGCAGAGGATTAATAAGACATAATTGATTTTTTGAATTTACCATAAACCCTTAATACATTATTCGAACGGAGGATAAAAATGGGCAGATTATTCGGAACAGACGGCGCAAGAGGCGTCGCAAATACAGAACTCACCCCCGAGCTTGCCATGAATATCGGCAGAGCTGCCGCAATGGTGCTCACAAGCGAAGAGGTGGAGCATCCCACAATCATTATCGGTAAGGACACCCGACTTTCAGGTGATATGCTTGAAGGAGCTCTTATAGCAGGACTTTGTTCTGTTGGTGCAAATGTCAAGATTCTGGGAGTGGTTCCCACACCTGCGGTTGCATATCTTATTGGCAAGTACAAGGCTGACGCAGGAATTATGATTTCCGCATCCCACAACCCCTTTGAATTTAACGGAATCAAGATTTTTTCATCCGAGGGATATAAACTCCCCGATGCTCTGGAGGAACAGATTGAGGCTATTGTTCTTGACAATGCGGTTCCTTACAAGCAGTGTGTCGGCAATGACATGGGTACAGTTGAGTATCTTGATGCCGCCGCTGATGATTACATAGATCACGTGATAAGCACAGTTGAGTATGACCTGAAGGGTATGAATATTGCCCTTGACTGTTCCAACGGCTCCGCATCAAGAACTGCAAAGAAGCTCTTTGAGTCTCTGGGTGCAAATTGCCATATGCTCTTTGACACCCCCGACGGTGTGAATATCAACGACAACTGTGGTTCGACTCATACAGAAACCCTGATGCAGTATGTAAAGGACAACGGTCTTGATGCAGGTCTTGCCTTTGACGGCGATGCCGACAGATGCCTTGCTGTTGATGACAAGGGCGAGCTTGTGGACGGCGACTATATAATCGCAATTATTGCCGCTGACTTCAAGAGCCGCGGAAAACTTAAAGAGAATACAGTGGTTGGTACTGTTATGACCAATATGGGCTTCCAGAAATTCTGTGACGTCAATGGTATGAACTTTGTATCCACCAAGGTAGGTGACCGCTACGTTCTGGAGTCAATGCTCAACGAGGGCTACAATATCGGCGGCGAGCAGTCAGGCCATGTTATCTGTCTTGACTATTCCACCACAGGCGACGGTCAGCTCACAGGTGCACAGCTTCTGAGCCTCCTCAACCGCCGCGAGGCAAAGCTTTCCTCCATTGCAACTCTTATGGAGAGATATCCTCAGGTGCTGATAAATGTTAAAGTTTCCAACGAAAACAAGCCCAGATTTGCTACCGACGAAGTCATCAATGAGAAAATGAAGAGCGTCGAGAATATCCTTGAGGGCAAGGGAAGACTACTTGTGAGACTTTCCGGTACAGAGCCCATTATCAGAGTAATGCTGGAGGGTGAGGACTATGAGGAGATCTCCCGCCTTGCCAACGAAACAGCAGAGTTAATAAAGGAACGTCTTTCATAATGAGAATTGCAGATAATTTCAAAGATTACGAGCTTATCGACTGCAGCGGCGGCGAGAGGCTTGAGCGTTGGGGGGATATCATTCTTATCCGTCCCGACCCCCAGATAATCTGGAACACAGAAAAGAAGAATCCTCTGTGGGATAATGCCCACGCAAGGTACATCCGCAGCGATAAGGGCGGCGGCCGTTGGCAGGTATATAAGAAACTCCCTGACCGATGGAACATTGCTTACAAGAACTTAAGCTTCAATGTCCGCACAATGGGCTTCAAGCACACAGGAGTTTTTCCCGAGCAGGGTGTCAACTGGGACTACGCCGCCGAGAAAATCCGCAGTGCAGACAAACAGTTAAGCATCCTTAACCTCTTCGGCTATACAGGCTGTGCCACACTCTCAGCCCTTGAGGCAGGGGCAAGGGTATGCCACGTGGATGCCTCCAAAGGTATGGTTCAGTGGGCAAGCGACAACGCCCGTGAAAGCTCCCTTCAGGACAAGCCCGTGAGATGGCTTGTGGATGACTGCATCAAGTTTGTCAGACGAGAGCTTCGTCGCGGCAACCGCTACGACGGTATTATTATGGACCCTCCCTCATACGGCAGAGGTCCCGGCGGAGAGGTCTGGAAGCTTGAGGAGCAGATTTACTCCTTTATTGAGCTTACCTCGGAGCTCCTTTCCGAGGATGCTTCATTCTTCATTCTGAATTCATACACCGCAGGACTTTCTCCTTCGGTAATGAAATATATACTTGATTCGGTTATTGTGCCCCGTCACGGCGGCAAAGTAACCTGTGACGAAATCGGTCTTCCCGTTACCGACAGCGGTCTGGTGCTCCCCTGCGGAAGCACCGCCATATGGGAATCGGGAAAATAACTTTTAATTGGAGACAAAATGGATTACATCAAAGCGGAAAACCTCACTTTTTCTTATGAAACACAGGAGGACGAACAACTGAATATTGTGCCTGATGTCCTCAAGGGCGTTTCCTTTGGTGTGAAGAAGGGTGAATTTCTGGCTGTAATCGGACACAACGGTTCAGGCAAATCCACGTTATCCAAGCATTTTAATGCCATTCTGCTTCCCACAGGGGGCAGAATGCTTGTAGACGGTATTGATACCCTTGACGAAGAACACATCTACGACGTCCGCCGCCGTGTGGGTCTGGTGCTTCAGAATCCCGACAATCAGCTTGTAGCAAGTATTATTGAGGAAGATGTTGCCTTCGGCCCCGAGAATCTTGGGGTGGAGCCCCACCGCATCAGAGAACTCGTAGATAATGCTCTCAAAGCAGTGGATATGTACGAATATCGCCACAACTCTCCCCACAAGCTTTCAGGCGGCCAGAAGCAGAGAATTGCCATTGCGGGTATACTTGCAATGGAACCTGACTGCATTGTGCTTGACGAGCCTACCTCCATGCTTGACCCAAAGGGCAGGGAAGAGGTTATAAGTGCTGTAACCAAGCTTAACAAAGAGCAGGGAATCACCGTTATAATCATTACTCACAATATGGAGGAGACCATCGGTTGCGACAGAGTAATCGTTATGGACGGCGGAAAGATTTTAACAGAAGGAACTCCTCGTGAAGTGTTCTCTCAGGTTGAGCTTCTGAAGCGTCACCGCCTTGATGTGCCTCAGGCTACAAAACTTTGTGCAAGACTTCGTGATTTTGGTGTGGGGTTTGATGAACTTCCCATCGATACCGAGGAATGTATCAAAGCCCTGAAGGAGGTGCTGCTGTGAGTACTCTCCTTAAAACCGAGAATTTAACTTACATTTACGGCAGAAAAACCGCCTTCGAAAAAGCGGCTGTCAGAAATGTGAATATCGAAATCAAAAAAGGGGAGATAATCGGCGTCATCGGTCATACCGGCTCCGGCAAATCCACCCTTATGCAGATGCTCAACGGACTCATAACCCCCACAGAAGGCAAGGTTTACCTTGATGGGAATGACATATTTACAAGCAAAAAGAGTCTCCGCGAGGTGCGTTTCAGAGTAGGTCTTGTTTTCCAGTATCCGGAGAACCAGCTTTTTGAGGATACAGTCAGAAAGGATATCTCCTTCGGCCCTCGGAATATGGGACTTGATAACGCCGAAGTAGCAGAGAGAGTAAAGAGTGCGGCACATTTTGCGGGTCTCAAGGACGAGCTTTTGGACCGTTCTCCCTTTGACCTTTCAGGCGGTGAGAAACGCCGAGCCGCCATAGCAGGTGTCATAGCTATGGAGCCCGAGATTCTCATTCTCGACGAGCCTACCGCAGGACTTGACCCTATGGGCAGGGACGTGCTCCTCTCACAGATAGAGAATTACCACAAAACCCGTGGCAACACCGTGCTGCTCGTATCCCACAATATGGAGGATATAGCGAAAATTGCCGACAGAGTCCTTGTAATGTATAGGGGCGAGGCGGTTATGTTTGATACTACCAAGGAAGTCTTCTCCCACGGCGAAGAACTGGAAAAAATGGGACTTCGACTTCCCCAGATTACAAAAATCACCGAAAGCCTCAGAAAAGCGGGTGTGAACCTCTCCGAGGGAATTCTCACCACGGGACAGGCTTTCGCTGAGATAACCTCACTTCTCAGGAAGGAGGGTAAGCTATGATACGCGACGTAGCACTCGGACAGTACTACCCCTCAGGTGGCATACTCCACCGACTTGACCCCAGAGGCAAGGTACTGATGCTTATAGCCACAATAGTGCTGATTTTCTGTTCCTTCAATTTCTACGCTCTGGGACTTACCGCCGCATTTGCTTTGCTTGTAGTGATTCTCAGCAAGGTTCCTCTGCGGATTTATCTCGGTAGCCTCAAAGCCATAATTTTCGTTATCCTGCTTACTTCATTACTCAACGTCTTTTACGGTACGGGAGAGCCTCTGTGGCAGTGGTGGATATTCAAGATTACCGCTGACGGCATCAGGAATTCCATCTTCGTAACGGTGAGAATAATCGCCCTTGTGCTTATGTCATCGGCGCTCACCTTCACCACAACCCCCACTGACCTCACCGATGCACTTGAGAGATTGATGAAGCCTCTGAGCCTTGTGGGTATCAGGGTTCACGAGATTGCAATGATGATGACAATAGCTCTGAGGTTTGTCCCCACACTTTTAGAGGAGACCGACAAGATTATGTCAGCCCAGAAAGCAAGAGGTGCGGATATCGAAAGCGGCAACCTTGTTGCCCGCATAAAAGCACTGATACCCATTCTGGTGCCTCTCTTTGTGTCTGCATTCAGACGTGCCTGGGACCTTGCAATGGCAATGGAGTGCAGATGCTATCAGGGTGGCGGCGGCAGAACACGAATGAAGCAACTCCATATGAAAGCCAGAGATATTTTTGCACTTTTCTTTATGCTTCTGCTTACCGCCGGTGTAGTTTTGTGCGATATTTTTCTTTAATGATTTGTAGTGCTTATGAGAAATCTTCTAATAACAATCAGATATGACGGAAGCTCCTTTCACGGCTGGCAGATTCAGCATAATGCCCTCACCGTGCAGGAGGTCTTCCAGAAAGCGGTGAGTGAGATAATCGGCAGTTGCCCCGATATTAAGGGATGCAGCCGTACCGACTCGGGAGTTCACGCCAATATGTTCTGTATCAGTATGAAGACAGAGCACACAATTCCCTGTGAACGATTTGTAGCGGCTCTCAATTCTCATCTGCCCGATACTGTTGCCGTAACGGATATACGCGAGGTTCCTCTCGATTTCCACGCACGTTACAGCACACTTGGTAAAACATATATTTATAAGGTCCACAACAGTGCTGTGAAAGACCCCTTTCTCCGCGACAGAGTGCTCAGATACCGCCGCCCCATTGACGAGGTGCTTCTGAATACTGCGGCTCAGAGCTTTGTGGGCAGTCATGATTTCACATCCTTCTGTACCCTTGATAAGAGGGAAAAGGGGGATTTCGTGAGAACAATCAGCGAATTTAACGTCTGGCGTGAGGGTGATATGGTGTATTTTTCAGTCACCGCCGACGGCTTTCTCTACAATATGGTCCGTATTATGGTGGGAACTCTGCTTCTCATTAACGAGGGCGGTGCCCCCGCTGATTCGATTCCCGCTATGTTTGAAGCAATGGACAGAAGTGCTTCGGGTCCCACAGCGCCTGCTTCGGGACTATATCTTGACAAAGTTTATTATGATATTACCCCTTGATTATGAAGGAGAGGAGGAATAACGGTGAAGGGTTTCAAGAAAAAGCCAAACCACTATGCCGAGAAAAAGAAAAAAGATACCCGCAAAGTGTTGAGCTTTGAGGAGCTTCCTCTTGAGGAGTACGAAAAGGAGCAGTCAGCCCCTGCTGTGAAACTCGACAAAAAGAAGGTTATTATAGCATCAGCCATAGTTCTGGCGCTTGTCCTTGTTGTTACCCTCTATTTCAGCAGAGGAACAATATCTTCTTGTATTGGCAGAGGCAGAAGTGATGATTTTACTCATTCCCTCTCAGGCTCAAACGTCCAGTCGGGAAATTTCAGAGATTTCGCAGGCGGCGTTTCCTATGTGTCCGAGAGAGGCTTTACCTGCCTTAACTCAAAGGGAGAGGAGCTTTATACCGAGAGTCTGGGATATATCAATCCTGTGCTCAAGACCTGCTCCGATGCGGCAATAACCTACGACCTTGGAGCAAAAGGCTTTGCCGTCTTTTCCAAAGATAAACAGATATATAAAAGCGAAACTGATGATAACATCTATCTTGCAGATATCACCGAGGATTTTGACTATGCCCTCGTTACCGAAGGTGGCGGTTACAACGCCAAGCTCTTTGTTTATTCCTCGGACAATACTCTTAAATATACTTATTCCTTTGCGGATTACTATATTACCTCTGTTGCCCTCAACAAGGATGCAACCGAAGCAGTAGTATGCGGAGTAACCGCGCAGAATGGTGCAGAGCAAAGCTGTGTATATATTCTGGATTTTGCATCCGAAACTCCCAAAGCCTTCAAGAATTTCAGTGGCGATACTGTGTTTGATTGTGAATATCTCTCCTCAAACTCCGTGTGTGCCATTGGCTCCGAGGGTGTCTATGTGCTGAAGGGCAGAGGCTATGAAGAGATGATTACCAATGCCTTCGGCGGTATGACTCTCACAGCCTATGATATCAATACCGACCTCAGTGCAGTAACCGTGTCACTCTCCAGAAGCGGCGACGGCAGAAACTGCACAATCGAGCATATTGACCGCAACGGCACAACCGATAAAACCATAGAAACCCAGCTTAAAATCACAGCTATGAGTACCTATAAAGACAGAATATCCGCAGTGGATGGCAGAAACGTCTATGTGTATAAGCAGTCGGGAGACCTGGTTTTAAGCAAAGAGCTTTCTGCAGAGGGCAGAAGCATTAATATGATTTCTCTCTACAGAATGTATATGCTTACTACAGATGACATTATTTCAGTCACACTTTAATAAAATCCATCTATGATTTATGACTTGATAATCATCCTGACGGTTTCCATCTTTGCTTTTGCGGGATACAAGCGCAAAGCATCGGGAACACTTCTGGGACTTTGTGTTTTTGCAGTATCCGCGGTACTGTCCCTCTGGCTTTCAAAATTCCTCTCTGTGTGGATTTATGACAATTTCCTCGGTACTTGGATTTATAACAGTATTTCAGATAAGGTCTCTGCCTTTGCGGAAAGTACTGCCGAGGAAGCGGCGCAGGGAGTGCTGGAGATAATACCTCGTTTCTTTCTGAATTTTTTTAGCTACTTTTCTTTAGATGCGGATATGCTTAAGTCGGATATGCTCCGAAGTGCAGGGGAGGGAATATCCGCCCTTTCTCAGTTTGTTGCAGATTTGTTGCGTTCACCCGTGACGGGAATACTCCATCTGATACTGGGCATTCTGCTTTTCACATTATTTATTATATTGTTTAAGTTCCTCTCAAAACTTCTCATCAAAGCCTTCGAGTTGCCCGTTGCTCTCACGGCGGATGCTATGCTGGGAGGTGCTTTGGGACTTTTCGAGGGACTTCTCACGGTGATTCTTGTATCATCGGTTATTCTGGTGTGTCTGCCTCTTGCAGGGGACAACTTAACCTCTTTTACCGATACAGTATTCGGTAATTCCCTTTGCCTCTCATTTATGAGGCGCGTTTTTGAAGAGTATATTCAGCTTTTTGTTTACAAGCTTACTATATAAAACAGGAGATGTTCAGATGAATTTAAAAAAGGAATTTGAGCTTAATAGTAAAAATATTTTTACTATTCCCAATATTCTCAGCTACATCAGAATATTGCTTATTGTACCCCTTGTTATTTTCTTTCTCAGAGAGAAATATCTATGGTCGGCAATCTGTCTGGTATTATCGGGACTTTCTGATTGCGTTGACGGCTTTCTGGCAAGAAAACTCAATCAGGTTACAAAACTCGGCAAGATGCTTGACCCCATTGCGGATAAACTTACATTGCTTGCAGTGGGTGTGTGCATTTCCGTTGCAGAGCCCCTTGTAATTCCCGTAATACTTATACTTATAACAAAAGATATACTTATGGTTACAGGTGCTTCCATAATGCTCAAAAAAGGTGTAATGCCCTGTGCATCCCTGTGGTTCGGCAAGGTTGGCACAGTTTGCTTCTATACATCCGTTACAGCAATCGTAGTATTCGATCTGATACTGAAAATACCTCATTTCGATGTGGTGTCATTTGTGCTTCTCGCAGTAACAGCCATAATTATGATTTATTCACTTTTCAGATATTCGCAGATTTTCAGAGACTCTCTCAGAAAAGCTAAGGAAGGCAAAGAGTGCGAAAATACTGAAGATAAATAAAAAGAACCAAGTTTAATTTAAAGGAGAACCCCTATGTTATGTTCAAGATGCGGTCAGCGTACCGCTGTTGTATTTGTATCCACTAACAAAGACGACACAAACCCTATGGGATATTGCCTCACCTGTGCCAAGGAACTGGGCATCAAGCCTCTGGATGACCTGATGAAAAAGATGGGTATTTCCGACGAGGACCTTGCCGCAGTAGAGGAGCAGATGGGAGCTATGATGGAGAATATCTCCGAGACAGGCGACCTCTCTGGTATGATGCAGTCACTCCAGCAGGAGATGACAGAGCAGATGCAACTTGAAGAAGGCGAGACTGAGGAGGCAGAGAATGCTGACGGCGATTTCGAGCCCGGCGGCGCACCTGCATTCCCCACATTCTTCAATAACTTTTTCGGCGGCAACCAGAATCAGCCCAATAACAATGATAAAAAGACCAAGAAGCAGGAGAAGAAAGAGAAGAAGGAAAGAAAATTCCTCAATCTCTACTGTTACGACCTGACCCGAAAGGCAAGAGAAGGAAAAACTGACCGTATCATCGGCAGAGACAAAGAGATAGAGAGAGTTGTGCAGATTCTCTCCAGAAGAACCAAGAACAACCCCTGCCTTATCGGTGAACCCGGTGTAGGTAAAACCGCTATCGCCGAAGGTCTTGCCATCAGAATTGCCGAGGGAAATGTTCCCCAGCGTCTCAAGAATAAAGAAATCCACCTTCTGGACCTTACCGCCCTTGTGGCAGGTACACAGTTCAGAGGTCAGTTTGAAAGCCGTATCAAAGGTCTCACTCAGGAGGTAAAGGCTCTCGGCAACATCATTCTGTTTATCGATGAGGTTCACAACCTTGTAGGTACAGGTGATGCAGAGGGCACAATGAATGCCGCCAATATCCTCAAGCCCGCTCTTTCCAGAGGCGAGATTCAGGTTATCGGTGCAACAACTTTCAATGAATACAGAAAATATATTGAGAAGGACTCTGCTCTTGAGCGAAGATTCCAGCCTGTAAAGGTTGCAGAACCCAGCATTTCCGAAACAATAGAAGTCCTTGAAGGTATAAAGAGTTATTACGAAGAACACCACAAGGTAACCGTTAATCCCGATATTATCCGAAAGGCTGTTATTTTCTCCGAGAGATATATCACCGACCGCTTCCTGCCCGATAAGGCTATCGACCTACTGGACGAAGCATCAGCCTGTGCATCCCTTAGAAATAAGGAGCGTGAACGCTTCGATAAACTCAATGACGATAAGAAGAACCTCACACTTCTGCAGGAAAAACTCACCACCGACGAAAATGTGGACTATGAGAAACTTGCTACCGTCAAGAGTGACATTGCCAAGGTTGAGCAGGAAATATCCTCAATTCCCGAGGAGGCTCTCTCCACTTTTGTAACTGAGGAGGACCTTGCCAAGGTTATCGAGCTCTGGACAGGTGTACCCTCAACCCACGTTCGCGAGAATGAACTTCTTAAACTTGCAAATATAGAGGAAGAAATCAGCAAGAAGATTATCGGACAGCAGGAGGCAGTCCACGCCCTCTCCAAGGCTATCAAGCGTAGCCGCGTTCAGATTTCTCCCCGCAGAAGACCTGCGTCCTTTATCTTTGTAGGTCCCACCGGTGTTGGTAAAACCGAACTTGTAAAGGTGCTGTCACAGCAGCTTTTTGATACTCCCGAGACCCTTATTCGTCTTGATATGTCCGAGTTTATGGAGAAGCACTCGGTGTCCAAAATCATCGGTTCGCCTCCCGGATACGTAGGCTACGACGAGGCAGGACAGGTTACCGAGAAAGTTCGTCGCAGACCCTACTCCGTACTCCTCTTTGACGAGATAGAGAAGGCGCATCCCGACGTGCTCAATATACTTCTTCAGATTCTCGACGAGGGCAAGCTCACCGATGCTCACGGCAGACTTGTTAATTTTGAAAATACCGTTATAGTTATGACCTCCAACGCAGGTTCCGACAGAAAAGAGAACGCGCTGGGATTCGGCAAGACCGAGGAGGATGCAACCCGCGAAAAGGTAATGAAGGCACTCTCCGAGTTCCTTCGTCCCGAGTTTATCGCCAGAGTTGACGAGATTATCGTATTCCGTCACCTTGAGGGCGAGGACCTTGAGAAGATATCTGCCCTTATGATGAGTGAGTATATTGACACTCTGAAGGAAAAGGGCATAGCATTCTCATACAGCGACGAAGCCTGCAAGCTCCTCTCTGCCAAGGTTGAGGGCGGCAAGAGCGGCGCAAGAGATCTCCGCAATGTTATACGCAAGGAAGTTGAAGAGAAAATTGCCGAGGAGATGATTATCCGCGGCGAAGGCGGCATTGTGGGAATCAATGTAACAACTGACGGCGACGATATCAAACTGGAAGTCCTTTAATTAAATATAAGAGGCAGAGTTATCTTGGTGACTCTGCCTCTTTTGTATATTAAAAAGCGAGGCACATACCTTGATGGTGTGTGCCTCATAAGTTTAGAATATTTTAGTTGTCCATTTGGTGCAGTCCCAGACCTCGTCCACAATATCCATATAGAACTCAGGTTCGTGGCAAATCAGCAGGATGCTGCCTCTGTATTCCTTCAGAGCACGCTTGAGCTCATCCTTTGCATCAACATCCAGATGGTTGGTAGGCTCGTCGAGGAGAAGCACATTTGTATCCTTGTTAATAAGCTTACAGAGCCTTACTTTAGCCTGCTCGCCGCCGCTTAAAACTCTGACCTGACTCTCAATGTGCTTTGTGGTGAGTCCGCATTTCGCAAGGGCGGCTCTCACCTCGTGCTGACCGAGGGAGGGAAACTCCTTCCATATCTCCTCAATACAGGTAACGGTGGCATCTCCCGTGAATTCCTGTTCAAAATAACCGGGGAGCAGGTTGTCACCCAGCTCCACCTTGCCCGAAAGAGGAGGGATAATTCCCAGAATACTCTTTATGAGTGTGGATTTTCCAATGCCGTTGGCACCTGTGAGAGCAATCTTTTTGCCTCTCTCCATATTGATGGTAATGGGCTTTGAAAGGGGAGAGTCGTAGCCGATTACAAGCTCCTCTGCCTCAAAAATGAATTTGCCGGGAGTGCGTCCCAGACTGAAGTTGAATTCAGGCTTGGGTTTTTCCGCCGCCAGCTCAATGACGTCCATCTTGTCCAGCAACTTCTGTCTGGACATTGCCATGTTTCTGGTGGAAACTCTCGCCTTGTTACGTGCAACGAAGTCCTTGAGCTCGCTGATTTCCTGCTGCTGACGTTTGTAAGCCGCCTCAAGCTGAGCTTTCTTCATGGCGTGAACTTCCTCGAAGTGGTGGTAATCTCCCACATATCTATCCAGTTTCTGATTTTCCATGTGGTAGATAATATTGATAACCTCATTGAGGAATGGTATATCGTGAGAAATGAGGATGAAAGCGTTCTCGTAGTCAATGAGATATCTCTTCAGCCAAGCAATATGCTCCTCGTCGAGATAGTTGGTGGGCTCATCCAGCAGAAGAATATCGGGCTTCTCAAGTAGAAGCTTTGCCAGAAGCACCTTTGTACGCTGACCTCCGCTGAGGTCGGTAACCTCCCTCTGAAGACCCAGGTCAGCAAGACCCAGAGCACGGGCAACCTCCTCAACCTTTGCATCAATTACATAGAAATCGTGGAGAGTCAGGGTATCCTGAATAGTACCCAGTTCCTCCAGCATCTCCGCCATAGTGTCTTCGTCAGCCTCGCCCAGCCTGTCGCAGATATCATTCATCTTTTCTTCAAGCTCAAACAGATAGGAGAAAGCGGATTTCAGCACATCCTCAATAGTCATACCTGCCTCAAGCACCGTATGCTGGTCAAGATATCCTGCACGGACATTCTTCGACCATTCAACTGTACCTTCGTCAGGCATAAGTTTGCCTGTGACAATATTCATAAAGGTGGACTTACCCTCGCCGTTGGCACCGATAAGTCCGATATGTTCACCTTTTAAAAGTCGGAAGGATACGTCATCAAAAATAGCTCTGTCACCGAATCCGTGACTGAGATGTTCAACATTAAGTATGCTCATAATAACTCCTTTTGAATATATCTTTTGAAAGTATATCATACATTTGATACGATTACAACTTAAAAGAGCAGTAAAAAACAGCAGATGCGGTGAAAAACATCTGCTGTCTGTTTCGTTAATTCAACATTATTCTTTGTTTTGAAGAGCCTCGTTGATTTTCTTTGCTTCAATCTTTGCGATAATCATTGTTGTGATGTAGATACCTGCATAGACAACCGCAAATACAGGCAGAACATATACAAGAATGTTCCAGAGGTTGTCGCTGTAGCCGTTAATGAAGCAAGCACCACAGGTGATGCCAAGGCAACCTATACAATGTATAGCGGTAATCAGAGGCAGAGGAAGCTTTGCGGAGGTGAACAAAAGACTGAGTACACCGAAGAGTGCTGATGCAACAAGCCATACAAGAAACTCTTTGATAACGTCATTCCAGCCGCCGAGGCAAGTCATACATATAAGTGTTACGGGCATACCGATTCCGATTCCTGTAATACAGGTGGTGAGGATGTTCTTAATTTTCATATCGTAATTCCTCCTTAAATCTTGCTTTTGAATTCTTTGATGTATTTTCTTGAAACCGTCAGGGTTTCCTTGCTGTTTTTCAGCCTCAAGGTGTAGTTGCCGCTGAACTCAGCCGATACGGATTTGACAAAATCTATATTTACGATTACACCTTTGTTTATCTGTGCAAAGGGAAGGGAAGAGAGCAGGTCTTTTAATTCATAGAGCTTTTGCTTTGTGTAGTAAATCCCTTCGGTGGTGAGGGCAGTTACCCTGCCGTCGCTTGCCTCCAGATAAACAATATCCTTTGCATCCACAGGATACTGTTCGTCCTCCCGATAAAGCAGCAGCTTTCCGCTGTTTGTACCTGAATTGATAAAGCTCAGCAAAGCGGACACTTCGCCGGAGGCAATATCTCCTCTGATGATAATTTCAGTCTCGCCTGTATTCATAGGCTCCAAAGTGATTTTCACGTGAGTACCTCATTTCTTCTGGTATGCAACAATTATATATCAAAAACTGGATTTTGTCACTTATTTGATTCTATTTATTCTCTGATGAAGCAGGCTTTATTAAACGCTCGATTCCTGCACATGCAAGACCCACACCCAGCAGAAGTATGGCGTTTTCAGCAGACACTGCATCCATAATCATCAGCACAACAACTCCTACTCCCATAGCCAGAGCAACAGCCTTAAAAATAAGTTTAATTATATCTGTGAACTTTTCCATAGTAACTCTCCTGTCTGAAGGTTTAATCTATATTAAAGGTATAGGGATTTGTGAAGTTTCGGTCAAAACAGAAATCAAGGGATTTTTCGTCAAGATTATATACAATGCTCCACTTGGTTATGTTTTCGTATGAAACCGAATTCAGGCAATCTTTCATATCCTCTTTGTCAGAGATCCGGGGTTTGATATTGAGAAGCTTTTCGAATCTTCTGTGGGATTCCTCATTTCCAATACCGTATTTTTTGCCTTCTGACAGATAGTGATTTGTGACAGCGGAGGTTTCCGTTACCACCATAACATCGTCGATGTATTCAACTACAACGGATTTTCCCGATGCATCGCTGATTGCAAGATGATGTGATGTGCCGATGGAGGAATGCATATCGTATTGAGAGAGCATATCAACAGCTTCTTCAACGGTTGAAGCCTTGTCAAGCAGAAGTCTGATAGCGCTTGTGGTGGTAAGGTCGGTTTTGTCTGTCTGCTGATTAGTAGTGTCTGTGTCACCTGACAGCAAGTCTGCAACGCAGAGGCCCTTTTCATTTATACCGTCAAGAGGTACATACACACCGGCTATCGACATATACTTTTCGTTGAACTCTTCAGGGGCGAAGCCTTCTCCGAAACCCAGAAAGTCAAGGTAAGTTGTTGAATATGATTCGAAGCCGTCTGAAGGCTTTGTGTGAATAATCATAACAGCGCCGTCTTTACCGGGCTCCCAGTCGAAATTTCTGCCCATTACTGTTCCTGAAGGTGTATCGGTAGTAAGTGTGCTGCAGCCGAAGTCAAGGGAAACTTCCTCAGCCTCTCCCTCTGCAAAACCGCCTGACATAAAAGAAATAAGGTATGATGCCATCTCATTCTCTGACGATGCACCGCCATTTCCCAGAAATTCCTCAAATCCGTAATCACCGCTATATTCCATATAGTAGAGACCGTCTTCAAGCTTCTTTACACTGCCCGCGGCTGAAACCTTATCGCCGAAAAGAATATAAGCGTAGATTCCGACTGCGGAAACTGTTGTCAGGATTACTGCAAGAGTAATAATTATAACTGTTTTAATAGTACGTTTTGTTTTCATAAATAAGCCTCATTTCAGATTTGTTTTCTTTGATGACTGAATTATAGCAAATTCTTTGAGAGATGTGGTAAATATTCGGATGTGTGGTTGATTTTCGGTGCTATGTTGCAGAAAAATGAGGCTGAAATACATTTTGAAATGAATTTGCATTTAGAAACTATCAACCTACCAAAAAGGAGTCCTTGCGGACTCCTCGTTTATCTGGTATCAGTTCATATATGTATCTATCATTTCTTTTACTGCGGCTTCGTAGCTTTCGGTGTCAACATAGTAGCTCTCTGCGTGGTCAGCACCTTTGATAATAAGCAGCTTTTTGGGAGAGGAGCAGACCTCATAGTTTTTCTCGCTCATCCACAGAGGTACAAAATCATCCTTGTCGCCGTGGATAAAGAGGATGGGGATGTCCGTTTTGCTGACACAGTCAAGTGTGCTGACATCCTTGTAGCCGTAACCCGCCTTTTTCTTTGTCACCCATTCTGTCACATTCATAATAGGAAACTTCGGAATGTGATAGTCTCTTTTGAGAATGTGTGAGAAAACATCAAAAGCACTTGTAAAAGCACAATCCGCAATTACACCCTTAACATTGTGGGGAAGATCCAGTCCTGTTGCCATAAGTACCGTAGCACCGCCCATGGAGTCACCGTGGAGAAAAATCTTTACTCTCTCGCCGAATCGCTCAACAGCATATCCCACCCACTTTTCTGCATCAAGTCTGTCCAGTACGCCGAAGCCGGTGTATGTGCCCTCGCTGTCGCCGTGATTTCTCTCGTCAACAATGAGAAGGCTCAGACCCTCTTCAAAATAGAACTTTGCCATAGCACCGTATTCATTAAGTCCCTTGCTGGAATATCCGTGAAAGCAGATAACAAGCTTTTCCGAGCCGTTGTTTTCGATGAGTGTTCCGTGAAGCCTGAGATTATCAAAGGAGTGAATCCACACATCCTCCTTCATATCCTCAGTGATAAAGGCTTTGCGCTCCATAATGAAGGGGAGATGCTGTTTAAAATTTGTGTTTGCACTGAGATTAGAGTTCTCCGCAGTAGCGGTAGGCTTTCGGAGAATGGTAAATCTGAAGAAGTATCTGGCGGCAAAGTATACGGTAAGAGTAAGTGCCGAGAGCAGAACAAAAAGTATTATTGCGGCAGGTAATAGAAATTTCATTAATCTCACCTTTCCATCAAAATAAAGAAAAAGGAACTTTTGCTTGACAAAAGTTCCTTTTGTTGGAGCGGATGATGGGAATCGAACCCACACGATCAGCTTGGAAGGCTGAAGTTCTACCACTAAACTACATCCGCATATTTACAACGGTAGATATTATAGCACACCTACCGTTGATTTGTCAATTAATTTTAACTAAAAATTTACTGGGGATTTCCGTCGAAACGAACGATATTCTGATTGTCAATGTCGATGTTGGGGATGATGATGGGTTTGATGCCTGCATTTGCAGTAATGGTGGTTACCATTGCTCTCGCGTAGGGGAAGAGCATCTTGAAACTTTCTGTGTGGATCTGCTCACGGGAAACCTCGGGATTGTAAGCAAAAATTCCCACAACAGTAACTTTGACATTGAGCTTGCTGTCTGAATCTGTGTCACCGGTTTCAATCTGCAGCTCGCCTCTGCATACTTTGGAAGAATTGTCAGAAGGGTATCTGACATTATATGAAAACTTGTTTCCGATTCTGATTTGTACATTGGGGTCCAGTCGGTTAGTAAAAGAAAGGTCGGAAACAGTATAAGCCTGAAGTTCACAATTAGCCATAAAAAAGCCTCCTTTTTTAACAATTATATCATAACTATGCAGAAATGCAAGTTTTCTGCCTTTTTTTACCTATGATAAAAAAATGTGAGTATAAAAATTAAGAATTTTATATAATTATTACTTGATTTTGCGTAACTATTGATATATAATGTTATAAGCAGATTTTTTCTGTTAAATTTTATTAGGAGATGATTACATGAGAACAGAACTCCGCAAGATTCTTGCAGTAGTTATGGTGCTCGCACTGACAGTTTCCATGTTTGCTTTCAGCGTATCCGCTGACGACACAACTGTTGGTGATTTCATCGTTGCAACCCAGGACGAGGTAGCAACAGATGATGAAGTTGCAACAAAGGACGAAGTTGCAACAGATGATGAAGTAGCAACAGAGGACGAAGTTGCTACAGATGATGAAGTAGCAACAGAGGACGAAATCGCTACAGAGGATGAGCCTGTATTCGGCGATACAGACCTCAACGGCAAGGTTGACGTTCGTGATGCAACTCTCATCCAGAAGGCTATTGCAGACCTTGCAACTCTTGACGAGCTTCAGGCAGGTGTTGCTAACGTTATCGTAGCAGATGCTCTTAACGTTAAGGATGCTACTGAGATTCAGAAGTGGATTGCTGACCTTTCCGATAACGAGCTTATCGGCACAACTTATGCACCTGTTGAGCTTCCCGAGGAGCCCACAACAACTCCCGACGAGCCTGCAACAACTCCCGACGAGCCTGTTGTAACTCCCGATGAGCCCGCAACAACTCCCGATGAGCCTGTTGTAACTCCTGACGAGCCCGCAACAACTCCCGACGAGATCACAACACCTGACGAGCCTGTTGTTGAGGAACTTACATATTACCTCGTAGGCTACATCAACGGTGCTGATTACGGCATCGAGGGCGACTGGGCAAACCTTGGCGAGTATGTATTCGTTGACGGTACAGTAACAGTTGAGCTTACACAGGACAGCTACGTAATCGTTAAGGATGAAAACGGCGTTGGTTACTGGACAGACGGTTGGAAGGATATGAACCCCGGCACAGTAACACTTGGCGAGTTTGGCTCAAACAACAACAAGATGCATGTTGCAGCAGGTACTGTAACATTCACTTTTGATGCTGAGACACTCACACTCACAGCTACAGTTGCTTAATTTTAGGCTACATAAGTGAAAGAGAAGAGCTGGCTTCGGCCAGCTCTTTTTACATATAAGAGCAATAAGATGTTTCATAATTTATTAATTTT
>JAFQNJ010000044.1 GCA_017395925.1 Ruminococcus sp. | reverse complement strand
TACATATTATGGTAAAATCTGCTTCTTCGAAAAAAGGCTTTTCCTTGTCCGCTTTCAGTACTACCCGCGGACAGCTCTTCGGTCTTGCGACTCTGATGATATTCTTCTATCATTCGTTTTACATAAACTACAACGCCCTGCTTCCCGACCTGGAGTTCCTGCCGAAATTCATCAACACTCTTCAAGACCACTGCAACAGTGCGGTGGATATCTTCCTGATTATGTCGGGTATCGGACTTTACTATTCTTTCTCCGGCAATTCGTCGCTGAAGGATTTCTACAAGAAACGTGCAACACGCATACTGCCGCCTGTGCTCATTGTTGCGGCTTTGTGGTACGGTATGGGCAAAGTTCAGGGACTCTTTGACTATCTCGGCAGTGTTTTCTTTCTTAACTTCTACCTTGAAGGTGTCAGATACTTCTGGTACTTTGCATTGATTGTAGTGCTGTATGCAGTCTATCCTTTCCTGCACAAGCTTCTGGAGTCAACAAGAATTTATGGTATGCTGATTATCGTCATCGGTATTATCACCATCAATGTAATTCTGATGATTTTTGCACCCGAAATATACTCCAGAATCGAAATTGCCCTGACCCGAATCCCTGCCTTCATAATCGGTGCCTGGATGGGTAAGCTGGTAAAGGACGGCAAGACCATCTCCTACTTGTGGCTTCTGCCCATCGGTGCAGTATTCGCGGGAATTCTTGTATTTTACTACTTCAAGCCTCTTTCCACCACAGATTTCCTCTATGTTTACCGCTATGTGGGAACAGTTTATGCCCTCTCCATCACATTCCTTGCGGCGGCATTCTTCAGCAAAGTGAAGCTCGGTTTTGTGGGCACCTTCCTTGTGTGGATAGGTGGATATTCCATGGAAATCTACCTTATTCAGGAGAAGGCTGTGTCTAAATTCTTCCAGACCTTCAACACAAACGACCCCACCTACATCTCCTTCTACATTGCCATTTTTGTGGTGACCATTATTCTGGCAATGGCGCTGAAAGCTATGTGCACAAACCTCGATAAGAATCTCTTCTACCGAAATGCAAACAAGAAGAAGGCTTCAGCTACCTTGCCCTCGGAAAGCAAATAACCCTGTAATTAACATAAAACCTATCAAAAACAGCCGCCCGAATGAGAAGTTATGCTCCTTATTCGGGCGGTTTTGTGCATTAGAAGGCTTAAATTCCTACAGTTGAATTGTATCGCATAATGTGATATACTTAATTTATATATAATCATTCGGTTGGTGAAATTTATGAAAGCAACAAAACCTTTGGTCAGCATTATCATTCCCTGCTACAACGGCAGCAAAACTATCCGCACCTGTCTTGATTCCGTGCTGGCACAGACATATAAGAATCTGGAGGTCATCACCGTGGACGACGGCTCCACCGATGACACTGCACAGATTATTCATCAGTATGAGGACAGCTTTGCAAAAGAGGGCATGGTACTTCGCTATATTTATCAGGAGAATAAAGGCTTGGGCGGCGCTATCAACACGGGGCTTGCCGCCTTTTCGGGAGACTATCTGTGCTGGATAGACTGCGACGACTTCCTGATGGAAAAATCCGTTGAGATGCGTCTTGATTTCCTTATGAACAACCCTGAATTCGGTTGTGTTTCCAGTAACGCTTACACCTATAACGACACCGACCTCACCACCCCCATAAATAAAGTGGCTGATATCAGCAAAGCCACAAATCACCACCCGAAGCAATTCCTTTTCCTTCTGAAAAACAAAACCTTCTTCTGCTCGGGTTGCCATATGGTACGCACCTCTGCTTTTCTGGAGGTTAACCCCGACCGCAGAATCTTCCCTGCAAGACGCGGTCAGAACTGGCAGATGCTCCTGCCTGTCTACTACAAACATAAGAGAGGCTTTATTGATGAGCCCCTCTACGGATATGTCATCTATTCCAGCAGTATGTCCCACGGCGATGATACCAAGGAAAAGAAAATCTTCCGATTCAACGAACATCTTGAAATTATCACCAACACCCTTAACCGTATGATAATGCCCGAGAAAGACAGAAAAAGATATCTTCGCATTTACAAAGGTTATTACTACCGACAGATGTACGGAGTGAACGCAGTACACAAATGCTACAAAGAGGCTCTCAAATACTTTGCACTTATGTTTCTTTACGGTGAACTTGAGTTTCAGGATATAGTGCAGATAGTCAAACAGATAACAAAATAATCATGCTTTATATTTGAAGAAGGAGTCCGAAGGGGGCTCCTTCTTTTTGCGCATAAAAATAGGGCTGACCGTAGCGGTCAGCCCATTGTGCTATTATGAAGTTTATTTAATAGAAAGAGAGATTTTTACTTTTGAAGAAGATGTATCGTATTTATAGGTGAATACGTAGATACCATCCTCTGTAGCATTCATCTTACAGTTACCGGTACCATTGGTGAAAGTCCAACCTGAATCGCCGGGGTTCATTGTGCCGCCGTTTCCGTACCATTCAGCCTTGTCGTTATCAAAGAACTTGAACTCATAGGTGCCCTTGGTAAGCTGATAGGAGATAGAATAACTTCCGTCAGAATTTGCTACCATATATTCAAGGCCTGAATTACCCCAGTTATTGAAGGAGCCTCTGATAGCATAGGAACCTGTCTTGCTTCCGTCAATAGATGTTGCGTTGGTTGTTGTACCTGCAGAAAGGCTACCGCCGGAGGAAGAAGCCGCCTTTACGTGGTTGGGGTTGTTCCTCTTCATAGTATTGTATGCTGTGAGAGCATCATTGATAGCGGTGTATGCCTTGTTTGTATCTGTGGAAGATTTATAGGTCATATATGCCTTCTTCAGAGCCATATATGCATTGTATGAAGCATAATAGGACTCATCGGAGAGAGTCTTCTTAACAGTAGCTACCAGAGTTGAGAGCTCTGCAGCTGTAGCACCTACTGTTGTAACTGCCTTCTTCTCAACGGGGAACTCTGTGATAAGACCTGCAACAAACTTCTGGATAGCTGTTGCATCACGAACATTGACTGCCTTGTCGCCGCTAACATTTGCCTGTGCAAAAGCAACGTCGTCAAGAGTAATCATATCAGCGGCATACTTCTGGATAGTTGTAGCATCCTTGATATTAACATCGCCTGAAAGGTCAGCATCACCGTAGATATACTCCACAGGATCGGTCTCTGTGGGGTTAGTCTCGATGGGATCCGTCTCAGTAGGCTTGGTATCAATGGGATCGGTCTCTGTGGGCTTAGTCTCAATAGGATCAGTCTCTGTGGGGGTGGTCTCGATGGGATCAGTCTCTGTGGGGGTGTCATCACCAACAAGAGAGTAGCTGCCCTCGAACACGCCTTCGATAAACTTATCCTCAAGAATGAGGTCTGCTGTCTGTGAAGTACCATTGTTGAAGATGATATAGTTGGGCTCAATAGCCTCGGGAATAAGAACAGAATATGTGCCGTCGGTGTTCTTCAGCATTGCTGTACCAGGCCATGCACCTGCGTTCTGGTTGGTGGCACCGTTCCAAGCATAGGCATTTACAACTGCCCAGCCTGTGCAGCTGCCGCCTTCTTTTGTCTTGATATCGGCAAGATTTACTGTAATCTTCATACCACCGATTACAACAATGCAGTCAGCCACATCATACTCGGCAGAAACAGTCTCACTTACGCCATTGTTTACAATGAACTGCATCTTTGTAAACTGCTTGGAAACCTCTGCTTTGTATGTACCATCAGAATTCTCAGTCATTGCCACTGTGGAGGTGGTGTTATCATCTGCACCGTAGAGTTTAACCTTTACGCCTGCAGGGGTCTCTGCCACTGCCTTAACATCAACAGTTACGGTTGCGGTACCGTAGTTGATAACGGGCTTATCGGGCATATCATTTTCTTTGAGGGCTTCGCCTGTGTAGTCAATAAGATATGTGTATGCGGGAATGATCTCGTTCTTAACAAGGTCTGTACCGCCCAGAACAACATAATCCTTATACACATCTACAAAGTAACCCTGTGAACTGTCAGCGCTCATAATGTAGTCATTGGAGCCTGTGCTGGGGTTGGGATGAGTTGTGGAAGAGGTAGAGGGAATGTGGACTGTGTAGCAGGTTGTGCCGTCCATATTACTGATGTTGTACTTATACTTGAAGTCAACGTGGCTGTGGCCGGAGAACCAGATAACGTCTTTGTTTGCTTCGAGAATACTCATAAATCTCTTAACGTCATCGAACTCGGGATTCAGCGCACCGCCGTAGTAAGGTGTGTTGAGGTCATCGCCTGCGCCGTACTGCTTAATGAGTGCGTGCTGGAAAAGAACAATCTTGTGACCGTCGTTCTTGTACTTTTTGAGAAGGCCCTCAAGCCAGTTGAGCTGCTCATCAGAGAACTCGGAATACTCGTTGGGAGAACCGCTCTTTTCAAGTGTCATAAAGAGGAAGTGGTCTCCGTTGATTGTCTTTTCATAGTAAGTTGTGGAAGACATTGCGCTGGTCTCAACGTTAAGACCTGAAGCTATTTTGTAGATGTTGTGGTCCTGAGTCTGAGCCTGCTTGTCACCATTACCCTTGATTTCGTGGTTACCGTTGGTCTCATAAATGGGATTAGCAAAATCGGAGTCAGCGATAATTCTCAGGTACTGGGGCCACTCTTTCTCAAGGTTTGAATAACCATAGCCGTTAACCTGGTCACCGCAGATAGCAATAAACTCTACATCTCTCTTTGCAGCCATATTCAGCGCATTTGCAAAGTGAGGCTTACTGTGTACCCAGTAAGAGTCATCGTGCTGGATATGAATGTCGGAGAGAGCCTGGAAGTCATACTGTTTCTCGGAGGAAGCTGCTGCAAACTGCTTTGAGGCAGGGATATCATATACTGCAGAAGCTGCCGAAACAGTCTTGTTTGTAGTGCTCTTTACTGCGATAACCTTTGTGGCATCGGCAGGGATAGCTGTAAACTCGTCAAACTCAAAATACTTCATAGAAGTGTTGAGTGTAACGGTGGTGATGGGTGCATAACCGTCAAGAGCCTTTGTGTCGTTTGCCCAGTAGAGGTAATATGTACCATAGTCTGCGCTGGAACCCGCTTTAAGCTCGATTCTGCCTTCTGCGTATCCGGCGTTCTGATACTTGAAGTTGTAGGTAATTTCAAGTCCGCCTGCGGCGCTGATGCCGACAATGCCAAGAGTTGTCATGGACATAAGCATCAGAACTGCAAGAACAGCAGAAATTACAGCTTTTACGTTCTTTTTTAATTTCATTAAAAATCCTCCTTTTGTACTTTTCGGCACTTCGCCTCAAGGTATAATCATACATATATAGAATATCACAACAATGGTTGGTTTTCAATTAACAATATTCATAGAATTTTTTTTGCGTATATGTGCAATTTTTCATTGGTCGGAAGACTCTGCTTCTTCCACCTTTTTCACACCGATATCCACAGCAGAATCAGCTTCAGTCACTTCTGTGTTCCGGGCGGAAGACTCCTTGCACAGCGTATTTAAAGCAGCTTCTTTCCTGCGCTTAATTGCAACAAACGTCATCAGAAGTGCAAAAAGGATTATACCTGCAATGGTCACAGCAATACCCGCACCCAGCCCTTTGGGTATAAATTTAAGCTCGATTTCGTGTTCTCCTTCGGAAAGAGGAAAGGCTATGAAGGTTTCACCAACAGGAGTTATGTTTACCTCTTTACCATCTACAAAGGCTCTGAAGCCCTCATCATAGAGAACGCTTGTGGTAAGGAGACCTGACTCCTCTGCTGTTATTTTTCCTTTGAGCCCCGTCTGGGTCCACTCCGTCACCTTCAGCGTGTTTCGGAAAAGTTTTTCAGCACCTGCCTCAAACACATCCTCATCAAGCTTCAGAAGATATGTAGTGATACGGTTGTTTTTGTTATTTTCAAGGTCCATCTCCACCCTTACGGTGTCGCCTGACTTCAGCTTTCCTATAGCACCGATGCAGGCGTACTTCTGATTTACAGCTATAGGATTCTCGAGGTCGCCGTTAATATAATGATTGACATCGACCCCCTCCGATGCGTAGCAGAAAGAGTAATACGACCCATCCTCTTCAATGCTATAGTCCACATATACAGGAGCTAACTCATCCTCGGTTGACGGGGCAGATTTTTCTCTGAAGTCAACATTATAATAATACTCGAAGCCCTCAACCTTCTGAGCAAGGGGTGCATACTCGCCATAGAGCTCCTTTGAGGGTTTGAGAAGCTCAAGCACATCCTCATCAATACCGGTGGCCAGAGAAAAGAGAGCATTCTGACCGTCGTGGGGCAGATATAAATTCTTGTGAAGCTCATAGGAAGCAAGGCTCTCATCCGCCATATATCCCATAGGAAGGGCGGATTTGTTTTCGTAGAGAGTGCACTCATCGGTGGTTGCCACCAACTGTCTGTAAGTATCGTCCACAGCGGTTCTTCCGCTTCGTGAGATGAGATATTTTATACCCAGGAACATATCTGCAACAGGGGTAGTTTCAATGTATTCATAGCGGTTGTTGGATTTAGATGCCGCCAGACCGAATTCCGAGAAGAAGTCTGCATAGGATGAGTTTGCCATAGAATTGAAGGTTGAAATTCCGAAAATGGAATGAAGGGCTCCGTCATTGAGAGTAAAGCTCTCATCAAACTCTGTGCGGAACATCTTTTCCTCACTTTTACTCAAAGCTACATCATAAAGTTCTTCTACTTCTGATGCACAGAGCGGATAATCGTCGTTCTTTGTAGAGCCCACCACTCTCACACAGTAAAAGGCAGTGAGGGATACCTCACAGACCACCATCAGGCAAAGTATAAAAGACGTTATTCTGAGTGACAGCTTGCGTTTTCTGTAAAGCACAAAGAGCAGGATTATCACAAGTGCCGCGGCGGCGGTAATCAACACGGAAACCTTCCTCTGCAGGAAGAAGGCGGCGGCAAGATACAGCACCAGAACCCCTGTGCCAAAGATAAAGGTTTTCTTTGAGAAGCTGTCAATAAGTGTGAATGCCCTGTATGCCAGCGCCACCAGTAAAAATGAAAACAGGAAGCTGAATCTGTAATAAACCATGGCAGGAGTGTTCATTCCGTGCCAGATATAGTTGAGCTGATTGATAACGAAGCTGAGAAGAAGGAACGAAAGAAAAGAAACGCTTATTATCTTCTCCTTGAGCTTTACCTTCTTTGTAAACAGATAGAAGGCAAAGAGAACTATGGAAAGCACACCGCAGGCTATATTGGGAAGACCCTTGTCCATTTTGATGGGTCTTGTAAACGCCAACAGATTTGTGGCGGTTCTGACTATCGCCATAAGGGTGTTCTTAATATTATATTCGGCATATCCGTAACCGTAGTTAATGGCAAATTCCGTGGGGAATCCCGAAACATCACTTGCGCTGTCAGAGGCGGAAAGTGCCATATATGCAGGCACGGTAAGGAATGCCGTCAGCATAAAGGCGATGAGGGTAAATCCCAGCATTTTGCCTGCATTTGAGAGGCTGTGCTTCATTCCCTTGAAATTTGCCAGAGTATAGCACACGGAGAAAATAAGCACAAAGAGGCAGACCATATATCCGATGTAGAAGTTGAATAATACAGAAAGAGCAAGGGAAATTATATAGAGGGAATACTTTCTGTCTCTCAGCACAGACACTACTCCTGCAATAACCAGCGGCAGTATTGCCACGGTATCAAGCCACATCATATTCCAGTAATATCCCATAATATACGCACAGAAAGCATACAGAAGTGCAAAAGTAACTATGGAAAGTTCATTCTTTCTAAAGGCTTTTCTGAGGAATAACGCCATACTTCCACCTGCCACGCCTATGCGAAGCACAACGGTCAGCATCATAAAGACCTCAAGCCAGTGTCCGCCTGAAGGCACGAAATATGAGAGCAGATACAGAGGACTTCCTATGTAATTGGCTATTACTCCCAGAAAATTGGCACCGCCCCCTGTATTCCAAGAGTAGAGTACCGAAACGCCCTCTTTAAGCATTCTCTGATATTCCACCAGAAAGGGATAATACTGATGCCACGCATCAGCAACCAATACCATCTTATTCCCGAAAGGTGCATATCCGTTCACCGCAAAAACAGCAAACATAATTGCCGCGGGAATCAGAAAAGCAAGAATAACATACTTGTTATCTGAGACAAATCCCCTGAAGCCTCTCTTCGAGGGGGATTTTACTGATAGATTCATTCTATCCGCCTCCGTCTGTAAATATATAACTAATATATATTCTATACAATATACAATCAAAAGTCAAAGAATGTCACATAAACAATAAATATTTATTGACCTTATCCTCCCTGATGATATAATAAATAGAGATAACCTGACACCATACCGAAAAGGAGAATATAAAAATGAAGAAGACTATACTCAGAGATTACGCAAAACTTCTCGCCCGAAAAGGTGCCAATGTGCAAAAGGGGCAGGAGGTTATGATTTTTGCAGAACTTGACCAGCCGGAATTCATCAAGATTCTTGTGGAGGAATGCTACAAGGCAGGTGCCTCAAAAGTTTCCGTAGAATGGAGTTATCAGCCACTTACAAAACTTCACGTCCGCTATCAGAAAGAAAAAGTGCTCTCCAAGGTGGAGGAGTGGGAAATCGCAAAAATCAAGCACAGGGTTGACACTCTCCCCGCCCTTATCTATGTTGAAAGCGAAGACCCTGACGGTCTCAAGGGTGTGAATCAGAAGAAGCTCTCAAAATGCAGCGGCATCCGCCGCGGTGTATTCAAACCCTATCGCGATATGATGGACAACAAGTATCAGTGGTGTATTGCCGCGGCACCCTCCAAAGCTTGGGCTAAAAAAGTGTTTCCCAATGAGCGTACTTCCACTGCTGTGGAGAAACTCTGGGAGGCAATTCTCCACACATCAAGAGCCGAAGGCGACGGTATCGGAAACTGGGAGGAACACAATCAGGATCTTAAGAGGCGCTATGAATATCTCAACTCCCTCGGCATCACAGAACTCCACTACAAATCTGCAAATGGTACTGACTTGAGAGTAGGTCTGCTTCCCGAAAGCAGATTTATGGGAGGGTGTGACACTCTTCTCGGAAGTGACGTGGAATACAATGCCAACATTCCCTCGGAGGAAGTTTTCACCGCTCCTGACAGAAACCGTGCTGACGGCGTTGTATACGCCTCTATGCCCCTCTCATATCAGGGTTCTCTCATCGAAAACTTCTGGTTCAGACTGGAGGGGGGTAAAATCGTAGAAGCCCACGCAGAGAAAGGCGAAGAGCTCCTGAACTCTATTCTCGACACCGACGAAGGTGCCAGATATCTGGGCGAATGTGCACTTGTTCCCTATGATTCCCCCATCAGAAACTCCGGCATACTCTTCTACAACACTCTTTTTGATGAAAATGCCGCTTGTCACTTTGCCTTCGGCGAAGGTTACACCAGCTGTATCGAAGGTTTTGAAAACCGTACTCTTGAAGAAATGAGAGAAATGGGTCTTAACGACAGCCTTGTCCACGTTGATTTTATGATAGGCACCGCAGACCTTTCTATTACTGCAAAAACAGCTGACGGCAAGGACGTCCCCATATTCACAAACGGCAACTGGGCATTCTGATTATCCCCATAAAACAGCAAAGAGTTGCACTCCACAGGTGAGTGCAACTCTTTTTTCTTGAGTTATTCAAGCAGCATCTTAATCTCTTTAATGTATTCAATTCCTGCCTCGTAGCCTTTGTAGTAAGCATCCTCAAAGCCCTTGAAGGTATACTGTGACATATCTCCAAGGTCGGGCTGAATAAACACATCGGGAGTTTCTGCCTTGGTTTTGAAGTTTATTCCGTCCTTGTCAAGAAGTTCAAAGGCTCTCTCCAGAACGTCTATCATATATTTATATTCGGTGCGGTTATTATCCTTGGGATAAACATCTACCGCCACCACTACATCGGGCTCCATCTCCCTCACAGCAGACACCGGCAGACGTCTGAGCACACCGCCGTCAATGTACTGAACTCCTGCTATGGCAACGGGCTCAAACACCGCAGGCAGACAGGCACTTGCCGCAACTGCCTTGGCGGTATCATATCTGCCCTCAAATATTTTAAGTTCACCCTTAATCAGGTCTGTGGCAACGGGACGAAAGGGCTTTTCAAGGTCACATATCCTCTTGTTACCTATGACACTTCTGATTTTTGATATCATTTTGTCAGGAGAAAAAAGGCCCTGTCCTGCAATTACCGGTATGGGATCCATAATATCATTCTTTTTGAGTTTCATTACCTCTGCAAAAATATCCTCAGGCGACATTCCCGAGCAGTAGCACGCTCCCACAATGGCTCCCGCCGAACAGCCTGAAATAAAGTCGGGAACTATGCCATTCTCCTCAAAAGCCTGCAGAAGTCCTATGTGAGCAATACCTCTGGCACCACCTGCTCCAAGCACCAGCCCCAGTTTTTTCTTCATATATATCATCTCCGTACAGAGCATACGCTCTGAATATATGTAATAATTATATGGCTTTAATTTTTTTACGTCAATAATCCTTTGTCGAATTATATTTATTGACAATGTTTTTCCTTAATTTTATAATATACTTTGAAAAAACAAACTTCATCAACAAATTGTTAGGAGAGTGTAAATTATGAAATTCAACATAAAACGCAGTATAGCTTCTTGCCTTGTGCTTTTGATAGGTGTGTTTTCTGTTGCAAGCGTTAATGCCGCAGGAACAGACCATGTGAAAGCAATCTTTATGGGTGATTCCATTGCAACAGGCTACGGACTTGAAAAAATCGAAGACAGCTACTTCTATCAGGTTACATTAGATAGAAGCTACCACGCCGTAAACTATGCCATAAACGGCCACAAGAGCACCGACCTTCTCTCCCTGCTCAAGTCAAACGACCCCATGCGCGAGGATATCAGTACCTCTGACGTTATCTTTATCTCCATCGGAGGTAACGACCTTATCGGACTTTTTATGGGAGCTTCCACCACCCAGCTTATGGACATTCTCACAAATGGCGGCGAATCCGTATATGTTAAGACCGCTATCCAAATGATGAAAACAAATCTGGATGCCATTATGAGTGAAATCCACGGTATAAATTCCGACTGCACCGTTATTTTCCAGACACAGTACAACCCCATCTACGCACATCCTCAGTACAAGGCATTTGCGGACAAGATTGATGCCTTCGCACCTCTTTTTAACAATCTCTTCTATTCTCTTGCAGAAAAGAACAGGAATGTATATGTTGCCGATGTATACACCGCTTTCGACAATTACTATGATACCCAGAAGAGCTATGACGTAATTCAGTCCGACGGTATTCACCCCTCAGAGAAGGGTCACGCCCTCATCAGAGATGTGCTTCTCCAAAAGGTGAGCGAGCTCGAAACCGCCGGTGCCATTCCCACAACACCCACACTGCCGGAAAGCAAATATTACCTGCTGGGTGACTGTGACGGCAATAAAAAGGTAAATATTCTGGATGCCACCACAATTCAGAAAGTTCTTGCAGGTCTGGGCTCATTTGACGAAGTGGGCACCCTCTGTGCGGATGCAAACCTTGACAACTCGGTTAACGTCAAAGACGTTACAGCCATACAGAAGCATCTTGCAGGCCTTCTTCCCAATTCTGAAATCGGGAACCTCATCGCATATTGATTATAAGAAACAAAAAACATCCGCCGCGGTAGAATTTTGCCGCGGCGGATTTTTGTCATATTCAGGATAATCAGGACTTCTCTAACCGATAAGAAGCATCATCAGCGGCATTGTCACCACCGAGAGTATGGTGCCCAGAAGCACAGTGCCTGCGGCGGTCTCCTGACCCTCTCCGCAAAGCTCGGCAAAATTCAGCACGTTGCTTGCCACAGGACAAGCAAACAGCACAAAGGAAAGTTGCTTTATGAAGTCATCCACAGGCAGAAGCAACAGCAGAAGCAACATGGCAAAAGGCACCGCCAACTGCTTAATAGCTACTGCCAGATACTGCATGGGGCTTCCGAACACTACTTTAAACTTTGTGGTACCCAGCCTCATTCCCAGTATAAGCATACACAGGGGAGTTGCAAATTTTCCCACCACCGACACCGCTTCAAACAGAAGTGACGGAAGTTTCAGGGAAAATGCAAAAAGCAGAAATGCGATGAAGAAAGAAATCGTGGCAGGATTTAAAAACACCTGACGGGGTTTTATATATTTCTTATCCCTTGTGACAATCGCCATTACAACCGTCCAGCTTATAAGATTGAGGGCAAAGGAAAAAACCATACAGTAAAGTGCCGCATCGCTTCTATCGGGGAATAGTTTTTCTGCCACGGGAACACCGAAGAAGCCGCAGTTAGCAAGAATTACCGCAATATTAAAAATTCTGAGGCTCACATTCTCTGCACTCTTCTTTCTGATAAAGAAGTAGAAAAGCATCAGTATTCCCAACTGCCCTACCAGAGAGATAATGAATATCACTCCCATATTCAACAGCACCGAAGGGGAGAAATCCGCCTTGTCAAAGGAATAAAAAGTAAGTGCCGGCTGGCAAACATAGAGAAGGAGTTTGGCAAAGCCGGGAATGACATCCGCTTTCACAAGCTTTGACTTAATCATCAAAAAGCCGGGCAGAGCATATAAGAGAAGCATAGCCACCATTGTGGCAGTAGTCACAAACATAGATAATCACCGAAACGCAATAAGAATTTTACTCAAAAATAAGTTCTACAGGACAGTGGTCGGAGCCGAATATTTCGGGATGTATGGAGGCACTCCTGATTCTGTCCTTCAGAATTCCTGAAGCCACAAAATAGTCAATACGCCAGCCTGCATTCTTCTCTCTTGCCTTGAAGCGGTAGCTCCACCATGAATACGCCCCCTCCAGATCGGGATAGAACATTCTGAATGTATCAAGGAAGCCCTCTTCCATAAGTCTTGAGAAGCAGCCTCTTTCCTCGTCGGTGAAGCCTGCGTTCTTTCTGTTGGTCTTGGGATTCTTCAGGTCAATTTCCTTGTGGGCAACGTTTAAATCGCCGCAGAAGATAACGGGCTTTGTCTTTTCAAGCTCCTTCAGGTATCCGAGAAAATCCGCCTCCCACTGCATACGGTAGGAAAGCCGCCTCAATTCATCCTGAGAGTTAGGTACATAGACAGTGATGAAATAGAAATCCTCATACTCCAGAGTTATGAGTCTTCCCTCTTTGTCGTGCTCCTCAATACCCATTCCGTATCTGACGGAATGGGGCCGGTGCTTTGTGAAAATTGCAGTACCCGAATAGCCTTTTTTCTCGGCATAGTTCCAGTACGAGTAGTAACCTTCGGGAGCAAAGTCTATCTGTCCCTCCTGAAGTTTTGTCTCCTGAAGACAAAAGAAATCCGCATCAAGAGTATCGAAAATATTTTTAAAATCCTTATTCATACAAGCTCTCAGGCCGTTGACATTCCAAGATATAAATTTCATAAATTTCTCCTTACATATCGGAATATGCACTGTAAAGTTCTCTGTATATTCCGCCTTTTTCCATAAGTTCGCGGTGATTGCCCTCCTCGGCGATACCGTCCTTTGTAATGACAAAAATTCTGTCGGCATTCTTGATGGTGGTGAGCCTGTGGGCAACGGTTATGGTTGTTCTGCCCTCAGAGAGTTTTTTAAGGCTCTTCTGAACTATGAACTCCGACTCGTTGTCAAGTGCCGAGGTTGCCTCGTCCAGAAGCAGTATGGGAGGATTTTTGAGAAATACTCTGGCTATAGAGATTCTCTGCTTCTGTCCGCCCGAGAGTTTTACTCCGCGCTCGCCCACATAGGTATCAAAGCCATCGGGAAGTTCCATAATGAAATCATAAGCACCCGCAAGTTTTGCCGCTTCGATTATCTCAGACTTCGAAGCACCCGGGGCACCGTATTCGATATTGTCAAAGACACTTCCCGAGAAGAGGTAAACATCCTGCTGAACAACACCGATATTCTCTCGGAGTGACTTGAGGGTAACGTCCCTGACGTCTTTTCCGTCTATTTTTATTTTGCCACTGTCAACCTCATAGAATCTGGGGATAAGTGAGCAAATTGTGGTTTTGCCGCCGCCGGAGGGACCTACCAGCGCCACGTTTTCTCCTTCCTTTATTTTGAAATTCACATTGCAGAGTACATCTTCGTTTTCCTCTGCATAGCGGAAGGTAACGTTTGAAAACTCAATTTCACCTTTGATGCCCTTTAACTCCTCGGCATTTTCCTTGTCGGTGATTTCGGGCTCGGTGTCGATTATCTCAAAAAATCTGTCAACACCTGTCATACCGCGCTGGAACTGCTCGGCAAATTCAACGATTTTTCGGATAGTAGCAAAGAGGGTTGTAACATACAGAAGATATGCCACAAAATCGGAGGAAGATATCCACTCTCTGAGCATAAAGAGAGCGCCTGCCACCACTACAACGATATACATAAAGCCTTCAAAGAAACGTGTAGAAGCCTGAAAGCCTCCCATATATTTATAGTTCTTCGCTTTTATACTAAGGAATCGGCTGTTGCCGTCCTCGAACTTCTCTTCCTCAACATTCTCATTGGCAAAGGAACGGACAACACGGACACCCAAGAGGCTATCCTCCACAGCGGCATTAAGCTCACCTAATTCCTTTCGTTGACTGCGGAAACCCGCTCTCATACGTTTGTTGAAGAAGTATAGAATAAAGAACATAGGTGGTATTACCGCAAAGACAATGAGGGTAAGGGGCACGTTCATTGTGCAGAGGATTATGAAGGATGCCGCAATTTTGATGCCTGCAATAAAAAACTCCTCGGGACAATGGTGGGCAAACTCCGTAACATCAAAGAGGTCGGAAGTGATACGGGACATCAATGTACCCACCTTGGTGTTGTCGTAGAATTTATAGGGCAGAAGCTGTAGATGAGCAAAGAGGTCCCGACGCATATCGGTTTCGATTTTCGCACCCATAACGTGGCCGTTGTTTGCCATATAATAATATGCCGCCGCATCGATAATGCGAAGCATAAGGTAGGAAGCACCAAGTATCAGCACAAAGTTCACCGTAAGCTCGGCGCCTGTGCCACCTGCTCTCATAGTTATCTCTCTGACAATAAGGGGCAGGAGAAGCTCACACACGGTGGTAAGCGCCGCACAGAGCAAATCCCTTGTCATTATTCCCTTATATTTCTTGTAGTAAGGCATAAAACGTCTGAGATTTGATGCCTTGCTTTTTTTCTCTTTATTCTTTCTCATTGGTTTCCTCTTGTCTGTCTGAATCTGTTTTTTGTTTTTGCATTTTTTCTATATTCTTAAGATTTATTCTTTCTACTATCTTTCTGGAGAGCCAGATACTAAGCACCAGAAGTCCCGCCAACGCAAGGAAACCGATTCCTATCAGCACTGCACCCCCGACAAAAAAGAATATGGCAAGCACCACTGATACTACTGCCAATGCAACAGTATACACATCCATCGACTCGTCACTGCGAAGGCCGAGATCCGTGTCAACAATATTAAACTTATCAAGCTGATGCGCCGTTCTTTGCTTTTTCTCTCGTTTGTCTTTATTTCTCATAGTCCCTGACCTTTCAAAAAAACATATATATTATATGTTACTACTTTACAAGCGGAATTTCAATACCCGCCAAACAGTAAAGCCCCTGTAAAATACAGGGACTTTTTTATATTTCCATAATTTATTCTTCTTTTTGCTTTCGGGTAATTACACTCCCGTCAGCTAAAATCTCCATAACCGTATCGCAATATCGGAGCATAGATTTGCGGTGGGTAATGATAAAGCAGGTGGCATCCGCCTCTTTGACCACCCGTTCAAAAATTCTCCGCTCGGTTTCCTCGTCAAGCGCAGAGGTTGCCTCGTCAAAAATAAGCACGGGGCATTTTCTCAGAAGGGCTCGGGCTATAGCTATTCGCTGTGCCTGTCCTTCGGAAAGACCGCCCGCTTTTTCCGAAACCTCAGTATCGAGACCGGAAGGTATCTTTCTGAGGAAATCTTCTGCATCCGCAAGATAGAGCGCACGCCACATTTCGTCATCGGTGGCATCCTCCGCGGCAAGTAAAAGATTGCTGCGGACAGTACCCGACATCAGAGTATTACCCTGAGGCACATAAGAAACAAAACGTCTTGTCGAAACAGATGCACTCTCGCAAACTCCGCCATCGGTGATGTACTTGAGTTCTCCGCTGTCGGGGGACACCAGATTCAACATAAGTCTTATAAACGTAGTCTTTCCTGCTCCCGAAGCACCTACAACACCAACGCGGCTCTTGGCTTTTATTTCTGCATTTACGTTTCTCAGAATCTCTCTGTCCTCATAGGAGAAGGTGAGGTTCTCAACTTTCAGTCCCACGGCAGCAGGCACATCTCCAACTTCGCCGTATTCTTCACTGCCGATATCGGCAATTGCCCTTATTCTCTTTGCCGCCACCACAGCAGAAAATCCCTGAGGGATTATTGTGCCCATATTGCTTATGGTGTTCTGGAGTATGCCCACAAGGGACAGAAAGAGGGTCATTGTGCCGTAGGTATAGCTGTCGTCACCCTTGGTGAGCCTGTATGCACACCAGCTGAAAGCCGCAATGTAACCGAGTTTATAGATAACCTTCAGCACAACACTCATCCATGAGCTGAGTCTGGCACTATTCATAATAAGCCCGAGACGTCGTTTGCGAAGCGAACTGAAATACTCGTTGTTTCTGTCTTCCGCACGGAAGGTTTTTACGACGGAAAGATTTGAGAGAGTCTCCTGAAAGAAGGAGTAATATTCAGACTCCGACTCTCGAAGTGCTTTCTGATATTTTACAAATTTGCGGCGAAAAACTGTTGCAGCCAACATTCCCAGAGGGCCTACCACCAGACCGATAAATGCCATTACCGGGTCGCTTACAAGAAGTATTGAGAGCACCACTATAAATTCAACAAATGCAATAACCACCGTGGGGATTATGGTGATAATAGCTCCCGCCACTGTGGAAATGTCCCCTGTAAGCCTTGAGAGTACGTCGGCACTATGAAATTTGCTTATCTCATACCAGCGGCTTCGCTGAACCCTGTCAAACATCTCTCCGCGGATGGTAAAGGCATACTTCTCACCGACATAGCTTGTAAACAGGGTTGTGATAAAAGAAAATCCAATGGTCAGCAGTGTGGTTACAGTCATAACAATTATGTAATACCAGAACACCTCTGCGTCAAACTGACTCGCCGCGTCCACCACAAATTTTCCTGCAAAGGAGGATATAAGAGTCAGCACCATCGCCACAAAGTTTATGAGCAAAAAGCCCAAAATGTAGCGGTAAAATCCCTTGCTCTGCTTAACGAGCCAGAAAAGATTCTCCTTGTTATTCTTAAAATCGCGGATAAGATTTATTCTTTTTTTCGTTCCTTTCGGCATATAATCATCCCGTTTCCCGAAAAATTACTCTTTTCTTTAAAATTATATCACAATATGAGATTATAGCAATAAAATTTTTGCAAAACAAAAGAGGGCATCCCCAAAGATGCCCTCAAAAATTATTGTTTCATTAATTCTGCATTTACTGGGTGTCACCCTTGCTGTTGATACGGAGAATAGCTTTGCCCTGCTCCAGATAAATCTCCTGCTGGGAAGGTGTGAGTGAACGGAAGACCCTGAGGATATCATCCTCGGCGTGAGAATTAGTCTTGCCCGCACGAAAATCCAGAAGATAATCCACCGACACATCAAAATATGTGGCAAGCCTTTTGAGTGTATCAAAGTCAGGCTCGCTGGTTCCCTGAACATATCCTCCCAGTGTCGACACCGCAATGTGAAGGTCGCCTGCCAGTTTTTTCTGGGTGATACCCCTCTCCTCTATGAGAAGTCTCAGAATATCCGAAAAAGTCATAAAAATCAACTCCGTTATAATTGTAAACAAAAGCCTGTCTTCTGTCTTCAAAAAACGAGTTATTCGTATTTATTACGAGTATGAGATTTTTATTACTTTTTATTCCTGCCGGCAAGTGGTTATTCTTCGCAGAAGGATTTTAGCATCTCCTCACAGGAACGGGACATCTCCCGACTGAAATCCGAGTTGTACTTTCGCTTGCAGAATTTGTGGATATATTCAGAGATTGCATCCTCAGAGATATTCTGACGTACTTTCAGCATATCTTCCATCTTGTCGGATTTTTCCCTCTGATAGCCGTTTGTGTGCACAATATCATTTATATCAAATCTACGGGGCTTTTCACGTTTTTTCTGTTGCTCCGTGGGATAACCCATTACCAGCATACACACAGGAACAACATACCGGGGCAAACTGAGCAGCTCCCGATGCTCCTCAAACCTCTCGGTGATATCCCCGATATAGCAGGAACCCACCCCCAGACTTTCTGCAGCAACCACGGTATTCTGTGCCGCTATGAGAGCATCCGCCGTTGCAAGGTTCAGATCTCCGTAGGAAGGCTTCCTCACATTTTCAGAGTGACGACAAAAAGCATGGTACCAACGGTAGTAGTCCGCACAGAAGATAAACACCAAGGGTGCCTTTGCAATGAACGGCTGATTATCACAGGTAATCGCCAGAGTATCCTTAAGTTTTTGGTCGGTGATATCAATGATGGTATAAAGTGTCATATTTCCCGCAGAGGGAGCCTCAAGGGCGGCATTCAGTATCTCCGCTTTATGAGATGCCTCAATAGGTATCTCTTTAAATGCTCTTACGGATTTTCGATCCTTTAAAGACCTGATTATCTCGTTCACAAAATCACCCTTTCATATTTTACTGATATTGTAGCACAACAGCTTCAGGTTTTCCACCGATTTTTTCATCAATGATGATGGTGGTGGTGATGTGAATGTGAGGATGATGCGTTGATAGTACACAAGGTATCGTGGCAATGCTCTCCCGGGGCTTCGATTTCCATTGTAACGTGAGTTATACCCATGTGCAGAAGTTCTTCCTTCACTTCTTCTTTAACTCTCGCATCCGAAGAAGCTGTTACCACATGGAAAGTGGCACATACATTTTCTGGAGTAAGGCTCCAGAGGTGGATGTGATGCACGTCGCTGACACCTTTACAAGACAGGATATTCTCTCTTACCTCATCAACACTCACGTTTCTGGGTACACGCACAAGGAAAAGGTCGGCAATTTCAAGAAGGTTTCTTATTACTCTGTAAATCATATACAAGGAAACACCGATACTCATCAGAGGGTCAATAAACCACAGGCCTGTAAATTTCATAATCAAAGCGCCCATAAGCACTACCACCCAGCCCGACACATCCTCCAACATATGAAGATTTATCGCCTTCTGATTGAGGCCCTCGCCTCTAGCTGTGATGAAGGTTGCCACAAGATTCGCGGCGATACCCACCACCGCAAATATCATCATCAGTCCTGCATCCGCCTCGACGGGATTCATAAGCCTTTTCACAGCACCAATAATCACCAGTACCGAACCTGTCAGCAGTACCGAATAGGTAATGAGTGCACCCAGTACGGAACATCTGCCTCTGCCGAAGGTGTAGACCTCATCAGGGGATTTTTTACTCTGTCGCTCAAGAAGCCACGAGATACCAATGGACAAGGCGTCGCCCATATCGTGGAGTGCATCCGAGGAAATGGCCACACTTGCTGAGAGGAAACCGCCCACGAACTCAAAAACCGCAAAGCCGAAATTAAGCAGAAATGCTATGAGGATTTTTGTGTCGCTTGTGTGGGAAGAGGAGTGTGAATGCTCGGTGTCATTATCAGAGCAGGCAGTCTCTTTGCATATTTCCAAAGCATCTTCGTGTTCCTGTTTCATAACCTTCTTATGTTTCTTCATAACAACCTCCGAAAAACTAAATGATAGATAATATATGCTCACCCTATGAGAACAGCAAAAGGGTTGTGTCACTTTCGTGAAGTATCATTCCACAGACTTATGCCTACCGTGAACACATCGCTTTCGTGAAATACCTTCCGCCAGCGTATGGATACTTTTAATACATCACTTTCCCAAACAACTTTCACCGGCTTATGGCTACCGCGAATACATCACTTTCGTGAAGTATCCGCAATCTTACGAGTACTGTAGCGACACCACTTCAGAGGGCACCTCTGAAAAGAGCGTGCCTCTCCTCAACGCCTGCATCTCCTTTGAAGTATATACCCATAGGGGTATATGTATATTAGCATCAAAATAGAGATTTGTCAATAGTCTCTGGGAGAATTATTCTGCATCTGTTTCTGAAATCGCAAGTTCCCCTGTCTCTCTTTTCGCTTATATTACCGCTTTTTCATTTAACTCTTGTAATGCTTCAAAAAATCCGTATAATTATACTATATCAATCAGCGAGGATATGAGTATGAACAAAATCAAAACTTTTTTACGCCGAGTTGCCTCGGGCAGCTTCAAGCGTTTTTTCAGAAATCTGAATCTTGTCCACAAGGAGTCGGGCAAAAACAGGATAATACTTTTCTTCGATATGGTGTATTCTATGTTCCGCTACGGAGTGGGATATCTCGACTATATGACCTTCGGCTATGCCTTCATCAAAAAGGACAAACGCCTCACCTTTATGACAATGGACGATAACATCCAGATGTCCAGAAGGCTCAATCAGAAAGAGGCTCACGAGGTTTTTGAGGACAAGCTTATTTTCAGCCGCACCTTCGGGGAATTTATGGGCAGAGATTTCGTGGATTTGCAGGAAGGCTTTGAAAAATTCAGCGAATTCTGTAAGGGTAAAGATGCTTTCTTCGCAAAGCAGCCCGTATCCTTCGGCGGTCTAGGAGTTAAGAAGGTTACTCTCAAAGACGAGAAGCTTGAGGATATTTACAATGAGCTGATGGAGTCAAAAATGTTCCTCTGCGAAGAGGCAATTACCCAGCACGAGGAAATGAACCACCTTTGCAGTCGCTCCGTCAACACCATCAGAATTGCAACTGTTCTCAGCGACAAGGGCAACCCTCACCTTATCTATGCACTTATCCGAATCGGAAGCGGTAAGAATGACGTTGATAACGTCACCAGCGGCGGTATGTACACTCTCCTCTCCCCCGAGGGAGAAATTACCCACCCAACCTTCTGCGACAAGACGGTTTCCTACTACACAGAGCATCCTGTAAGCGGTGTACCCTTCATCGGATTCAAGGTGCCCTACTTCAAAGAGGCTGTGGAGATGTGCTTTAAAGCATCAAAGGTGGAGCCTCGCATCCGCTATGTCGGCTGGGATGTGGCAATTACTCCCACAGGTCCCGTTATGGTAGAGGGCAACAGCCTCCCCGGCTACGATATGTGCCAGAATCACCGCTTCCACGACGACGGTTGCGGTATCAAAGCGGCTTTTGAGCACGCAATAAATAATTAACTCATAAAAATTACTCCCGAGGCAGGCAAATGCTCTCGGGAGTATCTTTTAGTGTGATATTCTCAAACCATATTTGAAAAGCGTTCCATTGCTTTCGCAAAGTTGTCGATGGTCTTGTCCGCATCTCCATGCTCGATGCCGTCGCGGACACAATGGCGGATGTGTCCCTCCAGCACCACCTGACCGCATCTGTGCAGTGCCGACTTGGCGGCATTAATCTGGGAGAGTATGTCCTCGCAGGGGACGTCCTCGTCTATCATTCTGTCAATTGCCTGAACCTGACCGATTATTCGTCTGAGTCGCTTGTGTAAAGCGTCGTTGTCTATACATTTTGACATAGCTGTAACCTCCTTATATACTCCACGGGGTATAGGTATATGATACCGCTTTTATATTTTTTGTCAACAAAAAAGAGCTGACTTTTCAAAAAAGTCAACTCTTTTTATTTTTAATTCACTTGGTGCTCGGTGAGGACTTCCTCATTCGCTCCAAAATGCCAGTTATCTCTGTTATGGATATCTTCAGAGACACTTGCCCAACGGGATGCGTTGTACTGATTTCCGTGGTTTTTGCTTACGTTGTGGTCATTGGAGAGAATTACACACTGCTCGTGGGCGTTTTTCTCGTCGCTGTTAATTGCCTTGCCTGTAAAGGGATTCACGGGATTTTCGATAAGTCCGTCTGTTACAATGGTGGGCACATCGGCATTGGTCATAAACTCATCGTTTACGGTAAAGCCGGTGCTGCCGAAGTCCTTCACAAGAAGCAAGGGGAAGTAGAATTCAGCATTCTCGTGGATATCTCTGGTCTCGCCGAAAATAAGATTCTCGTCGTGGAAGAGAGAGTAGCCGTGGTCAGAAACAATGATAATCTTTGTGTTGTCATAAACATCGTTTTCCTTAAGGTACTCAAGCCACTCGCCTATTCTAAGGAGCACCGCCATATTGGTCTGATAAGATGCCATCTGCTTCTTATCCTCCATAATGAGAGTCTTGCCGTCTACTGTATATCTGTCGGCATGCTCTTCTTCGTACTTTGTATTGTCAACAGTTGCCGCAGGTACATATTCAGGCTCCTGCATATACATAATCTCGTGGCTTGCCTCGTTGTTCATAAACAGATAGGTGTTGGTGTCGCCCTCAACGATATTTGTCATATCATCAAGGTTGAGAAGCACCTGGTACCAATCCATGCAGGATTTCTTAAATCCTGTGGACTTATTGAGACCTATCATCTTATGGCTTGTGAGACCACCCTCGCTGACGGTTGCGGCTCTGCGGTATTCTCCGCTGTCATATATAGCAGGCTGGATGCTGACAGGCATAGTCTTCATAAGGCTGAAGCAGAAGAAGTTTCTCTTGTTGTTGCTCATCAGCTGCATTACCTGTTCTTCGCTGGCATAGGTTCCCTTAGTGATATATGTGTTTATATCCTCGTACTCATCGAAAATAGTGAGGTCGGGAATCTGCTTATAACCTGCGTAGGGAGGGTCACAGACGGTAACTTCGTAGTCGTTCTGGTCAAAGAGCACGGGAAGGACCTTGAGTGCCTCGTCGTGCTTTGACTGCAAAGACTCGTCCTCTCTCTTGTTCATCTCCACAGGAGTGTACTCATAGCCGCCAACCAGAGGAGGCAGTCCGAAGTTTGTGTGTCCGCCGAAGGACACTATATTGGAATAATAGGTGAAGCCGTCAAAGATTTCCTTCATTTCAGGCTTCTCGTTTATGAAGTAAGGCATATACTCGCCGACACCGCGGTCAAGCATCAATACGACAACGTTCTGACCGTCCTTGCTGAGAGAGAAATGTGCTCTGTCCTCGGTTGTACGGTCGATGCCGCTTACAACCGAATAGGTTTTGTAGGCATTGAAGCCGGTTACCGCACCCAGTGCAAGGGCAGATATCATCACAACAGGCATTGCAAACTTCTGGAGCTTTGCGGCAAAGAACCAGAGCAACACCGCTACTGCTGTTATAACCACAACATTGATTACCTGCTCAAGCAGAGAGAAACTAACGCCTGTTTCATAATAGAGAGTTGATGATACAACGCCCAGATTTCTGCCGAAGAACACATAGTTCACGGTCATAACACCGCACAGTGCCACAACAACTCTGTCAAATACTACCTTGCCCTTATCGGTGGCAAGCCAATAGAAAACTCTCATCCATACAAGGAAGAGTCCTGCGGCAAGGCACAGGGAACTCAGAAGATACCACAAGGGATTAACAAATGCGGTTAGATCAACGAATTCCTCGGGAGAGGATGCAATATATGTTGAGGGAATGAAACCGCCTACAAGCAAGGTCAGGAAAATCGAGCCGAAAAGGAACAGTTTCTTATTAGGCTCGGCAGGCTTTCTGCCTGAAGTTCTTCCCTTAAGCTTTGAGCTTATGATGCTGAGAACAAGAGGCATCTCAAGTGCCAGACCGAGGGCTACAATAAGAAGTTTCTTGGGCAGATAGCTGTCCTTGTAGATAAATGCACCGAATATAATAGCCGCAAGTCCCACAACCGAACAAAGGATATTCAGGACTTTCTTGGGGTTTTTCAGCTTGTAGAAGATAGTCTTCACAAGAGAGAAAAGGTTATTGAGTGTCCAGTAGAATACAAGTCCCGAGGGGGATGTATAAAGGAATACAAGGAAGAATGCCGCCATACCGTAGAGCTGGATTTTTGTCTTCAGGGGGAAGCCCTTAAGGTAAATTGCACTGGAGATAACATTGATAAGTGTCATCAGTATGGGCAACAGATTAATGGCAAAACCGCCTATTACAATAAGTCCGTCAGGCTTGCCAAGGTCTGCAATGGGACCGAGTGAAGCACCGTTGAGTGCACCCAGATTGGACAGGAACTGATAAGCCGCCATAAAGAAGGGAATCTCCAAAAGCAGAGAAACCGAACCGCGGAGTGCTTGGGTAGGCTTATAGTTATTCTGGCGGTAATACGCCTGAAGAATCATCATCTTCTCGTCACCCGAGAAGGATTTTTTGATATGAGCAACTCCGTCGTGGAGTTTCATCTCGATATCCCTTGCCTCCTCCTGCATGGCATCAGCACGCTTGTAGAGAGGCAGAACAAGAATATTCATTGTAAGGCTCAGGAAGATAATGGAAATTCCGGGATTGTCAACAAAGGTATCGGCAATCTGGAATATAAACTCAAAAACTATCTTCAGAGGCCCTATAAAAAGTGCTTCTAAAATTTCAAGTATTGACATTTCACTTACCCTCTTCGGTTTCTAAACCGTCTTTGTCTATATCGTTGCTTTCCTTAGTTGAAGGACCTGCTGTTTCATCAACAAAAACATTCCCCTCAACGTTCTCCTCCTGAACTTCAGGCTTTGCAGGAGTGAGCTCCTTGATTTTTGCCTCAAGGTAATCAGCCACTGCCTCAGCACCGCCACCGAAGTTTGCCCATGTTTCAGCCTTGACTTCAGCTCTGCCCGCGGCAAATCGGGAATCACCTATGCAGGTATCAATAAGTTCCTTCAGGTTTTCCATATTTTCGTCGGTGAGCTCCATACCGATTCTGGGAAGCGCAGATGCTGTCCACAGAGGCTTTTTGAGCCACCATGCATCGTATACACTTGTGTCAATCTGAGGATTTGTATAGATAATGGGCTTGTCATATACAAGAGCGAAATCAAATACAACGCCTGAAAAGTCGGAGATAAGTATATCGGAACGGTTAAGAACGTCAAAATTATCTCTGTCGCGGTTCCACTCAAGTCTGTCAGACTCGGGGTATTCCTTCATAAGCTTTTCCATAAGCTCTGTTTCAGAGTCGAAGGACTGGGGGTGAGGACGGATAATAACGTGATATCCTGTTGCAAGGAGCACATCGATAATCTTTGAGCCGTAGACACCGAAGATAGCACTCTTGCCCCAAGAAGGTGCAAGCAGAACGGTTCTCTCATGCTTTTCGGGAGCAGGTGCACATTTAAGACGCTTCGCCATCTCGTCCATATAGGGAATACCAACCTTCACAAGTTCCTTCTCGGGAAGGTTACGGATTTTCTCCAGAGCACGGATATCATCTATCTGGTAGTCGCCCGAGAGGAGTATGGAGTCGTAGTAGTCGATACCAAACATTCTGTAAAGGGTGATGTCGTTGGCGGCATGTGGAATGTGAACGTAGTAATCAACATCCTTGGAACGCTTCCACTGGTAGACATCAAGACCCGGTGTAGTGGAAAACACTACTGTTGCATTGAGGAAGTTGAGCTTGGTGAAAAGCTTGTTTTCACTTTCGGCACACTCTGCCTTCACATTTGAAAGGCTTGTCCCAAAGGCAGGGTCATCCGAAGATGCTGTAATATATTTTACCTCAATGCCCTTCTTCTCAAGAGCGCGGCAGACGGGTTCAAAAATAGACCAGTAGCGCTTGTTATCAGAGAAGATAACAAGCGGGGTCTTTTTGTCGGTTTCCTCTGCCTTGCCTCCGCCCATTTTGTAGCGGAGCTTGATAAAGAACATTCTCAGAGAGTATATACTTGCACCGATAACGCCGATAAGTATGGTAAAAAGCATACTTCCCGTACCGGGGTCAATATACATATTCACAGTAGCATTCCTCCTATTGAAACTTTGTCTGAAGGTGCGAAAAGGCTTGTGTCAAAGAGCCCCTTCTACCCCATTATATAAGTAATCATACATAATATATTTTTATCACAAACCGAGTCTTTTTACAAGACTTTTTCCCATTTTTATCTGTTTTGTATTAAAAACAGTTGGAAGTGCCAAATAATCTCAAATTATTACCAAAAAATACTCTATGCTTGGATAAACGAAGTGGAAAAGCTCCGCAGCATCATTACCGCGGAGCTTCTATCATGCATTATGCTTTTTTGAGAGGTGCTTTCTTTTCCTTTATTTTTTCTACCACGGCTTTTACTGCGAAGTATCCGCAATACACCAGAAAACAGGTACCGAACACGCAGAAAACTACCATAAAAGGCATTATACCGTCTGAAAGGAAGGGGAATATACTTTCCTCGATGAAAAACCAGTTCTGGACTCCATCGTATATTGCGTTTCCGAAGGATGCCCACACCAGTATAATGAGTATTGCTACAAGCTCTTTCCATATATTTTTGAAGTGGAGCTCTACCCTGCCGTATGCAAGATTCAAAAAACCCCAGGTATACAAAAAGCCGTGATACATAAAGGTCTGGAAAATAATATAACAGAAGGGTGGCTGACCACCAAGTGCTGTGCCGGGATAACACATCCACATCGTTGAAGATGCTATGGAAAGGGTTACTATAATGGGTTTGAGCTTTGCAAAATGGCTATTAAACTGCACAAAGGGCACCATCACCGCCATTATCGTGCATATATTGAATGGCAGTTTATACTCACTGATTCCGCTGTAGCTGTCCGACAGAGGCATTATGAAAAAATCTGCCAAATAAAGACCAATGGTGAGATATGCAAATATCTTAATTGTCCTGTCTTTAGCTTTTTCCGACTTGTTTCCCAGTAATACAGCAAGAAATGCAGAGCCACCGAAAATCAGAAAAAGATAGAAAAAATGCCACACATCAAAAAGCCCGATTTGAAGCGAGGAGTTGTTCTGGCTGAAAAGCCAGTTCACGATTTGCTTAAGCAAGTAAACTCACCTTGTTTTCGTATAATATTTTGGGTGCCGGTAATGCACCGCTTTGTAACATCACCGCACCCGAATATGTGATAATTATATCACATAACCTTGCAAACTTCAACACTATCTCTCATATTGTGATATTTTAACACAATTCCCTAATGGAATACACTTCGTTCATGGCATTATATGTGGTTTATGCAAATACCGTGCAATAAAAGTCCCCGACAGATTTCTCTGTCGGGGACTTTGTTTCAGATTACACTAATCTGTTATGTGTACTGAATATTATCAGAGTTTCTCCACTACAAGGAGGTCGGAATATGCAATCTGCTCATTGCCCTCTGCATCCTTGTAGATTACCCATGTCTTTGCATAATAGGTTGTTCCGGAGACGCAGTTGCTCTTTGTTACAGCCGCACCTGTCTGGTTTGCTCCGTTTGTCTGGAGCGAGCCGGGTGCTGCATCTGTCATACCTGTGAGACCGCTACCGTGGTAGAATCTGTCCTCGTTGTAGTTTGCTTCGTCAACAATGATAACACCGCCGCTTATAAACTCATATCCGAGTTCTGCCTCAGGCACATACCATGTTACGTAATATCTGACCTTTTCAGTGTCTGCATTGGGGTCCGCTTCAATACCGACGAGCACCTGATAATCAAGCACTGTGGACTTGGATACATAAACCGCTGTTATCTCTGTATCCATAGAGGGATAGAACTTATACTCAGTATTGTAGCTTAAGATCTTTCCGTCTGTGTCTGTCCAATATGCAAACTTCTTACCTGTGGGAGCTGCATTTGCTGTAGCTGTTACTGCAAAGTGTGCGTAAATCTTGCCATCTGCATTTGTCTTGCTTGCAACAAATGTACCGCCGTTTACGGTGATGTTTACAAATACTTCAGCGATTGTCCACTTGGCAAGTACTGTTACGTTTTCGCCGGCTTCAATCTTTGCCTTGATTTCCTCAACAGTCATATCCCATCCTGCGAAGTTGTAACCTGCCTGTGAAGGATTGTCGGGGATAACGATTTCCTCACCTGCTACGTAGTACTGCATATCGAGAACTGCACCGTTTCCGCCTGCAGCCTTGTCATTCTTGAAGATTACAAGACTTGCACCGTCAAGGTCGCATCTGTACATTGCCTTAACATAGTTATTACCGGTAGTCACGAAGGTATAGGTCTCTGTTGTGGAGAGCACTACGCCGTTTGCGTTAATCCAGCCGAGGAACTCTGCTCCTTCTGCTGCATTTGCTACCAAGGTAACCTTTGTACCCATGGGAACATTGGAGTTGTAGTAAGATGTACCCTGAGGTCTTGCGGTAGCACCGTTTACGCTGATTGTAAAGCCTGAGCCGCTGACAACCTCAACGAAGAGTTTGCCGATGTCTGAAGACTCACCCTCGGTGTTCTTCTTGTATCTTGCTGTGATTGTGATATCACCTGTGATACTGCTGAATGCCTTATCCCATCCGATGAAGGTATAGCCTTCAAGCTCGGGTGCTGCGGGTGCAGATGCGGCTGTGCCGTAAGGCACGCTCTGTGTCTCAATGGTATTTCCGCTTCTGTCAACGAAGGTTACTGTGAATTTCTTTGCAACCTTGCTGTAAACCGCTGTTGCAACAGTGTAACCTGTGATACGTCTGAGGTCGACATCCCATCCTACGAAGGTGTAAATATAACCTTCATCCGAGTATGTGGGTGTCGGCGAATTGGCTACCGCCTCGCCGTCCACAACATTCTCGAAGCCCAGGAACTTGCCATCCGGGTTCACATAGACCACCAGATGTTCAATAATTTCGGGTTCTTCAGGCACTACGGGAGTGTCAGGATTGTCGGGATTATCAGGTGTATCGGGGTTATCAGGATCAATCTCGTCACCTGTGGAGGGGTTATCGGGATCAATCTCATCGCCTGTGGAAGGATTATCGGGATCAATCTCATCGCCTGTGGAGGGATTGTCGGGATCAATCTCGTCATCGGTTGCATCTGCAAGCTTCACAACTGTGAGAAGTCCTGTTTCCTCATTGAAGGAGAACAGATAAGTGCCGCCTGTTGCAACGATTGTGCAGTCGCCCATATCGTTAAAGAGCTTGATTCCCTCAATATTATCGCCGAAGGTGCTCTCTGCGGAGTAAACCACGCCGCCGATATTGATGTTGAACTTGTGTGTACCCTCCTTGAGAGTAACAATTACTTCGTTCTGGCCGTTTTCGCCGAGAATCATCTCTGCGCCTGCCTTGTCGGCAGTATTGACGTAGAGTACAACTGCCTTTCTGTAAAGTGCTGTAACCTTCATAGAAGCAGTTACGTTATCAATAGCCTTATCCCAACCAACGAATACATAGCCTGCTCTTACAAGGTCTGTGGGAGCAACTGCTGCATCGCCGTACTTGACACTCTGAGTGGAAAGCACGGTGCCGTCGTGGTCAACGAAGGTTACTGTGAGAGTATCGGTTACACGGAGAACTTCAAGCTTATTGGTCTCAGTATTGAACCTGAAGAGATATGTGCCGCCCTTGGCAACAAGCTTACAGTCGCCTGCGGATGCATCCATATCCCAACCTGTGGAAGAGGTAAGAACTGTTGTATCCTCAATAGTTCCGTTGTTACCGAACCACAAGTCTCCAATGTTAATCTTGAAGGTGTATTCGCCTGCAGAAAGTGTCAGAACATAGGTGTAAACCTTGGGAGTATCTGAGCCCTTCATGGGAGAAGTGAGATCCCAGTTGTTGAAGGTACCTCTGAGGTATACAGTGGTCTCGCCACCATACTGAGCCATAATTGTTGTGTTGCCTGTAATGAAGGAAAAGTCGCCGCTCCAACCGGAGAACTCATATCCTTCTCTTACGGGATTTGCAGGAGCTGTGGCAGACTTGCCGTATTCTACCTGCTGTGTGCTGATTATAGAGCCGTCATAATCAAGGAAGGTAACTGTGTAAATAGCACCCTTGTAAAGAATCTCGAGCATTCTTGTATCGGTGTTGAAATTGAAGGTGTAGGTGCCGCCTGCAGCATTGAGTGTGCAGTCGCCCTGATCCCATACCATTTCCCAACCGACAGCTGAGGTTGCCAGAGTGGAATTTTCAATTGTGCCGCCGTTACCATACCATGTGTCGATGTGCTTAATCTTGAACTTGTAGGTTCCTGCAGGAAGCTCAATAGTTGCTGTGTAGTTTGAACCGCCCGTTGAAACCATTCCTGTGCCTTCCCAGTTGTTGAAGTCACCCATTACGCTTACAGTATTGAGAGCAAACTGTGCTGTAACTACTGTATTCTCGTAAATCCATGAGAAGTCTCTGTCCCAACCTGTGAAGACATAACCTGCTCTGGTGGGATTCTGGGGAGCATATGCAGGATTTCCTCTTTGGACATACTGTGTCTTGAGGATAGCGCCGTTCCAGTTCTTGAAGGTTACTGTGTATGTGGGAGGCACATAGAGAACCTCAAGCATTCTGGTGGAAGCGTTGTATCTGAATGTATAGGTGCTGCCTGAAGCATTGAGAGTACAGTCACCTGCATCCCAAGTCATTTCCCAACCTGTCGCTGAAGTGTAGGTTGTTGTGTCATCTATCCATCCGTTGTTGCCGTACCAGTCATAACCCTGCTTTACCTTGAACTTGTACTGACCTGCAGAGAGGTAAATCTTACCCTGATAGATATTGTTACCCAGATAGGTAAGCTTTGTTCCTTGCCAGTCGTTGAAGTCACCCATAATGTATACACCGTTGTCGGTGAACTGGGCGGTAAAGGTGGTGTTGCCTGTGATATAGTTGATGTCGCCGTCCCAACCGGAGAAGATAAAGCCTGTTCTGGTGGGGTCTGCGGGAGGTGTGGCTGCTGTGCCGTACTGAACGCTCTGGGTCTTGAGAACTACGCCGTTCCAGTTCTTGAAGGTTACGGTGTAGGTCTTGGGAGTGCCCTTGTACTGTGCTGTTACTCTCAGAGGAGCAATAACATTTGTAAAGTCCATATCCCAGCCGTCGAATACGTATGTATAGCCCTCATCATCGGGTCTTGTGAATGTACCTGTGGGTGCGGTTGCGCTGCCGCCGGGCTCAACAACCTCGGTCTTGATAACAGTACCGTCCCAGTCAACGAAGGTTACCTTGAACTCGCTGCCGACATACTCAACTTCCAGAGTATGAGTGGAAATTGTATATGTGAAGATGTAGGTGCCGCCACCTGCGATAAGTGTGCAGTCACCTGCGTAGGGATCCATTTCCCAGCCTGTTGCAGATGTTGTAACGGTAGTATCTGCGATGGTGCCCCAGTTACCGTACCAGGAACCGTTCTCAACTACCTTGAACTGATATGTACCCTCTGCAAGCTTCATCTGGAGGGAAACCTTGTCGGTGCTTGTGGTGATGAGGAAGGGAGTAGCTGTTGCATCCCAACCGTTGAATGTACCTGCAAGAGTTACACCGCTGACTCTGCCTGCGATGTACTTGGCAGTTACGGTAAGGTCACCTGTGATATTGGAGAAGTCCTTATCCCAGCCGTTGAATACGAAGCCGTCCTTTACGGGAGCGTCGGGAGCATTTGCACCCTTGCCGTATTCAACCTGCTGTGTGGCAATAACGTTTCCTACATCATCAAGGAAGGTTACTGTGAACTTCTTAAGCACCTGTGTGAACTGTGCTGTGACAGTCAGGTCTTCTGTAACCTTTGTGAAGTCCTTATCCCAGCCTGCGAAGATGTAGTCATACATCTCATCGGAGGGCTTGGTGGGAGCCTCGGGAGCGCTTGCATCCTTGCCGCCTGCTACTACAACAGTGTCAAGAACTGTGCCGTCCCAGTTTACAAATGTTACGGTGTACTTCTCGATTACGCCTGCATAGAAGATAACTTCCAGCTTGTTTGTGCGGACGTTGAATCTGAAGTTGTAGGTACCGCCTGAAGCATTGAGGATGATATCTCCCATAGAGGAGTCTGTCTTCAGCTCAATACCTGTGTCAGAGGTAACCTTTGTTGTGTTGATGATGGTACTTGCATTTGTGTACCATACGTCGTTCTGGAGGAGTTTGAAGAAGTATGAGCCTGCTTCAAGGTCAACCATTGCGGAGAAGTAATCGGTTGTACCCTCTCTCTTCAGGTGGAGATCTGTGTTCCACTCGTTGAAGGTACCAACCAGATAAATCTGATTATCCTTGTACTGAGCGGTAATAACTGTGTCCTCGGTAATCTTATCAAAGCTCTTGTCCCAGCCTGTGAAGATATAGCCTACCTGGGTGGGATCCTTGGGAGCGGTAGCTGCCTCGCCGTACTCAACTTCCTGAGTAGAGATAACCGTACCGTCCATATCCATAAATACTACTGTGTATGTGGTGCTGTCCTTGATGTATACTGCGTTGATTTCAAGATCTTCGTCAACATACTCAAAGGCGTTATCCCAACCTACGAAGATGTAGCCCTCAACTGCGGGTGCTTCGGGAGCTGTGATTGTATCGCCCAGCTTAACAGTTGATGTCAGGAGTTCCTCGCCGTCGAAGCCCTTGAAGGTAACGGTGTACTCGAGAGGCTCGTAGAATACCTCCAGCATCTTTGTCTCGGTGTTGTATCTGAAGGTGTACTTACCGCCTGTTGCATTCAGTGTGCAGTTGTCAGCATCAAGAACCATCTCCCAACCTACTGCGGAGGTAGCGGTTGTTGTGTCATCAATAGCACCTGTGTTACCGAACCAGCTGTCAATGTGATTCAGTTTGAAGTAGTATGTACCCTTACCCAGAGTGAGGGTGTACTCGTGTACGCCTTCGCCTGCGGTCATCTTGATACCCTCTGCCCATTCGTTGAAGGAGCCGAAGATATATACAACATCTTCCTTATAAACTGCTGTTACGGTCTTTTCGCATGTTACGTTATCGAATGTCTCATCCCAACCAACAAATACGTAGCCGTCAACCTCGGGAGCCTCGGGAGCAACTGCCTGCTGGCCGTGACCAACCTGAGTAGTGCTGATAACCTCACCGTCGAATCCGATGAAGGTAACTGTATAAGTAGTGTCGTTGGGAATATAAACTGCGTTTACTGTAAGGTCGCTCTCGATATCCTCGAACTCCTTATCCCAACCAACGAAGATAAAGCCGTTTCTGTCGGAAACCTCGGGAGCTACGGCATCCTCGCCGAGACCCAGAGTCTGTTCCTTGATAACGGAGCCGTCGTAGTCTACGAAGGATACTGTGAACTGAACAGGTGTGTAGATAACCTCAAGCATCTTTGTATCAAGGTTGAAGTTGAAGGTGTACTTACCGCCTGATGCCTGAAGCTTGCAGTCACCAAGTTCAAGGTCTCCTACCATTTCCCATCCGATGTCGGAGGTGGTAGTAGTTGTATCCTCAATAACACCTGTGTTGGTGTACCATGTATCCTTGCTGATGAGCTTGAAGGAATACTCGCCTGCTCTGAGCAGAAGCTCGGTGCTTACGATATTTCCGTTCTCTGTCATCACGGTGTCCTTGCTCCACTCGTTGAAGGAACCTGTCAGGTAAGAGCGGGTATCCTGATAAAGAGCATTGACTGTAAGGTTGTATGTGATATTGGAGAAGTCCTTATCCCAACCGAGGAAGGTGTAGAACTCTCTCTCGGGGTCTTCAGGTGCTTCTGCCGCTTCGCCTGTGGTAACGATCTGACTCTTGAGGACTGTGCCATCATGGTCAAGGAAGGTTACTGTATAGGTAATCTTTGAAAGGATGTAGGTTGCGGTTATTGTTACATCAGCCTGAACGTTTGTGAAGTCGCCTTCCCAAGCGATGAACTTGTAGCCGTCTCTTACGGGGTCTGCGGGAGCAGTTGCATCCTGACCTCTGGAAACCTCTACTTCCTCAATAACAGTACCGTCGAAGTCAACAAATGTAACCTTGAATGTGGGAGGTGTGAAGAGAACCTCCAGCATTCTTGTCTCGGGGTTATAGTTGAAGGTGTAGGTACCGCCTGTTGCAACAAGTGTACAGTTGTCGGCACCGTCTGTCATCTCCCAACCAATTTCGGAAGTATTGAGAGTGGTGTCTTCAATAGTGCCTGTGTTACCAAGCCATGTGTCGACATCCTTAACCTTGAAGTAGTATGTACCTGCTTCAAGTGTGAGAGTTACGGAAACGATACCCTCTTCTTCGCCCTCGGTCATAAGGTCTGTTTCTGCCCATTCATTGAATGAGCCCATAAGGTGAATATTTGCAGCCTTGTACTGTGCTGTTACGGTGATATCCTCTGTTACTTCAGAGAAGTCCTTATCCCAACCTGTAAATACAAAGCCTGTTCTCTCGGGAACTTCGGGAGCTTCTGCACCCTTGCCGTACTCAACTTCAACTTTTGAAAGTTCCGTGCCGTCGTGGTCTACGAAGGTTACTGTGAACTTATGAGGAGTTGCTGTGTACTCGGCTGTTACTGTGATGTCGCCCACAACTCTGGAGAAGTCCTTATCCCAACCCTTGAAGGTGTAGGTGAACTGGTCGTCCGCCTCTCTTGCGGGAGCCTCGGGAGCCGTTGCAGAAGAACCTGCAGGAACGGTCTGGGTTGAAAGAACTGTACCGTCGTGGTCCTTGAAGATTACGGTGTACTCCTCTGTTGCCTCTACATATGTAGCGGTAACTGTCATATCCTCCATAACCTTGGTGATATCCTTATCCCAACCTGCGAAGAGGTAGCCCTCTCTCTCAGGTACAGCGGGAGCCTCAGCAGCACCCTCGTGGTCAACCTCAACTACACCCAGCTCTGTGCCGTCGTAGTCAAGGAAGGTTACGGTATGTGTTGAGGAAATGTAGGTAACTACCAGCATTCTGGTGGACTTGTTGAATGTGAAGGTGTAGAAGCCGCCTGATGCTGTAAGAGTACAGTCATCAGTATCCACGGACATTTCCCAACCGATGTCGGAAGTCTTGGTTGTGGTGTCCTCAATGTTACCTGTATTACCGTACCAGTTAAAGATGTGCTTAATCTTGAACTTGTATACGCCCTCATCCAGCTTGACGGTAGCGGTGACAACATCATCTGTTTCAGTAGTTGTCATTGCCGTATTCTCTGTCCAGTCGTTGAAGGAACCGATGAGGTATACGATATCCTCTGCATACTGTGCATATACGGTGATATCCTCGGTAACTGTGTCGAAGTTCTTATCCCAGCCTGTGAATACAAATCCCTGTCTTGTGGGATTCTCGGGAGCCTCAACACCCTCGCCGTAGAGTGCGGTCTCGGACTTGAGAGTTTCTCCGTCGAAATCCTTGAAGGTTACGGTGTATTCATTTACAGACTCGGTGTAAGTTGCTGTAACTGTAAGGTCAGCCTTAATTTCGGAGAAGTCAACATCCCAAGCCTTGAAGGTGTAGCTGTACTGTGCATTACCCTCTCTTGTGGGTGTTTCGGGAGCAATAGCGGCGGAGCCGTATGCTACCTTCTGGGTTGAAATCTCTGTGCCGTCGTAGTCCTTGAAAATTACGGTGTACTCATTTACTACCTGAGTATAGGTTGCTGTAACGGAAACATCACTCTGAACGTTTGTGAAGTCTCCGTCCCAGCCTGCAAAGATGTAACTGTACTGTGCATCGCCGATTCTCACGGGATCAGCAGGAGCAGTTGCAGATTCGCCCTTTGCAACAACCTGATAGTAGAGCACAATGCCGTCGTGGTCAAGGAAGGTTACTGTGTACACATTCTCAGCAGTTGTGTACTGAGCTGTGATAACAGTGTCGCCTGTGATGTTACTAAATGTCTTATCCCAACCTGTGAAGGTGTAGGTATAAGTTCCGTCGCTCTCTCTGGAGGGTGATACGGGAGCGGATGCTGCCTGACCCTTCTGAACTGACTGTGTAGAGAGAACTGTACCGTCCCAATCCTTGAAGGTTACTGTGTATGTGGGAGGTGTATAGAGCACAACAAGCTGATTTGTGCTGAGGTTGAAGTTAAAGGTATAAGTACCGCCTGACGCCTGAAGTGTGCAGTTGTCGCTGACGTCTGTGCCCATTACCCAACCTGAAGCGGCTGATGTAGCTGTTGTGTCATAAATGGTACCTGTGTTGCCGTACCAGACACCAATACCTGTGTTGTTGAGCTTGAAGGTGTATGTTCCTTCATCAAGTGTCAGTGTTGTGGTAACGATATTGTTCTGACCTGTGTAGGTCATAAGGTTTGATGTGCCCCAGTCATTGAAGCTTCCCTTGAGATAAATCGAGGAATTGTAGTCATAGGTTGACTGATGCTCTACTGAAAGCTTACCTGTGGAGCTGTCAAATGTAAAGGTGTATCTGCCGCCTGATGCATTGAGAGTACAGTTATCAGATACATTTGTATACATCGACCAGGGTGTGCTTCCTGTGGAATCGGTGATGGTACCGGAGTTACCATACCATAGACCGGAAGATGTTGTAATCTTGAAGGTGTATGTACCGGGCTCAAGGAATACTGTTGTTGAAGCAGTGGTCTTGTTATTAGCAACAAACACATGACTTGCTGCATCCCAATTATTGAAAGAACCTACGAGAGATACTTCTGTGGGATTACCTGCATTGAAGGGGCCGTTATCTCCAACGCGGTAAACAACTGCAATACCTGTGTCACCGATGTCACCTGTAATGTATCCGTCAGATACTGTGAAGGTGTTTCCTGTGATAGCATCCGAATATACGCCTGCCTCCATGGTGTGAACGGGAGCAGTCATACCGTTAAAGTATGTTCCGCCGACGTTGACGATTACCATACCGGTGGTGCCTCTTTCAACACAGGCAAGGTTGTTGTAGGAGGAGAGATACTCGCCCTGACCAACGAAGTAATTCTTGAACTGGTTGATAGCCTTAACCTCGGGATAGGACCATGAGGTTACGTCAGCCTGACCCATAAGGGTGGTTTCAATATTGGAAGGACGTGCAAGATAAAGACCGCAAGCCTCTGCTCTGGAGCCTACCAGAGCCCATGTCTTGTTGATGTTGTGGTCAGAGATGAAGCGTGTGCCGTTGTCCTTGTAGTTGTCGTGAGACTCTGTCCAAAGAACAGCCTTATTGGGAGCCTCGCCGTAGGTGATGCCTGAGCTTGCAGCGGCAGAAGCATTACCGTTTACCACAGCTTCTCTGATGTTGTTGGCACCTGTATCGGTGACACTCATATAACGGGTGTACGCATCAATGCCCACGCCCTCGGGTCCGCCGATAAATTCGCCGTAGTAGTAAGGAGTGAAGCCCTTTGTGCTCTGTGCGTAAGCTGTTGCCTCGCCGAGAACGTTCATCCAGAAGTCACTCTTTACGCCGTCTGCATCCCAGTCGGTCTCAATGTGCTTTGCGGCGTCGAAACGGAAGCCGTCAGCACCTGCTGCAATAGCTTCTTTCATGAAGTTGATGCAGTATCTCTGAACTGTTGCGTTGCTTGTATTAAGGTCGGGAAGACCTGAGAGACAGTAATGTGTTACATCGTAACGATTACCGAAATCCCAGATATTCTGGGAAATGTCGTGCCAGCAATCGGGGTTGTCTCTGATTTCAGAGGGTACCCATGAATGGATGGTGTTCTCAGCCATATCATTGGCGGTATGGTTGAAGATAGTATCAACGATAACCTTTATGCCATACTTGTCTGCCTCTTTACACATTGCCTCAAACTCGGACTTTGTGCCCAGAGCATTGAAGGAGTTGGTCTCAATGCTGAAGGAAACAGGCTGATATACTACCCAGGAAGAGTTCCATACTGTGTTGTAATACTCTCTGGTAGTCTCCTTTGTTGCCTGAATGGGAGAGGTCTGGATAGCCGAGAAGCCCTGGCTGGCTATCTCCTGCATATTGTATCTGATGTTGTTGTAGGACCAGTTCCAGCACTGGAGAATCTGACCCTTCTGAACTTCACCGGAGAGGTTGTAGATGTTACTGCCTGTGCCGCTTGAATTTACGGTAGCGGTATAGGTTGCCTTAACGGTTAAGTCGCCTGTGATGTAATTAAATTCCTTATCCCAGCCGTCAAATGTGAAGATATACTGGGAAGTCGTGGGTCTTGTGGGGTTGACGGGAGCAGTAGCGGCTGAGCCGTATGCAACCTGCTCTGTCTTCAGTACGGAGCCGTCGTAGTTTACGAAGGTTACGGTATACTTGTTTACAGAAACAACGTAAGTAGCTGTTACTGTAATGTCGCCGGTTACATTATCGAAGCTCTTGTCCCATCCTGCGAAGGTGTAGCTGTACTGAGCATCACCGTCTCTTACGGGGTCATCGGGAGCTGTTGCCGCTGTACCGAAGGCTACTGTCTCGGTCTTGAGCACTGTGTCATCCCAATTCACAAAGGTTACAGTATAGGTGCTGCCTGAAGATGTATAGGTAGCTGTGATTACTGTATCGCCTGTGATATTTGTGAAGGGTTTATCCCAACCTGCGAAGGTGTAGGTAACTTCTGCTGTACCTTCTCTTGTGGGATTTTTGGGAGCTGTTGCGGCTGAGCCGTATTCAACAGTCTGTTTGGACAGCTCAGTGCCATCCCAGTTTACAAAAGTAACTGTATACTTGTTGAGAGTCTCGGTATAAGTTGCAGTAACTGTTGTTTCTGCCTGAATGTTGGTGAATTCCTTGTCCCAACCCTTGAATGTGTAGGTATACTGAGCATCAGCGGGTCTTGTGGGATTTTCGGGTGCTGTAGCGGAAGAACCCTTCTTGACGGACTCTGACTTGAGTTCTGTGCCGTCGAAGTTTACGAAAGTAACCTTGAAATAGTTAATCTCGCTGAGAACTTCCAGCATCTTTGTTTCGGTATTGAAATTGAAGGTATATGTACCGCCTGATGCTGTAAGAGTACAGTCACCTGCATCCTCGGTCATTTCCCAACCGATGTCGGAGGTCTTTGTGGTTGTATCCTCAATATTACCCCAGTTGCCGTACCATGCATCCCCTGCAAGAATCTTGAAGGTGTATGTACCGGGGGCAAGCTCAACTGTGGCAGTAACAATGCTGCCTGAAGAAGCGGTCATCCGGGTATTCTGCTCCCAGTTGTTGAAGCTTCCCAAGAGGAATACTGCGTTGCCCTTGTACTGGGCGGTGATTGTCAGGTCGCTTGTAACGTTAGTGAATTCCTTGTCCCAGCCTGTGAATTCAAAGCCGTCTCTTACAGGGTCAGCGGGTGCAGTTGCAGCCTTGCCGTGCTCAACGGTCTGGGTTGAAATCACGGTGCCGTCGTGGTCCTTGAACACAACGCTGTACTTATTGAGAGTCTGGGTGTAGGTAGCAGTAACGGTGGTTGCTTCCTGAATGTTTGTAAACTCCTTATCCCAACCCTTGAAGGTGTAGGTATACTGCTCATCAGCGGGTCTGGTGGGATTAGAGGGAGCTGTTGCTGACTGACCTGCCTTTACAGACTCGGTCTTCAGAACTGTGCCGTCCCAGTTTACGAAGGTTACGGTGAAGCTGTCGGACTCAAAGAGAACCTCAAGCATTCTGGTTTCGGTGTTGTAATTGAAGGTGTAAGCACCACCTGTAGCCAGAAGTGTACAGTCGCCATGACCGTCTACCATCTCCCAACCAACAGAGGAGGTAGCAAGAGTGGTGTCTTCAATGGTACCGTTATTGCCGTACCAAACATCTCTGTGAAGAACCTTGAACTTATAGGTTCCTGCCTCAAGCTGAAGGGTGGTGGTAACAATATTGTCTGACTTAGAGGACATGGGAGAATCTGTTGTCCATCCGTTGAAGTCACCGGGGAGATATACCTGAATGTCGGTATACTGTGCGGTAACTGTCAGGTTGCCTGTGATATTGGAGAATTCCTTATCCCAACCCTTAAACTCATAGCCTGCTCTTGCGGGAGCTGTGGGAGCTGTAGCTGCCTTGCCGTATTCAACGGTTCTGGTAGCTATTGTGGAGCCGTCCCAGCTTACGAAGGTTACTGTATACTTGTTGAGTGTCTGGGAGTATGTTGCTGTAACTGTCAGGTTACCTGTGATACTTGAGAAATCCTTATCCCAAGCCTTGAAGGTGTAGCTGTACTGAGCATCAGAGGGCTTTGTGGGAGTCTGGGGAGCTGCCGCGCCCTTGCCGTACTCAACCTGCTGGGTATTCAGTACTGTGCCGTCGTAGTTTTTGAATGTTACGGTGTACTTGTTGGTGGTCTGGGTGTATGTTGCCTTGACTGTAAGGTCAGAGGTAACATTGGAGAAATCAGTATCCCATGACTTGAAGGTGTAGGTATACTGTGCAGTAGCGGGTCTGGTGGGCGTTGCGGGTGCTTTGGCGGCACTGCCGTGAACAACGCTCTGAGTAGAGAGCACTGTGCCGTCCCAATTCTTGAATACTACTGTGTAGGAATCGGGTGAGAAGAGAACCTCAAGCATTCTGGTTGAGGTGTTGTAATTGAAGGTATAGGTACCGCCTGTAGCATTGAGAGTACAGTTATCTGTACCTGTTGCCATTTCCCAACCGATATCTGAGGAGGTGATGGTGGTATCCTCAATGGTACCCCAGTTACCGTACCAGTTATCCTTGTGGAGAATCTTGAACTTGTAGGAGCCTGCCTCAATTCTCAGGGTTGTGGAAACAATGTTGCCTGAGGTTGAGGTGAGGATAGTATTAACGCCCCAGTTGTTGAAATCACCGCAGAGGTAAACCTTTGCATCAATATACTGTGCTGTAACGGTGAGATTACCCGTTACATTTGAGAATTCCTTATCCCAACCTGTAAACTCATAGCCGTTTCTTGCAGGAGGTGTGGGAGCAGTGGCACTCTTGCCGTATTCAACAGACTGAGTTGTGATAACATTTCCGTCCCAGCTCTTGAAGGTTACGGTGTACTTATTGGTTGTCTCAGTAAACTGTGCCTTTACAGTAAGGTCGCTCTGAATATTTGTAAATTCCTTATCCCAACCCTTGAAGGTATAGGTGTACTGTGCTGTAGCTTCGCGTGTGGGATTTGTGGGAGCTGTAGCAGACTGACCCTTGATAACGGTCTCGGTCTTCAGCACGCTGTCATCCCAGTTCACGAACTTAACTGTATAGGTATCGGGTGTGTAGATAATCTCAAGGAAATGTGTTGAGATATTATAATTAAAGGTATAGGTACCGCCTGTAGCCTTAAGGGTACAGTCAGCGGCGCCGTCTACCATCTCCCAACCGACGGAAGATGTAGCCAGGGTGGTATCCTCAATGGTACCGTAGTTACCGTACCATACATCCTGATGGAGAACCTTGAAGTTGTAGGTTCCTGCTTCTATTCTGAAGGTAGTGGTAACAATGTCGCCGGACTTGACGGTAAGGGGAGAATCTGTTGCCCATCCGTTGAAGGAACCGGGGATATAAACTCTGGTGTCAACAAACTGTGCTGTAACAGTAAGGTCACCTGTGATGTTGCTGAAATCCTTATCCCAGCCTGTGAATTTGAAGTTCTCTCTTGCAGGAACTGTGGGAGCGGTGGCGGCAGAGCCGTACTCAACACTCTGCTTGGAGAGCTGAGAGCCGTCCCAGTTCTTGAAGATAACTGTATACTTGTTGGTAGTCTGGGTAAACTGTGCCTTAACTGTCAGATTTCCTGTGATATTGGAGAAATCCTTATCCCAACCGGAGAAGGTGTAACTGTACTGAGCATTACCCTCTTTTGTGGGGGTAGCGGGAGCTGTGGCCGCAGAGCCGTATTCAACGCTCTGTGTGGAAAGCTCGGTATCGTCCCAGTTAAGGAACTTAACTGTGTACTTGTTTACGGTTGAAGTATAAACTGCTGTAACAGTCAGATTACCTGTGATGTTGGAGAAGTCCTTATCCCACTTTGAGAAGGTGTAGGTGTACTGCGCTGTGGCAGGTCGTGTGGGATTTGCGGGAGCAGTAGCGCTCTTGCCGTATTCAACACTCTGGCTCTTGAGCTCGGTACCGTCCCAGTTCTTGAATGTAACTGTGTACTTGTTGACAGTAGATGTATAAACTGCTGTAACAGTAGTGTTACCTGTGATGTTGGTATAAGAAGTATCCCACTTTGAGAAGGTGTAGGTATACTGCGCTGTGGCAGGTCGTGTGGGATTGGAGGGAGCTGTAGCTGATGAGCCATAAGCTACACTCTGTGTGGAAAAAACTGTGCCATCCCAGTTTTTGAAGGTTACTGTGTACTTATTTATACTCTGTGTAAACTGTGCAGTAACTGTAAGGTTTCCTGTAATCTTTGAGAAATCCTTATCCCAGCCTGAGAAGGTGTAGCTGTACTGGGCATTACCTGCTTTTGTGGGTGTTGCAGGTGCTGTGGCGGCAGAACCGTAAGCAATACTCTGGGTTGAGAGCACTGTGCCGTCCCAGTTCTTGAAGGTTACTGTGTACTTGTTGACAGTAGATGTATAAACTGCTGTAACAGTAGTGTTACCTGTGATGTTGGTATAAGAAGTATCCCACTTTGAGAATGTGTAGGTATACTGCGCTGTGGCAGGGCGAGTGGGATTTGAGGGAGCTGTGGCACTCTTGCCGTACTCAACGGTCTGTGTAGAGAGCACTGTGCCGTCCCAGTTCTTGAAGGTAACTGTATACTTATTGACTGTGGAGGAGTACTGTGCTGTAACAGTAATATTCTCTGTCACATTGTCAAACTTCTTGTCCCAACCTGTAAAGGTATAAGTGTACTGCGCTGTGGCAGGACGTGTGGGATTTGAGGGAGCGGTTGCTGCTTTTCCGTACTCAACAGTCTTTGTAGCAAGCGTTGTACCGTCCCAGTTCTTGAAGGTTACGGTATATTTATTTGTTGTCTCGGCAAACTGAGCAAAAATATCCAGAGTTGACTGAACATTGGTGTAAGCTTTGTCCCAGCCTGTGAAGGTATATGTGTACTGTGCATTACCCGCTTTTGTGGGATTTGCAGGAGGAGTTGCATTGGCACCTTCCATTACAATACCCGACTGAAGAAGGGTTCCGTCCCAGTTGAAGAATGATACGGTATATCTGTCAGGGTCATAGATAACTTCAAGGAAGCCTGTGGATTTGTTGAAGTTGAAGGTGTAGTCACCGCCGAATGCCTGCAGGGTGCAGTCGCCTGCGGAGGTGTACATCTCCCAACCAACGCTGGAGGTGTTGAGGGTAGTATCTACGATAGTACCGTCATTACCCCACCATGTGCCGTCCTTGGTGAGTTTGAACTTGTATGTGCCGGGCTCAAGGTGAACTTTGACACTTGCGATGTTGCCCGACTCGGACATAACTGTACCGCCCCAGCCGTTCATATCACCCATGAGGTAATACTGAATATCCTTATAGGTAGCAGTAACTGTTTGGTTGGAGGTTACATTTGTATATGTGCCCGACCAACCTGTGAACTCATAACCTGTTCTTGTGGGATTGGAGGGAGGTGTGGCATTTCCCCCGTGGTTTACGGTTTTTGTTGCCAGAACAGTGCCGTTATAATCCTTAAAGGTTACGGTGTATGTATTGATAGCAAAGCTTGCCGTTGCCGTGGTATTGTTCTGCACCTTGATAGTAGTGGATGCGGAACTTGTGCTGGGCGAACCGCCGTAGGTACCGCCAAAAGTCCAACCTGTGAAGTGGTAACCTGTGCTGGGGGTTGCGGTAAGTGTTACCGATGTATTGTAGTCATAGTAATTCTTACCCGAAGGAGAAACTGAACCACCCGAACCGGCAGTTACATTAAGACCCGCCTGGAAGTTACCCTGAACAGTAACGTTGGAGGTAGGCTTAATGGTAATACTGGTAGATGTTGCACTACCTGATGTATATGAACAGGAGCCCGAGGGGAACGTCCACTTGTTGAACTTATTACCTGTGGTGGGCGAAGCAGTAATTGTTACTGTGTTACCGGGAGTTACATAAGTAACGCTCTTGGTAACAGAACCCAGTACAGGATAGTTTACCTGAGTAGTAATCTTGTACTGTGCGGCGAAGTTAGCCTTACAGGTAATTGCCGCACCGTTTGTAATAGGCTGGATAGTGATAGATGCACTTGAGGTAGAGCCTGAAGTAATCTTATAGTCGGTATTAAGAGTACCGCCTGAAATTGTCCAGCCTGTGAAGTAATAACCTGTTGAAGCAGAAGCAGTTGAAGCCTTGGTTCCTGAATAAGTGGTGGAACCGCCTGTGCTGGAAACACTACCGCCTGTGCCTGCGGAGAAGGTAACCTTACCTGTATTGGCGGCAAAGGTAGCCTTTGCAGTAACATTACTCTTAACGGTAAGAGTAGGCTTCAGCGCTGTTGTGCTGGAAAGAGAGCCTGTACCTGATGTAACAGCCCAACTTGACAGATGATAGCCTGTCTTGGGAGTCGCTGTCAGAGTAACGGTCTTTCCCCAGTATGCAGAGCTGGAAGATGTGGAAACAGTACCCTGAGAAGTGCTGTTTGTCTGAACGGTTACGGTGTAGGGTCCGTTCAGCTGGAACTTTGCATACAGGGTCTTTGCAGCACCTGTATTGGTATATGTATAGGTTGCACTTGTACTCTCAGCAGAGGTAGCTGTGGTAGAAGTAAACCATCCCTTGAAGGTATAGCCTGTGTTGGCTGTTGCCTTCATGGTAACGGTTGAACCTGTTGCTGCACTGATACCTGATCCCGATGTACTGCTGCTGGTTGTCGATGCAGTTGTTCCGGATAACTTGTAACCGGAAACAGAAACAGTACCTCCTGTGGTACCTGTGGAGTATGAGCCGCCACCTGTAGACTGGTAACAAGCGGTTGCAGTCTGGGTATAGTTTAAACTCTTGGTGCCCATACTGGTGGTATACAGAGTATTGGTGGGAGCAGATGTCAGACAGCTTGTGGCGTGGTACGCCCAAGCCTTACGAGTTGTAGGAGACTGGCCTTCATCTCCCCAACCGGCGTCCGCACACATAAATGCCCACTCTGAGGCACCATCCCAAGCCTGTGTCGAACAGTAGTAAACATTTGTGTTGGCAATGTTCGTCATCGGCCAACACGATGACCATGAGCCGTGACCGATAATAATATAGACGGTTCTTCCGCTCGTGGACCAACCTGTGGCGTCAAAGTAGACGGTAGTACCTGCAGAAACATTCCATCCCGTCTCTGCCAGTTCTACATTGGCGCCGGTCTCTGCTGTGTCAACGACTGCCGCGCCTACACCGGGCATGGCAAACATGGACATCAGCATACAAAGAAGTAACACCATACTGGTAATTTTCTTCCATGTCATAGTTTTTCCTCCTTCTATTTTTATGCATAGATACACTTACACATAATAATTTATTATATATTACCAAAAAATCATCCTCTTTTCAATGAATTTTACCTAACAAGCATAAAAAGAGGAAAAGATAAATTTCATCCATCTTGGTGCAAATTTCATCTATATATGCCGCAAATCTCCCTCTTTAACACTACATCTTGATACCTCACAGTTTTTTCAGGATATTTTTAAGCACAATGCCCATATAAATCCCCGTTTGACCGCTCTACGCAAAAGCCCCCTGAGGTGCTATGTGCACCTCAGGGGGCTTTACAGTCAATTATAGTTCTGTAGATTCTGCAGATACGGCGAGGATTTTGGCTTCATCTTTTGATGCACGCTTTTTCACCACGTAGGCAATGCCCTTCTCCAGCAGATTTATAAGGAGTATCATCAGGGATACCAGTGCCGTGCCTTCAATGAAGGACTGGGACTCAAGCTGAGGAATCATCAGAGACAGGGGCATTGTGCGGAAGTTCATCAGGAAGGATACTGCGGAAATTGTTATCATTGCGTTTACAAAGAAATAGCTGTACATCTCCACGATAGTGGCTGTTGTTGAGGGTATGTACACCGAAAACAGCAGTTTGAGGCGATTAATGCCCAGCGTGTCTGCCACATCCTCCAGATTGGGATTAAACTTGGAGAGGGAGTTGTATGCAAGCAGATATGGGGATGAGAAGAAGTGAGCAATATTAACCACCACAAGAATGAATATTGTGCCGTAAATGGGAACATTCTTGAAGGTAAGTACATAGGAAAGACCAAGTACAATACCCGGTACCGCCAGAGAAAGCATACTGATGAAGTGAAGCACTCCGTTGGAGAAAGCCTTTTTACTTCTTGCGGTAACATATGCAGAGAAGTACGAGAGACAAGTACCCACCAGAGATGTAAGCAGAGCCACGGAAACGGAGTTGATGAAATACTGACCGAGGCCCGAGGAAAGAAGCTTCTTGGCTGTCTCAAAGCTCAATGACATATCCACAGGGTACTGCTTCACAAAGCTCAGCAGTACAAAGGCGAATATAGGCAGACAAAGAAGGAAGATAACCACAGCAAAAATCACATACACAAGGATATCTCTTGCCTTGTTCTCTTCTATAATATATGCCTTGGTAACCGTGCTACCCGAAGAGTTGATACCGCTGTTTCTAAGGTCCATAATAAATGCTATCATAGCAGGAAGCAGCAGCACCACACCGATTACCGCACCGCCTGAGAAGTTCATCATACCGATAACCTCGCGGTACATATATACAGGCAGAGTCATCGCCTTGCCGCCTGTCATCAGAGCAACACCGTAGTCGGTGAAAATCATTGTGAATACAGCAAGGATTGATGATACAATGGTGCGTCGCATTGAGGGCAGCGTGATAGATAGGAACTGTCTGAACTTGGACATTCCAAGCACGCTTGCCGCTTCATATATGGTGTAGTCTTCGTACTGGAAGGAGTCGTTGAACATCAGGAAGGACACGGGAAAAGAATAGAGCACAGAGCCCATTATTATACCCTTATATCCGTAAAGTCCGATATTGAGACCTGTGAAATTTGTGATAATTCCATTGTCGCCGAAAAGGAATACAAGACCCATACCGTGAGAGATACTGGGAATCAGCATAGGAATTGTAAAAAGCACCACAAAAAAGGATTTGAACTTAATGTTAGAACGGTTAAGCATCCACGCCAACGCAAATGAGAGGCTCACCGATATTATTGTGGCAATAACTGTGGTTATTACCGAATTCTGAAGCATGGGAAAAAACTGAGTCGACGAGAAAACATCAGCTATATGCTGTCCCCTGATACTGCTGAACAGGTAAATTATCGGAAGAACAATACTTACCAGAAGATACGCTATCAGCAGAAACTTCAAGCCGAAGTAGCCCTTGTTCTTCTTAATCTTCATATTTACCTCTTCCTGTGTAACCGATAAGGTCACGATACTTTTTGTCAAGCTGGTCAACTACAAACTCCTTGATGTAGTCGTTTGCAGGATTCTTGTAGAGCTCAAGGGGTGTTGCCATCTGCTCAATGTTACCCTCACTCATAACCATTATGCGGTCAGAAAGGAAGAATGCCTCCTCCTGGTCATGGGTGATGAAGAGCATTGTTGCATTGAACTTCTTCTGCAGAGATTTAAGCTCCGCTTTCATAATTTCACGGTTGGTAACGTCCAGTGCGGAAATAGGCTCATCAAGAAGAATAACATCGGGGTTCATTGCCAGAGTACGGGCAATGGCAACTCTCTGCTGCTGACCGCCCGAAAGCTGATGGGGACGCTTGTGCATCTGGTCGGTGAGTCCCACCTGCTCCAGAGTTCTCTCTGCGATTTCCTTTGCCTGCTTCTTGGTGTCCTTTCTGAGGGTCAGGGCATACTGAACGTTTTGGAGTACTGTCATATTGGGGAAAAGTGCATAATTCTGGAAAACAATTCCCATTCCTCTGTCGAAACTTGCAAGAGAGGAAATATCCTTGCCGCCTTTGATAATCTCGCCTGAATCAGCTTTTTCAAGTCCGATAAGAATTCGCAGAAGTGTAGTTTTTCCGCATCCTGAAGGACCGAGAATCGAAAGGAACTCACCCTCCATAAGGTCAAAGCTGATATTATTGAGTACGGTTTTTCCACCGTAGGTTTTGTTAAGGTTTTTTACCGAAAGTTTTGTGTTTAATACTTCCATATTGACAGCAGCCTCTCTTTCTCATTGTAGTCCTGAATTCCCGTCATATCTGCGTAAATGTAGTCGTCGCCAATAACAGGATAGTCAGGGATACTGTGTGTCTGTCCTTCGTATATTGTTTCGGGAGAGAAATTCTCCTTGTCATAAACTAAAAAGTCATTGATTATAAAGTCGAAAACTTCCTCAACGCCCTTCTTATCTCTGTGTCCCTTGATAATGGCGGTTCCTGTAAGTGAGTAGGGTGAACCTTCGGGAGGAAAGATAATCTCAAAGGGTTGTCCGTCGTTTCGCTCATTTACACCCTGGAAGGTAAGCGCCAGACCTGCGGCAATTTCGCCCTGTTTAAGAAGTTTAATGGGACCAGAGCCAGACTCGGTAAACTGCTTCAGATTGGGATAGAGCTTGTCAACATACTCAAGAGCTCCATCCTCGCCCCAGATATTTGTCCAGTTTTTGTAGAAGAAATATCCTGTGCCGCTGCTCTTGGGATCGGGCATAGCCACCAGTCCCTGATACTCAGGCTTCAGAAGATCTTCGTAGGTTTCGGGAGCCTCAAGTCCGTGCTTTTCGAGTATCTCGGTATTGACGATAATGGCACCTGCCTGACATTCCCAGGTAACCCAGAGGTTGCCGTTGTCCGCAGGAGTAAAACCTTCAGTATAAGGAATTTTGCTCATGCCTTCGATATTCTCAAGCTCGTTCTTGATTTTGTTCATATATCCTGTCTCCAGACCCACAAGGATATCAACCTCTGTGTCCTCACCCTCGGCATAAATCTTTGCCGCGGATTTACCGGTAGACATATATGTAACTATTACATTGTACTGGGGGAATTTCTCAGAAAGCTGCTCCTGAAGGGCATCATTTCTGAACTGCTCGGCAGAGGCACAGATAACTATAGTCTCCTTGCCGCCGAAATCCGCCAGAAAAGTAAACAGCAAAGTTATTACTACTAAAATAATCAGACCTTTTTTCATTTTACACCTCGTAAAATTAAATGTATGTGTGGTCAATATTCTTCAGGTCGTTGTAGGTATCTATCTCGATAATGTCCTCAAAGGTACAGGGACGAACCTCAACCTGATAGTTTTTAAGGCAGAATTCAAGTGCCACCTGATCCCAGTATCGCTCTTTGCCGCCGGGCATCTCGAATACCTTCTTGATATCTTCCTCAAGTTTTTTACCGTCTTCCTCGTTCCAATAGGAAATGCCTAACATATGATAGCAGTTACTGCCACCGATGCAAAGCTTGGTGATTACTCGGTTTTTCACCTCGAAGCACCAGTCATCGGTCTTCTCAACGGGTACACCGAGGTAGTTGGAGGTGTACTGATACTTGGTGATAAGTGCGGGGTTGTAAAGCACAAGATCCGCCTCAAACACATAGGCATTCTTGAGAAGATTTCTTGCATAGAGAGTTGAGGAAATGTTGTTTGCCTCGTTATAGATGGGGTTGTCGATGAATTTAATCATAGGATACTTATAAAGAAGCTGGTCGAACTGCTCCTTGAGGTATCCTCTCACCAGATAAATTTCCTCTATTCCTGCGTCGACTACCGCATCAAGAAGGGTATCTATCATTCGGGTGCCGTTGACTCGCACCAGAGGTTTGGGGGTGTTGAGGGTAATGGGAACAAGTCGGGAACCGAAGCCCGCGGCGATGAACACTGCCCTCTTGACTCTGTAGGGTTCCAGAATCTCCAGACCCTTCTCTGTAACCTTCACTCCATCGGTAAGACCTTCGTTTCGAAGCATCTCAAGAGTTCTGCTGACGGAGCCCAGGGACATACCTGTGCGTTCAGCAATCTCGCGCTGGCTGATTTTTCTGTTTTCGCGTTCCAAAAGCGTGAGTATCGCAAACTGTTTGCGTGTTATCGACATATCAGGTTTCCTTTCCAAAACACATAATTCAAATTAAAAAGCCCCGTTCATTACAGAAATCTCTGCGTTTTCGGGGAAATTGCGTTCATTTTTACTAATACTAACACATTTATGGAACATTGTCAACAAAAAATAAAGCATTTTATAAGTTCATTTTCACAGAAATTCTTTTCATATTTGAAACAAACAAAAAGAAAAGCCTCTGCATAAGCAGAAGCTCTTCAAACAACACTCAATATTTACTCAACAGCCTCACCTATGGGATAAGGTGTGGGGATATCCGCCAGATATTTCTGCACCGCTGTGGCATCTCTTACATTTACCTCTCCGCTTTGGTCGGCATCAGCAAGCCGCACTCCGTTTTCACCAAGTAACTCTATTCCTGCGGCGTGCTTCTGAATAGCTGTTACATCCTTGATGTTGACAATGCCACCTTCGTTGGCATCCCCCAGTATATATACTTTATCGGAAGGGTTGCAGTCGGGGCAGGTTTCATCAAAAGAGGTTGCTCTGTAGTCATAGCTCAGCTTGTCGCAAAGAGAACATCCATACAGAGAAAGATGGGGATGCAGCTCATCACTTGTCGCATAGAATGCTTTGTCGCAAATATGGTCAGCACTCTCGTGCTTGTCGTATTCAGGCACACCGAAATAGTAGTCTGCGGTTTTTCTCCTCAGGGAGAATACACCGATTCCCTCACTGCTGCCTGTATCGTTGGAGTTTCCTTCCAGAGTATAAAAGTAATCTCCATCGGCATAGTAAACAATACCAACATGGCTGAAGGTTTTTGTAAAGAAAAGGTCACCGAGCTGAGGCGTGTACTCCTCGCCGTCCACAAAGGGTACGCTGAAATATCCGTCATCCGGTGCGGCTATGGCACAATTGCGGATAATACTCGTTGGTATATCTGCCTGACGTGCACACCAACTGACAAACATTGCACACCATGGTTGATTAGGAAGCCCGTACCAGGTGCCGTACTTTGTGTCATTGTACTCACCCTCGCGGAAACCTATCTGTGTTTTTGCCACACCTACAAGGTCAAGTCGGTAATCTCCCGTATTGACGTGGGTGTTTTCGTATTCATCGGCAGATGCCGTCATAACCGCCATGGGAATAACAGTTATTATTAAAACTATCACCATAGCAAGAATTTTATTAAAACTGCTTTTCATTATTCGTCACTCACCTTTATTCTCAATGGTTTTCTCTACATCTTCAGAAGCTTCCGTTTCAGACAAAATTTCGTCAGACCCGGCTTCTTCAGGCAGTGAATCCTCTTCGCTTGCCTTTATTCTTCCGATGATATCGTTTATATCTGTATTTCTCATTTTTTTGTCTTCGCCTGCAAGGGTTTTTACAACGAGAATCAGCTCATCAAAGAATGCAAAAATTATCAGAGCAATAATTGTAATCAAACCCCAAGGAGAAAAGAAATAATTATAAAACGCGCGCATAACGGGAATCTTGCAAATAACCACAGACTTCACCGACTCTGCATCAATGGGAGCATCGGGGGTATCATTTGCAACTCCCTGTGTCTGCAGCATCATTTTCCCATTTTCCATCTCAGGGGCAACTATTACCTTGTGGGTAATAAACATACCTGCATATTCGCCGCTGCCGCGGAAGGTAATTACATCGCCCACTTCAATTTCAGATGCATCATCAACCTCTTTGCCCAGAATCACGTCACCCACCATAAGCTCAGGCTCCATACTGGGGCTGGAAACGCGGCAAATAGAGTAGCCGAACAGATTAGGGATATCGTCCTTCATGTGAAACACAAAGGCAACCAACACTACGACAACTAAAGTGCCAAGAACTATCCAGCAGAAAATGTCAGCTATTTTTTTCAGAGTGCCAATAACTTTCTTCATAGTGTATCACCAAACTATTGCAAAAAGACAGCAGAGCATAAGTCCGCTGTCTTTTAATCTGTTTATTAATCCTCGTCAAGGGGAGGAATGGAAAAATCCTCAACGCCCTCTTCCCCATCAACAGTTACTTCTGATTCAGAAGATTCCGCATTTTCTGAAGAAGCATCTTCGGATTTATCACTTGCAGACTCCTCTTCCTCGTCGTCCTTTTCTCTCATTAACTTAATGAGATTCATAAGTTCATTGACGAAGAATATTCCCAAAAAGCCCAGGGTAACCACAAGTCCCCAAGGGGTTCTGAAGAAGTCGTAGAGCGCCGCAACAGCGGGAAGCTCACAGACCATAATGCCCATGACCTGATCTTCTGAGATTACGGCGTCAACATAGCCATTGTTGACACCCCAAGTCTGCAGGTAATACTTTCCGTCGGACTCGTAAGGTGCCACAATAACCTCGTGAGTTATCTTCTTGTCGGCGTAACTGCCCACAGTGCCCTCGTAGGTGATTATATCACCTATCTCGATAGTTCTGACATCCTTCACCCGCTTTGAGAGGATGATGTCGCCTTCGTTGAGGACAGGGGTCATACTGGGCGAGGAAATCCTGAGCACCTGAAACCCAAAGATTTCGGGAGCTTCGCCCTGTGCCTTGGTAGCTACCAAAAAGAGCACCATTACAAAGGTTATCACAAGGAGGACCCCGGATAAAATTTTGCTAATCTTTTTCAAAGCAATTTACCTTTCGGTCAATTTGACATTGTAATTTAGTTATAGACGAGATACATCTGCGAAAGGTCCAGAGTAACAGCGGACTCCGCCTTCACAAACCAGTAAACCTCCACGGTCTGCTGTGAGTCCATTGTGATAAAGTCCTCGATGCAGAGCACATCGCCACTCTTGTATGATTTATATGTTTTCTCAAGAGACTGGATACCAATATTTATATTGCCATAAGAGTTTGTATCGTCAAGATAGAGTGCTACGGAGCTTGTGCCGTAGTTTCCATTTGTGATGAGGGTCTTGAAGTAGAATGCCTCACCTGCAGGCACCTCCACCTGTGCATTCGTTGCAAGCGGTGCTTCTGCGTAGCTTATCTTGCCGTTATCCACAGTACCCTGATAGGTTGCGAAGGTTGCCTCCTTACCGTTGACCTTGCCTTCACGTGTGTACTGAAGACTGCTGTATTTGGTGCTATCCACATCCTGAGTGCGGTCATACCACGAGAAAGTGGTACCCACCACCATAACCGCTGTGAGCATAGCCAAAGCGATACAGGATATTAACTTGCAGATATTCATAGCTTTTTTCATGGTATCACCGCCTTTCACTTAAATTTTAGGAATTACTTTGTGGTCCATGTACCATTTGTTGACCAGCCGCTGTTAAGTTTGAACCAGTTCTTTCCATCTGTCGGAAGCGTCAGGTCAATAGTCTGGTTCCAAACATTACCCCAAGCGTTGGTTGTGTTGCTTCCATTCATTCGACAGAAGATAACCATTGTGAACTTCTTGTCGATAGCAACAGAGAATGTACCGTCTCCATCGCCATCACTCATAGAGTACCACTTGGTCTCACCGCCTGGAATCCATACATAGGCCGCAAATCTGGGGGTATCAGTTTCTGCCCAAGAGGAGCTGGGTGTAAAGTAAATAGTTCTTGTTGTATCCTCTTCAAATCTTGCATAATATGTTGTTGCCGCTGTAATGGTTGCAGTAAAGGATGTGTTATCGTTAACCTTGCTTCCGCCTGTTGCCGCTGTGTACCAACCCTTGAAGGTGTAGCCGGACTTGGCAGTTGCCTTGAAGGTAACGGTTGTACCGGAAGTAACACTCTTGTATGATGTTGCTCCTGCAGTTGCACTGTCAACCTGAACAGTACCGCCTGTGGAACTGTTGTTGGTTGTACCTGTTACTGCGTAAGCTCTTGCTGTGTAGCTGGAAACTGTACCGAACTTCGCGTAATATGTAGGCTCCTGATCGTCGTTTGCAGCCTTTGTAACTGTAACGGTGGCGTTTGCCTCCGATGTAATGAGCTGAGTACATGCGGCATCCTTATACCAACCGATGAAGGCATAGGAGCCTGAAGGTGTTGCGGAGAGTTTTACCTGATCGCCGTTTCGAATCATAACCTGATCGGAATTCTCAACGAAGGAGGTCACACCGCTTACCTTTGCAGTACCGTAACCTGCGGGAGTTGCTGCTACGTGCAGGGTAAACATATCACCTGCACCGATTTGCTCAAGGTGGTTATCGGCTGTAAATACATATGTGTTGCCGATTTCGCCAAGCAAGCCGTCATTGGTGCTGTCGTTTCCATCATCCGCGGGATACTGATGACTACCATTGTTACTGATAATCGCTCTGAAGTTGCCTACATCAGCGGTATCAAATTTGTAGACGTAATATCCGCTTCCTGCAGGGTCAAGAGAAGCCGCTGAACCGGGCCATTGATCAGCACAGTATTTAGACTTGTCGCTGTCATTGTATATCCAGAGATGATAGCCGTCAGCCTCTGTAAAGTTGCTTCTCTTTTCGATATAAATAGTTGTTGTCTTGCTGGGGATAAACTTTGCATACAAGGTCTTGTTCGCGGTAATGGAGAAGGAATACTCTGCCTCTTCAGAAATCGGAGTTCCTGTGCCGTCAGCGTTGTCGTACCAGCCGACAAACTTATATGTACCGCTTGCTACAGCCTTTGCAATAGCTGTGCTGTCCTTATAGCCTGTGTAGTTCACTGCGGTGGCAGTATTAGTTGCACCTACCGAAACTGTACCACCCTCTGTGGGACTTGCCACAACATTTATGGTATACTTGGGTTTTTCTTTGAATTTTGCAAGATAATAGGTATTATTGTTTCTTGCACTATTTATGTAGTTAAGGTTATATATATCCTCTTCAGGTGTAACGCTCCATGTAGCACTGGTGGACTTTCTGGCTGATTCTGTACCGTTTGTGACAACATACCAACCTTCAAATTCATAGTTGGTTTTAGGAACAGCCTTGAGAACAAGAGTTGAACCCTCTGTTATTTTATCCATACCCTTGGAGGTTTTATTGGTTCCGTTAAACTGAATGCTACCACCTGTGAAGCCAGAAGCCAATTCAGTACCGCTGCTGTCTTCTGTTGCAGCATTATAACCGATAAGGTACTTCGGAATCTCAACCGCAAGCTCAAAACTAATGGAAACGTCGCATCCGCGGAGATTTTCAAGCGCAGTGCTGTCGGCACCTGACTCAAGCCAAATAGCGACACGCATGTTTCCTTCGTAGCCGTCCTTGTAGGAAAACAGACGATTCTTTGTGGTAGTTGAATTGAGAATATATCCGCTGGTTGCGGCAGTTGTGAAGGATACTGTGCCGCCGCCTGTTGATGTAACAACATTAGCGGTATTTGCGGTACCATCACCTGCAAATATATAGGATTTTTCACCGTTTGAAAGCAGTATTCTGAAGGGGGAAACGTCAGAAACGACAGCACCGCTTTTGGTAGCGGTAATTGTGGGTTTGCTCTTCAGCGCCACATAGTAAACTTCATTTGTGGGAACAGCGTATTCAAAGCTGAAGTCGATGTAGCTTTTGCCCACATCGTTTGTGGTGGTGCTTCTGTATCTGACTGCATTTCCTGATGCATTGACAGCATCGGGAATGAGGAAATTCTCACCGTCCTTGCTGGACATGGGCGAAAAGATAAGGTCTGAATAATTAGTTGTATCAACATCATACTTGATGATGTCCAGAGCTTTGCCTGTGCCGGGCTGCAAGTTGAGGGTACCCTGATAATTCTGAGGAGCTTTGATAGTGATTCCCTTCTCCTCTTCGGTCTCCATAGTGTAGGTGGTACCGCCTTCAATCCAGCTGTACGCAATGCCTGATGCAGTTAATGCTATAAGCAGAAGTGCCACTACTGACATCCATATTTGCTTTTTGTTCTTTCTTTTCGAAGCCATCGTGACACCTCCTTTGAGTAATTTTCAGAATTTAGGGATTAGGGTTATGAATAGAGTAGATAAGGCTCTCGTAGGGCTCAGTGTAAACATAGAAGCCGTTGCTACTGTCATTTTCATACCAGAAGCAAGCACCGTTGAAGTTCATCTTGTAGAGACTTCCGTTTTCTGTGCTGACTTCATAGGGACCTGCAAGTTTCACAAGTTCTGTATTGCCATTAGTAAATCTGTAAACTCTGCCTGTTTTGCCACCTGTTGCGCCGCTACTGCCGCTACCCGGGAACTGGCTGCCATTATTCCAGTTGTTTGCAATGATGTAGAAAGCGCGGTCCTGGTTACCTTGTGATACAGTAAAGTCAACAAAATAGTTACCTACCGAATTGCTTGCATCATAAGTAGCTTTTGTTCCGGCAACAGAATCATTCCATACGCCAAGCGGCTCCTTCTTGTTGCCGTCTTTATCAGTAAAATGAACATAAGCTGCTGTATTTACACCATAGTTGAAGTTTTCCAGATATACTCGGGTTTCGCCGCCGTTGTTGAACTGGATACCCGCGATATCTTCGGTTTCCTTCAGGTCAATGTAATACATATTTTTATCTGTAATATCATCAATGTGCGTCATTTCCGCACCCGGCCATGTACCTGTGGTGGGGCAAGGATCACCGTTCGAATCCCAAGCATAGCAACGAAGTTCGCTGAAGGGTGCCTTCATCTCAAAATAGATACGGAAGGTGCCATACTGGTCTTTCCAGTAACCAAAGCAACCCGTAATATCTGTACCTTCATTTTTATTGGGGTTACCGCAAATAGCAACATAGGTGTGTTCGCCGTTGGGGTCCTTGAGAATTCCGCCGCCCATATTGGGCTCCCACTCATTCCACCAATGGTCAATATCGATGGAATAACGTCGGAAGTAGAAGTCTTTAATTGTATCGGGAACATAGGCTGACCATGTGGAGGGAGCTGTTGTTCCTCCGTCGGTGGTCTTCTCCATGGCATAATATCTGTTTGTATCCTTATCAAAGATATACATCATGGTGTCGTACTTTACACCATCTTGTTCCATATTCTTGGAAACCCAGTACTCAGGATACTCTGTAGGTTTATTTTTATCCAATGTGTAACCATGAGTATTGTCAATGAAATTGTACTTGATAAGGTCATCAACTGTAGTTGTAAAGTCGATGAAAACGCTGAGTTCACTGTCGGAGATATCGTTTCCGCTGAACTCGGTACCCTCAAGCCAAAGGGTGAGGGTGATATTGAAGGTTTCGTTTTTATTAAGACTAAACAGCGGTGTACTGTCATTTTCTCCCTTGAAGTAGAAGTCACCGTAAGCTTCAGTCGCGGTTGTACCGGTTGTTGCCACACCTGCACCTGTGATAGCTGTAATGGGAGAATATGTAACTGCCTCGGTAATACCGGGCATCTGGTTAGGCTTGAATACGATAGGGTCAGTGCCGTTGTTAAGGTTAAAGGACATTCTGAGAGCATTCAGCACCGCAGCATTCTTGCACTGAATGATAGTACCTGCACCAAGATAAACAGGAGTTTCCTTGTCGCCTGCTTGAAGTTCAAAGTCAACGCTGACGTAGCGTTTGTTCTCGTCAGCAGGGATTCCCTCGCGGAATACCATATCCGAAGTTGTATTTTCCTTATTGCTTACAAGAGGAAAGAAGAAATTGCGTCCGTCAGCGCTGGAGGTCTCCTCAAGAGTTCCTGCAGGAATAATAATGGAGTTGGTAACCTTACCATCCTGACGCATTGTCAGGCTGCTGCCTGCGCTGATTACTATATCATTACCGTGAACATTGCCCTTATTGCCGCCCTCGGTCCAGCTGTAAGATACACCTGCTACCATTACAGCAATAAGAAGAAGGGCTATTGCGGACATAATCAGATTCTTTTTACCTATTAAATTTTTCACAACAGCACCTCCTTGGCTAATTGTTTTTGCTTATCAGATTTCGAATGCGTCGAACACCAGAGAAAGGCTGAAAGAACCGTCAACCAGTGCGCGTCTTGCTTCGGTGTCGCACCCTTCAATCCAGATACGGAAGGTAACCTCACCTGTATAATAGCCGTTTGCATCGGGAGTTCCTGAAAGAACTGCGATTTTTGTGTCGGCTGATGTGGGAACTTCTGTAACAGTTTCAGGAAGCTCTGTGATAACATTTGTTTCCACATCCTGAATCTGATATGAAGCATTGTAATAATAGTGGTGATAGGGATTGTTCCAATAGAAGGGATTACCGGGTGTTGACTCGGAACCATTTGTATACTTGGTAGCGGTCGCCTCGGTATCCATTGTATACACGCTGTCACCCATAAGGTTTGTCAGATGGAAATTAGGATTTGTAATCCAGATTTTTCTTGTATTCACGGAATTGAGGTAAGAAACTCTCAACGCGCCTACAATGCAGTCCTTTGAGAATGCATTCTCCCCTTTTGCATAGCTGCTGGGATTCTCGCAATTTTCGCCCACCAGAACTGTGTGGGTAGGAACTGCGGCAGAATCAGAGCTGAGGAATACATTGAGGGGCTCCTTGGAACGCATATACACAGTAAAATCAAGATAATCCTGATTAGCTGTTGCTTCATCCCATTTACCGCTTTTGTTAACCTCGGCATATTCAGTCTTCTGAGTAAGCTGAGGAATGCGGAAGCTGTTACCGTCACCTGTAATCTCAACAAGCTTGAGAGTATCAAGCACGGATTTGTTGTCAATTTCATAGTCTCTGAGGTCCAGTGAGCCGCTCCAGGTTTCCTCGTCAAAGGAAAGCTCCAGAGCATTCTTGCTCTCAACCTGAATTTCATAGATATCTACTCTGTTGTCAGCATGAGCTGCAAACCAGGAGTAAACCGTAACCGTCATCAGAGTCAGGATGAGGAACAAGTTGACGATGATTATTAATTTGCTTTTTGTTCTGGCTTTAATCTGTTTCAACTTAATCCCTCCTTACTGTGATGTGAAGTGAAGCAGTAGGTCAAAGAGACCGTCAGCAAGAGGAGTTTTTGCCTCTCTGTCAGTACCCTCCACCCAGATTCTCATAACAATATGAGCGGTGTAGTACTCGTCGTCTTCACTTGCCTTTGTGAGTGTTACTATTTTTGTGTCGCAAACCTTGGTGGTTGCGGCATTTTCTATAAGGTCGTTTTCAGACCAGTTCTGTGTTGATGTGAAAAGCTTGGGAGTAGTGTTGCTGTTCAGAGTCTTAAGCTCGTTATCATCAGCATCATAATACTGATATACTTGTGAATCATCAACCTTGGTATTTAACTTGTTGACTGAGCCTGTGTAGACTGTAACTGCATCTGCAACGTCAAATTTATCAGCTGTAACGGACTTCACACTGCCGCCGTCAACTACCAGATAGTAGCTTCCGGATTTGAGTACGGGACCGTTAAAATCATCATTTACTTCAAGTGTAAAGGTGGAGCCTGTTCCGTTGTGAGAAATTGTACCGTTTGCTATGGAAAGGTATGTATTGGTGCTTGCATTTTTGAACTTGTATGTTGCCTCGTGCTTGTCACCTGTTTTCACAATGGTGTATCTCTCCGCTGAAGTGATGCTCAAGGGGCTGATGTTAAGCTTATCGCTGTCGGTAAAACGCACAGCCTTCATATAGTGTGCGCCTGATGATACTGCAATGCTTGCCTTGGGGCTTGCAAGTGCACAGACGTCGTTATTGTTAAGGTTGTAGTAGGTGACGGTAGTTGTAACGTCGGTTTCCACTCCGCCGAGGGAGAAGGAGCCACCGCCTGAGCATTCATACTCCAAAACAGTCAGTATGCCATTTTGGGGATTATATCCAAACTTGACTGTTATATGCTCGCCTATCTTGATGAAAGCGGTATTAGCATACATCTTATTAGTACATCTGATTGAATTGTTATCCAGATTATACTCACCATTTGCAACAAAGAAATGCTGGTCAACATGAGAATTCTGTAAGCTGTCATAACCCGCTATATTTTCTGAGTCATTGGAAGCCAGATCTGATCTGTTAGCACTGTTATTGATAATAACAGGGATACTTGGATCTTTATGCTCGTATGTGGGAATGTAGAAGCTCAATTCGGTAACAAAGTAATTGATTTCGTTATCGTATGTAAAGGCTCTGGGCTCCAGATACGAAGAGTCCTGACTCTTTGCATGAGTATCGATTAACTGGTCGTTGAAAGTCCAGAGATAATAGGTTTTGCCATCATTTACAGCACCACCGTCGATAGTATTGTTTCCTCCGCCGGAAACAGTGATATCTTCGGTAACTTTATCTGTAACTCTGGTGTATCCTGATTCATCATATTCAAGCTCCACGTCTGCATTGGGTGCCCAGATGAAGCTTACGTTTTCCTTCTCTGCATCAAGGAAAGCTACACGGGAAGCCGCGGCGATATAATCCTTTGAGAAAGCGCCGAAATCGCTGAAGTTGCCATCGATATTCTTGGGGGCAACCAGGCTGTCAGCGGCAAGGAAAACATCTCTTTCGCTTGTGCCTCTGAAATAAAGGTCGACGTCGATAAATCTTCCTTCGTTGTTAGAGGTTGTAATCTCTCGTCCCTGCCAAGCAGTACCATTCATCAGAACTGTGCCTGTTCTGCGATTGAGGTAAGGCTCAAAGAAATTGAGACCATCGCCTGTAATAAGGTTCAGATACTCCGGCTTACCAACGACCTTTGAAGGACCTGTTACGCCGCTTACCCCGCTCTCATCTCGAGCAGTGAGGTCTTTGTACCAGGTTTCTCCATCCCAGGAAACCTCCACACCGTCTGCTTTTGCACGGACGTTGATGCCGTTAGCGGTTGCATCTGTTTTTGAAGTAAACCATGCCCAGATGGAAAGTGCACATACCACCAAAAGCACAAGGAAAATTATTAAATTTTTACCAATAAGTCCGCCGGTTTTACGTGTTGCGGAAACTTTTGTGCTGTTCATGGCAGTTCCTTTCCGAGGGATTTAGTCCTCTAATTCAAGGAGTTCTTCCTTTGTAAAGAGATTCTTTCTTGCTTTTTTCTTTGCAAGTCTGATCTCATCTTTTGCTCTCTGCTTGGCAAGTCTTACTTCTTCTCTTGCCTTGCGTTTAGCTTCTGCCAGTTCCTTGTCAAACTGTGCTCTCAGCTCACGAACCTTGGCATTATATACCTTTTCTTCGTCCTTTCTGGCTGCTTCAACACGTTTGTCAACGGATTTCTGGACTTTTCTGATTTCAGATGCGTGTTTGACCTCTACAGCCGCGGCGGCATCTTCGTTTGACTTTCTCACAGCATTAAGCTGGCTGTCAAACTCTGCCTGTCTCTCGGCAAGCTCCTTGAGGCGCTTCTGCTCAGCCTTGCTGGTTTTCTCGGCAAAGTCTGCGTTAAGCTTAGCCACATAGGAGGTGTGCTTGGTCTCGGCATCGTCAATTTTATTCTGGAGAGCCTTGACTTCTCCCTTGTGTTTCTCTTCGTTCTTCTTTGTAAGAGCAACAAAGTCATCATTCATCTTGCGGACCTTATCGTTGTGGTCTGCATTCAGCTTATCAACTGTGTTCTTATGCTCTGTGTTCATACGCTCAACCGTGCTGTTATGCTCATCTGTCATACGCTGTACGGTATCGTTATGCTCACGGGTCATCTTCTCAACAGTATCCTTGTGCTGCTGACGCTCTGTATTAAGTGTATTTGTAAGAGTTTCGTTCTTGTTTGTAAGGTCGGTAATCTTGGCGTTCTTCTCTTCGATTTCCGCCTGTGCCTTGCGAAGATGCTCGGTAAGGGCGGTAATCTTAGCAAGCTGTTCTGCCACCTGCTGCTCAAGCTCTGCAATACGTGCGGTCTGCACTGCGATGAGAGCCTGCTGCTCTGCGATTACCTGCTTCTGGTGAGCATTCTCTTCCTCAAGCTCCTGAACTCTTGCTTTAAGTGTTGCAACAATATTATTGAGTTCTTCAATTTTTGCTTTCAGCTCAACAATAGTATTCTTGAGCTCTGCAATTTCAGCCTTGAGTGCGGCATTTTCTTCTTTGAGACGCTCGATTTCCTGCTCTGCTTCAAGAAGTTTGAGCTTGGTAATTTTAAGCTCTTCTTTGAGTTCGGCTATCTCGTCCTGGAGAGCAGAAATCTGACCCTTCAGGGTGAGAATCTGCTGTTCCTTCTGCTCAAGAGTAACCTTGAGGTTTCTGACTTCATTGGTAAGGTCGAGGATCTTCTTCTCACGCTCGCGGATTTCCTTGAGGCGGATTTCCATTTCCTCTTTTCTTACTTCGTCAATTCTCGCCTGCATAGCCGCCGCCTTGAGTTTCTCAGGCTTTGCGTTCTCTTCGGCAATCTTTATATTCTCTTCTTCATACTTTTCGTGAAGAAGTCTCTTAAGACCGGGGTTAGTAGCAATGGACATCATGAAATGCTGGAAGCCCATTGAGAAATATGCCGCCTGCTGAACTTCCTCGCTCATCTCACCGGAATATTCCTCGCCGACGATTTCAAAACCGGGGCGCTTGTAGCTGTCGAGGAATGTCCACAGCTCCATCGCCTTCTTGAAGTTGGGGTTCTTCTTCAGAAGGTTGGTCTGGGTAATGGGCGGATGAACCTCGGGCTCCTTCGATATCTCACGCATAAGCTGGGTCTGGAGAAATTCGTTGAGGGTGGTTCTGATTCTTCTGATTCTGTCGAAGTCAGAGAGTTCGGAAACATCCAGAACATCCAGGTCATCAGCCAGAGTTTCGTGGGATTCATTGATGTAGTTAAAGGCAAAGTCAACCTTTTTGTCGTCAAACTCTGCACTACGAATTACCTTGATATTGGTGTAGGTATCGTTGGGCACGCCCTTCATCTTGGAGTATTTATCATCAACGAAGTGAAGTGCACGACGGATAAGTGTCATAAGCACACGGTTCTCGTAAATTGCGAAGGATTCCTCCTGCTCGGAAACGAGAATCTTGTTGGGGGTAACCATATCACCCTCAACCTTGGCAATGAAATTGGTGTGCTGGGAGAGGTGCTTTACCGAGTCGGGACCTGTCTTGCGGGCAAGCTCAATACGAACAACGTTCTCGATCTGCTTGATGAATCGTCTCTGCTCATCAATAGCCTTCTGGATATAAGGGAGACACTCTTCGATAGCCTCAACCCAATCCATATCGATAACTTTCTCGTTTGTCTTACCGGAAAGGGAGTCTTTGCCTTCGTCACCGTCTTTGAAGCTTGCGGTTATGTAATTGTATGTGAAGTCGTTCTGCAGGAGCTCCTGCATATACATATACGCTCTGTAATATTTTCCAAAGTCAGCCATGAGTTCTGTACCCCTCACTTAAGTTTATTATCCGATAAGTAAAACACCAACATAAGGGCGAACGATGTTCGCCCTTACTTAAGCTGTGTTATACAAGCTTCTTGAGCATACGCAGATAATCTTTACATTCATTCATATTCTCTTCGCCGAAGAGTTCATCGATATAAGCGCACAGACCGTCGATTTCGTCACGGATGTAAGAGAGGTTCAGAGATTCAAACTTTCTGAAGACCTTTCTTGCCAGAACATAGTCGAGACCGTCAATTTCTGTACCGCCGCAACCTACATAAGCAGGAACGAAGTCACGGAGCTGCTTAACAATACGGTTACCGAAAGCTATACGGAAGTGCTCGATTACATAGTCGTCGAGGAGGTTGATCTTCTTGAGGTTTTCCTCAGAAACAACGTTGTTTGCCTTAGCCTGATTGAGGAGTTCCTCGAAGTAGTTGTAGTTGATGTTGATGGACTCGGTGAAGGGAGCCTCAAATGCAACGCCCTTGGTATCAATGTTGATGGGCATAGCACGGTCGTAAACCTTATCTGTGATAGCAAATGTAGAGTCGTCGTTGTTAGCGGTACCGATATACCACATATTGCCGGGAATCTGAATCTGTCCGTTAACAATATGCTTGGGGTCGGACTTCCATGCATTGGGAACAACGTCTACTACCCACTCGTCGCGGGAAGGCATTTCAAGGATAGAGAGCATTTCTGCGAAGTAGTACTCAACTCGTGCGATGTTCATCTCATCGAGGATTACTGCGTAGATGTTCTCGTTATAGGAAGCCTCGTACATTGCACGAAGCAGTTCTGTCTCGTTAAACTTCTTGGTAAATTCGTTGAAGTAACCGAAGAGCTCGGAACGGTCACGCCATGAAGGCTGAACGGATGCAATAATTGCAGGGTTATTGATGAACTTACCGAAAGCATAGGGAAGTGAAGTTTTACCTGTACCGGAAATACCCTGTAAGATAATCAGTCGTGTTGAAGCGAAAGATGCAATGAACAGACGGATAATCTTGATATCGTAGTAGAGACCCAGCTGTGAGCATGCGAACAGACGGAAGCGGTCGCAGAACTCAGGCAGAGTAACTGAATAGTCGTATACAGGGGGCTGATAATCTGCCCAAAGCTCGTCGATTTCGGAGAGTTTGTAGAATCTCTTGTCGCCGGTTGCCTGCTCCTCACCCTTATTGAGAGTCTCAAGCTCTTCGCCTGTGAGCTCGGAAATCTCGTTGGGATTGAGACCAATCTGGGAAACCTTCATGGAGAGAATCTTGTCTCTCTCAAGGTTGAGTCGCATAACCTCTTTGTTGAGAGCCTGAACTTCTCTGACAAGGGAGTCTGTATCCTTTCTTCTGCGGTGAGAACGGATAAACTTTTTTACAGAGACAATGAGAAGCCATACTATGAGTGCCATTACAGCAACAAGAAGCAGTATTGCAACTATTGCAACTATCCATGCAAGACCGCCAAGCTGGGTGGTGTATGCATAAATGATGTTGACATAGGCAGGAAGGTTGAATGCTTCTCCTATACCTTTAAATGCTGCGGCGATTATTGACCACAGTGAGCCAAAAAACTGACCGAGAAACTCAAACAGAAACTTAAATACTGTATCCACGGTTCTTCGTCTCCTTAAAAAAATCTACCTGTTGAAACTTCCTGAATCTTCGGATTTGCATCCGGGACGACAGCCTGCGCCCCTTTTAGTATTACTGTCTTTCAGTAGTGGATATACGCGAGAATGTAACTATATATTTCTTTTCCGCCATAGGGCGGAAAAGAAATATAACCGTTACTTAAGCACCCCTGTGCTTTTAGGGACAAATTAATTTTAATGAAATGTAAGCTTTCTTACTCCGACTCGGTTGTGTTGTCCTGTGCAGGTGTTTGTACACTGGACTCATTTTCCAAATCTGGTTTCTTTCCGATTGACACGAGGTACTCCTCGATAGCCTTTTGCTTCTGCTCTTCGGTAAGTTCAGCATTCTGAACTGCCGATTTAGCTTCTTCAATGGCTTTTTCCTTGTTGTAGGCAACGATGTTCATAACAACACGGATTGTCTCGTAAACAAAGAAAAGAATCATCGGAAGCAGAACACAGAAGAAAAATCCGATCGGTTTTCTTAAGAAGCCTACTACATCACCGAGAATGGGGACTCTTACACCTGTCCAAACAGCAACGATGTTGTTTGCGGTCTGAAGCTCCTCGTCTACGGGATATTCAGGGTTATCACCCTTTGTCTGGTAGTAAACAATGTCTGTGTCTGTATCAGCCTCTACCTTAACAATTCTATGAGTATTGTAGGTAGGCACACCAGCGATTTCGATATTGAAGGTGATTACATCGCCTTCTTTATATTCTGCATCGTATGTATTTGTAACCTTGCTGATAATCAGGTCGCCTTCATTGAAGGTTCCTTCCATTGAGTCTGTCAGTACTGTAAAGGGTGCATAACCGAAAAGATTGGGGACCCCTGATTTTTTGGTAGTGAGTGAGAGTATAACCACAAGAATGGACACTATCAGCACCATAACAACCAAAACATCAACAATAGTGTTAAATATTTTTTTTGCTTTACCGTTCTTCATAAGGGGTCTCCAATCAAATTAGTTTAAACTTGCAACTATTATTTAAGAATAAATTATGCTGCAGGTGTACCTGTTACTGAGAATGTGAGGTCTTCGATTGTGTTCATTGTGTTGTCGTTACAATCAACATCCTGACCCTCGAACCATACGTAGAGGTTGTAGTATACTGCTGCTTCGGAAGCGAGAGGGCCAACGTTGAGTGTAGCAGTACCGTTAGGTGTAATCTGTGCTGCATCAGCTGCAGGAGCTGATGCTGCAGAGAGGGGAGTGTATGCAGCGCCGTCAGCATCGAATACGCAATTTGCAAATGTGCCGGTGTTAGCAACAGCTGTACCCTGTGCTGTTGTGGGAACAAGAGCAACACGAGCGTAGCTTGTGAGACCGCTAATTGTAACAGTAACATCATTGATAGTAGTTTCACCAGCGTTTCTGATGTTGAGCTGATCCTTAACTACGTAAGAAGAAGTGTTGGTGATGCTAGCATATGTACCAGCCTTAGCGGAACCGTCTGTCTCGCTGTTAGCGTCAGCCTTGAACCATGCTGTACCGTTTGCAGAAGAAGCAGGAAGCAGAGCCTTTTCGTCTACATTGTAGTCAACGAGTGTATCCCAATCGGATGTTGCGCTGCAGATCTCGAGCTTGGAAGACTTAACAGTATAAACGTTCATACCGCTAGCTGTTGCGGATGTGTTGGTTGTGAACCATGCGAATGTTGCTGTGCTGAGTGCTACGAGAGCAACGAGAAGCATAGCCATGGAAGAGATGAGAACTCTTCTTCTTGAATTTGCTTTCATGAGAAATTCCTCCTAAAAATAATTTTTTGCCCCTAAAACACCATAGGGTTTTTTGATTTTATATCAGTGCTTACGCACTAAATACCATTGTGGTAATCCCTCCGCTTTTAAGGCTCCCTTAAATTAAGGGAGCTGTCAGCGACAGCTGACTGAGGGATTCTTTACACTAAATTCTTACTCCTTAAGATAGGTTGGCGTTTACTGCCAATCCCTCCACCGCTTACGCGGTCCCCCTCCCTTTCACAAGGGAGGCAACTTAGGCTCCCTTAATTTAAGGGAGCTGTCAGCGACAGCTGACTGAGGGATTCTTTACTCTAAATTCTTACTCCTTAAGATAGGTTGGCGTTTACTGCCAATCCCCCCACCGCTTACGCGGTCCCCCTCCCTTTCACGAGGGAGGCCGATTTAATTGAATACGTGTGCGCCGAAGTGAGTGGGATCGGTTTCATCATCGAGAACCTCAAAGAGCATTCTCATTCTGACGTGACCGCCGCGGATATCATCGATACACTCGGGGTCGTTGCCCTCTGCCCAGATAACGATGGTGTACTTATCCACCTGGTCAACCTCAAAGCCTTCGGTGACGGTAGTCATTACCTTGGTATCGGACTCAAACATTGTGCAGTCTGTTTCGGCAGTGGTGCGGTCGTTGTAGGAAGCCTTGCCGTAAATAGCAGGCTCGCCGTTCTTGTAGACCATTACTCGTACTGCTTCGTCAGCAGACTTTGCAACACCTGTTACCTCAAGGTATGCCTCGTAGTCCAGGGTAACCTGTCCGTTGTTCTTGCAGTAGAAGGTGTATGCCACGTAGTTCTTGCCGTTGTGGGAGCCGTTTGCGCTGGTGTCAAGGTCCTGGGGAAGCCAGGAATATGTAATATTGGTAACATCCTTGACCTGAGTTGCGGAAAGCTTTGCACCGTAGGTTTTGAACTCGGGGTCTTCGCTGATAACGATACCCTTCTTCACAGCAGGGGAGTCAACGCTGATGATAAGGTCGCCCCACTGGGTGAGAAGCATGGATATGATGAAGAGAAGAAGCATAACTGCAAGGCAGACACCCAGTACAATACTGAGGATTTTCTTGCGCTTGTCATATTTGACAATTTCCGCAGAGTCGGTCTTGACGTGAAATCGCTCTATCTCTGCATCGGCAATTTTCTTGTCGTTAAAACGACTGAACTCCTCCGGAGTCATGGGCTGTTCAATTTTAGGTTTTTTACTTGAGAACATAAGATATCAACTCCGTTGGATTAATTAGCTTGAAATGTTAGGAAATCGGGATGTTGTTGTCGTCACAGCCGATAAATCCTAGCTGAACTGCAAGGTGTGCATTCTGAACGTCGTCGTCGCACTCGGGGTCTTCACCGTCTATCCACAGTCTGATGGTAACCTTGGTGGGCTCCATAGCATTCAGGTGGAAGAGTCTTGTATTATTGGTATAGACCATTGTGCCTGAGGGCAGGTCAAAGGTGGTCTGTCCATTGACGGGATATCCCTTGTTAGGCTCGTAAATAGCTGAACCGTTGCGGTCTGTGGCAAAGCCTACACGGGTGCAGTTGACAACGTCTGCCTGGGGACCTGTAGAATTAGTGGAAACCTTGGTGCCGTCATCGTTGCCTGCTTCTGTGCTCTCGGTAGTGAGGTGAACCCACATATCCTCGGTGGCAATAAAGTAGCAGTCAAACTCAAGGTAGGAACGGTCGTTAGGTGCTCTTTCCATACCGCGCTGGTTTGTAAAGACCTCACCGTATGTAGTGGTAACGGGGTCGAGGAGAATCTCATCAAGGTTGGTATTGTAATTTGCCAGATAGCCGTTTACCATCTCGTTGGTAATGACTTTTTCGTATCTGTCAAGGTCAGTACCGTGGTCCTCCATTGAAACCTTAAGCTGTGCACTCACACTGATCTGAAGGTCAAGTGTATCAACACCTGCGAATGTATTGACTCTGAACCACGCAACTGTTGAAGTCGTCATTGCAAGAAGTGTCAGCAATGAGATGAATATAATCAGCGCTTTACGCTTCTTGTAGGGCATTTTTTCCTGTACCATTTCATCTATTGCTTTGCTGAAAAAGCCCATGGGTAACACTCCTTTTTAGATAATTTCGCACCATTAGATATACGTATATGCTGATTTTACTACTTTTGTTGAAAAAAATCAATAAATATTCGGTTTTTGCAATTTTTTTGTCTTTATCAACAAGCGAGATATTCAATCTTTGGTAATATTACTCAAAAGAAATTTACCAATAGCGCTTTCTGAATATTTTTTCTCACTATACCAATATATATGCACATTATGGCCGTATTCTGAACCCCTGTCCAAAATAAAAATTACCCCCATCACCTTTAAAGCACAGCAAAAGGCTCCCGGGGAAACCCGAGAGCCTTCACGCTTGAATTAATGGTTAATCATTACTTTTGATTATTTAATAGGTTCGCCTATTGCAAAGCCTGTCTCCATATCTGCAACAAACTTCTGGATAGCGGTAGCATCCTTAACGTTTACTGTAGTAGAACCATCAACATCGGCTGCAAGTTTTGCATCGTCAGAAAGCAGTGTCAGACCTGCGGCTGACTTCTGGATGATGGTAGCATCCTTAACGTTTACCTTACCGTCCAGATCTGCATCACCAAGAAGGATAGTATCCTGAGGCTCTGTGGGCTTGGGATCTGTAGGTCCTACAACCTCACCGATAGCACCTGTGCGTGCAAACTGTACTGTGTGGTAAGTTACGTTGTTGTTTGCCTCACCGTGTGCCTGAGACATATTTCTGTCATACCAGTTGTCGGTGTCATACTTGATGGTAACCTCGTGCTGACCCTTTGTGAGTTCGAGTCTTAAGTGTGAGCTCACCTGACGGGTAAAGCTCATAGCGGGGAATACCAGAGTACCAACGTCCTCACCATCGATGTATACGGAACGGATAGCCGCGGTAATACCTGCAGTGGGATCGCCCTGGTTGGAGTGGATAACAGACATCTGATATACACCGTCTGAAGGAATGTTTACATTAACGGTGAATGTCTTTCCGCTTGCAGAATCAGCAGGAGAGAATGTGGTATTGGTCCATGTGCCTACTGTCCACTTACCTGATGCATTGCTGTTGAGGTAGAAGCCTGCGTTATCCTCAACGCCTGTTGTGATATCAATGGTCTGCTCGGAGCCGTTGTTGAAGATGATGTTGGGTGTATCCTTGGAGATGGAGTAGCAATATACATCCTCGCCGCCGTCGTTCTTGCCAACATAGGTCATAGCCTCACCGGGCCAACCAGTTGACATAGAGCCGCCCCAGAAGAAGATGTTTACATTGCTCCAACCCTTGTTGTTGGTGAAGTAAACTGTCTTCTTGTCTGCAGAATCCACGGAGCCGGATACTGTGGGAGCCTTATCGTAGAAGTTGTTGGCATTGACTGTAATCTTTGAGCCTGAGGGATTGTACTCCTTGGGAGCAGAAAGTTCGGACCAGAGTCCTGTTGTCTTGTCAACAGCAACTACTGAGTAGCAACCGTACTTTGTTGTGTCGATAGTGTAAGTTGTGCCCTCTACATCAACATACTCTGTGCCTGTCCATACCTTGTATGTGCAGTTTGAAACTGCGTTCCACTTGAGTGTGGAGCCGGAGAGAGTTGCGTTGGGAGCCTTGGGAGCCTTAGCTGTGTTCTCGTCCTTGAGGTTAATCTTATCCTCAGCGCCGCTGTCCTTGAGGTTGATTACGATGTAGTACTCGCCCTTTGCGTCTGTGGGAAGAACATAGTCGTTAGCTACCTTTTCGTCGTTTACATAGATAGATTCTACTGTATCGCCCTTGCCGTTGAGCTCAAGATAAAGTTCAGCGTCTCTGTACTTATACTCGCTTACATAGAAGGGACCTTCCATCCAGTCAGGAACATAGGGGTCAAAGGTGATACCGTCTGTGGTGTACTCCATACCGAAGAGAACTCTGTAGTAACCTGCCATTGTAGCTGCAACGGACCAGAGCTGCTGTGTGGAGTGTAAGCCCTCACCTGTTTCGTAGTCGATAACTTCGTAGTTTGTGAGACAAGCTACTGCGCCACGGATACAGGAGTTCCAGATTTCCTCTGCAAGGAGGTTGTTTTCGTTTGCGTTATTAACTGCACCAATCATCAGGAGTGCTTCCCAACCGGGCCATACACCTGAATCGTGGTACTTATAATCTGTCCAGCGCTGTGCGTTCTTCTGGGGATATACTGTGTTTGCACCGAAGGGTACGAGAGTGTAGTTCTCCATAATGGAGTCTGCCTTCTCCTGACCGCCGATGTTATACCATACTGCGTAGCCGTTGCCGAGAACGTCCTGCTTGTAGGAAATGGGTGAACCCATCCAGTCGGGATACTCCCAGGATGCGTATGTGCCCAGCTCATCGTGCCAAAGTCTCTCTGCGATTGCATCCTCAAGGTCTGCAGCCAAGTCTGCCCAAGCCTTTGCCTCTGCTTCATCCTTGCCGAGAATTGTAGCAGCCTCGGAAAGAATCTTCATCGCCTGACAGTAAATGATGTTTGTAGAAGCAGCCTTGCCCTCTGCGATGGTAACGATACCGTTCTGGTCATCCTCACCTGTCCAGTCGCCATAGGTCTTGTCACGGTGGTCAAGACCGCAGGTCTCGCCGCGGAAGAGTCCGGCTTCTTTGTCGTATACTACTGTATAGTCCTGCTGAATTGTGTTGGAAGCAACCTCGTAGAAGTACTCGAGGGTCTCCTCGTTACCGTCTGCAAGGTAAGTTTCCCATACAGCCAGCATCATAATGATACGGTCTGTGGATACGGGGTAAGAACCGCCTGTACCTGTATCTTCTTCAAATGTAAGGTTGCCGTCTTTGCCTACAACCTTGGCATTTGCACAGTTTGTGGAAATTTCGGGGAAGAGCCAGGAGAGGACATACTGCATAGAGAGAGCAGTATCACGGGTCCAGACCTTGTGCCAGTTTGTACCTGTGTAGAATACATCACCAAAAGTCTCATCATAGTTGATGCTCTTGAAGATTTCATCCATTGTCAGGTTGTATGCTGCCTCTGCAAGAGGTGTGTTGGGAGCGGAGAAGGTAGGTGCCTCGCCCATACCTAAATACTCATAGAACCACTCTCTGTCGGAGCCCGTCTCGGAAGTAAGGATATGGTCGCCTGTGTTAGCAATTACACGGGAATCATCCTCTGTGAGACCGTTTGCAAACAGTGTATAATCCTGTCTGTCGCTTACGTTTGTTGTGCCGCCCTTGAAGGTGTCATCACCGTAAACCTGAATTGCGGCATAGGTAACTTCTTTGCCGAAATCAAGGAAGAAACCAAAGGAATAAGTATCTTCGATTTCAAATACTACGTCGTTTCCAACCTTTGTACCGGTAAGCTCAACTGTCTTGTTATCAGCAGTTGTAAGGGTTGCTTTTTCGGGAAGTGTGTTGTCTGTACCGATGACAACAACCTTCTGTGCAGTTACTTCCTTGTCAAAGCCGAAGCCCAGCTTGCCTTCGGTAGCTGTAGTTGTCTGATAGGGATATTCGAATGCGGGTAACCAGCCGTCTGCTACGCTGACATAACCGCCGAGAGCGATATCCTCTGCGGAATCCATAACCTTTGTGCCGACAACCTGAATTTCAGGCAGTGCAAACTCATCTGCGGTATATATAAACCAAGTGATATTTTCAGGTGTATCAAAATTCACTGTGTAAGGCTCTGCAGAATCTGCTGCAATAGCAGGAATCTCAATTTCCTTACCATTGGAGAGGATAACCTTGCCTGCCTCTGCACCTGTAACAGCTGCATCAATAATAATTTTTTCAATTGCTACAGTGTTCTTGAATCGGTAACCGACGCTATTGCCGTCATAAATGTAGTAACCCATCAGTTCAATATTGTTACTATACTCGAACTTAATCTCACTGATAGTTGTACCTGCTTTGTCAGCAATGATGATAAGCTCGGTTTCGTCCTCGATAACAATATTATCACCATTTTCGTAAAGAGAATCGCCAACCTGAATTGATGCATCAGCACTGAGGGTTACCTTGTAAACACCGTCAAGCTCAGGCTTAACAATTACGGAAGCGAAATCGCCCTCGTTCTTTGCTGTGAAGGTGCCATCCTTAATGAGAGCAGCATCAGAAGCAGCATCAAATCCTGTGAAGTCGAGCTTTGTCTCGCCCTTCTTGATAGAATCAGCGGGCTCAACGGGAGTAACAACGATTTTGTCAACGTTGTATGTGCCGCTGAGGTTATCGATAGTAATTCTGTTGTAGCCGGGGTTCAGAGTCTTTGTT
>JAFQNJ010000043.1 GCA_017395925.1 Ruminococcus sp. | reverse complement strand
CTCTTCCTCATCGGGAGTTGTGGGATCAACTGTTACGTGATCTGAGTAGGGATGTGAGTTTGCAACCTTAGCTGCAAGAGTCTCATCATATACCATGTAGAAGCAATCGCCCTCTGCCCACTCAAGAACGTCAGCGGACTTATCCTCGCCGTAAGAACCTGTGCCAACGAGCAGGAAGCCTGTTGCATCAGCAGGAAGCTCTACCTTGTAGATGTCGATGCCGTCAGTATTCTGACCAACACACTCGAGGTCAGTGTATGCGATGCCGGGATATGCGGGATTCTCAGCAGTTGCGCTGCCCCAGAAGTAGATAGAACCGTCTGCCCACTTCCAGTTGTTCTCAACGTAGATGGTAACTGTTTCAGCATCAACTACGGGAGTTGTTGTCTCCTCTTCAGGAGCTGTTGTCTCTGTCTCATCCTCAGATGCAGGCTCGGACTCTGCAGGAGTAGTTGTTTCCTCCTCCTCGGGAACCTTGTAATCATATGTACCAGCAGTCTTGGTATCTGTAGCCTCATCGTATACCATGTAGTAGCAGATGCCTTCGTACCAACCACTGGTAATATCGTCAGTCTGGTCTGTGCCATATTCGCCTGTACCATTGAAGATGATACCTGTTAAATCTTCAGGAATAACGATCTCATAGATGTCATAGCCTGCATCATTCTGACCAACTACATTTGTAAGTGCCTTTCCGGGCCAGGTTGTGTCGGACTGAAGTTTACTACCCCACATATGGATAGTGGGATCAGGCCAGCTCCAGTTGTTCTCGAAGTAGATTGTGATGTAACCATCGGGAACATCTACGGAAGCCTCTGCGTACTGAATTGCCATCCAGTTAAGTCTGGAGATAGTCCAGTCAGCAGCATACTCTGTCTCACCTTCGAATGTAGCAGGATATTCCTTATTCTCAGTTGTGTATGTGTTAGTCTCTGCGTTGTAGTTGTATACTGCAAGAGAGGTCTTGTTTGCCTTCCAGTCAGCGGTTACATAAGCACCGTCTGCCTTCTGGTTCCAAGTACCTGTCTTGGTAAGGTTCTGCATGTAAGCCTCATAGGACTTAAGTCTGCCGTTTGCAGTTGCGTCGCCGTTGAGGATATCAACGATATCAGCGAAGTCTGCGTTCCAAACCTCAAGAACGATATCCTGGAAGGACTTACCGTCAGCGGTCTTGGAAGTGTTGTACCATGCCTGACCGAATACGTTACGAGCGTTTCTTGCATAGTGCTTGAGATCTCTTGTGTACCAGCCAGAGGGACCGTCAAGGTCAAGAACCTTGCCGTTCATATCAGTTCTTGCACCGTTGTCGGGGAGGTTACCGATAGAGTTATCGTAGTCCCAAACAGGAGATGCGTAGAACTTGCCAGCAGCAGAGCTGTATACGAAGTAGCAGCTTGTAACACCAGCATCGATGTTCTTGGAAACTTCGTTGATGAGGTAAGCTCTTGCGAAGTCATTGAGGTCGAGAATCTGCTCGAGAGCTGCCATGTCGTCGCCGTAGAGAGCCTCTTCAAGCTCGTTGTACTTAGACTTGATGAATTCGATCTGCTCTGCAGCGGGATCATCGGGAGTCTTGTAGGTCATCCACTGACCTTCAGGAGTTGTGTAACCCTTGTCTTTAGCATTTGCAGCATTCTCTTCTGTGTCAAGCTCAAGGATAAAGTCGAAGTCTGCCTTGGGATAAGGAGTAACAGTACCGTCATCCTCAGTTACATCTTCAACTTCGGGCTCTTCAAGGTCGGGCATTACAGTGTTATTGCCCATCTCAATCTTCTGAGTGAGCTGGTAGGAACCCTTGTAGTAACCGTTTACGAAGAAATCAACGAAACGGGAGTCACATGCGTAAACCATGGAGATCTCGTTTGCCATATCGTAAACGAGGCGGTTACGGAGGAGAGAGCCGTCCTTTGCGTTTGCAAGGAGTGACCACTTTTTACCCTTCATGCCGTCAACCTGAACGTTGTCCTTGTAAGTGATGTTGAAGGGCTTCTTGGTCTCGCCCCATGTGGAGTTGCCGCGGCCCTTAATCTTCTTGATGGTAGCTGCCTCATTGATGCCGTCCTCAGAAGCAACAGCACCTGCTACGCCTGTAGCCTCACGGTTCTTTGTGCCGCCTGTAAGGAATGCATAAAGGTCGTAAGTAGCGTCAACTTCTGTCTCTGTCTCATTGGCGTCATCATTTACGGTAACCATGCCGTCCTGAGAGTTAACATAAATTGCACCCTCAGCGTCTGTCTTTGCAATGTAAACCTTCTGGGTTGTTGCACCGGAGCAAGTATATGTTGTGCCGTCTACATAGGGAACGGTTGCATACTCGCCAGCGGGAATCATAACACCGTTGAGGAATACGTCGCTGGAATATGTGTTAAGAACGATAACTTCTGTGTCGGAAGCTGTAGGAGCAAGGAAGAAGTGGCGAACATCGTTGTTCTGATGCCATCTCTGCCATGCGTTTGTGCCGCTAACCTCTGTGCCTGCGTAAGCATAGAGACCGTCTGCATTCTCATAGGGAAGGTCATAGGAATTGTCAACAACGGGATCCTCAGGATCTACAGTTGCCTCGTAGCCCTTAACGTAAATTGTTGTTGTAGCATACTCTGCAGAGTAAGCCTTGTCTGTTGCTGTTGCCTGGTATGCCCAGAGATAAACGTTAACAGCCTTAGCTACGTCTACTGCAGGAGCAGTTGCGCCTGTGTAAAGAACAGATATTGCACCTGCATCGAGGTCAACCTTGGAAGCTGTATAATCAACATTGTAAGCAAGACCGGTAGCATCGTCAGCGATTGTACCGGAAACTAACATGTTCATTGCTTTCTCGGGAGCAACGAGGAAGGGATCTGCCTCTGTACCTGTGCCGCCCAGGTTACCGCTGATGGTAACTGTTGCAGCTGCAGGAGTTGCGGGAGCTACTGCAGGAACGGGAGGTGTGTAAACACTCCATGTACCGCCGCCTTTGTCCCAAGTACCTTCTTTAACTGTGTAGCAGTTGTTTGTGCCATCATAAGTAAGGTCATCTGTCTGGTTCCACTTGTGGCTACCATTTGAACCCCAATCATTTACATTGTTTGCAGGGTTCATACGACAGAAGATAACATTTGTCCAAGAACCTGCGGGAACAGTAACCTCATAGAGGTTTGATTCACCGGAAACCTTTGTCATGGAAGCCCAAGCACTGCCTGAACCGAAAACATAGATAGCAAATCTTGCATTGTCAATGTTCCAGTTAGAGTTGGGCACAAGGTAGAGTTTCTCGCCGCCGGTCATTGTAACGCCGGTAGGAGCGATCTCTACCTGAGCAGCAGAAGCTGTGAAGCCAACTGTAACCAGAGAGAAAAGCATCATAATTGCGAGTACTGCAGAGAGAAGTCTTGCAGTAATCTTTGATGATTTCATAAGTTTTTTCCTCCTTAAAAATTTGAATAAAAAGTATGTTTGTGAATGCCGAAAGAGAACCTTTCTCTCGTCTGACCACCGAAAGCTAAGGCAACCTAAACAATACATAGACCACCCCGATGCACCTCGTCCGGGTCGGACTATGCATCGGTTAAGCTGCCTTACGGATATCGACACCGTATACCGTGGAAACTGTAATGCATAATAAACAAAAACAATTACAGATACTCCAAGTATTCATACAAATTATAACACATTTTGTAATTTTTACAACTGAATTGAGAAAAGAAAACCCACCAAAAATAGCCCAAAACTTTTGTTAATCTTGATTCCTGATTTTTGTTCTTCACTGCAAATAATAAAAATCATCCATATAATTTTGTCATATTTTATCTGAGAATCAAGCCATCCAACAAAATGAAAGTCGGCTTGTAATCAGGGGTTTGGGCAGAACTATTACCTTTTTGTAACCAAAAAAAGGCCCCGAAGTGTGTCTTCGGAGCCCTTTTTCATTTTGTCAGCCCCCAAAAGAGCCGACCTGATGTATTATTTATTATTGTTATTAAACATATATATGTAAGTATCATCTGAAAACTATCACAGTATACTGACTGCCCTCTTCGTTGAGGCAATAGTACACCCCGCCTGATTCCGCCGCACCCTGTTCAAGGGTAATACCGCCTGTGACACTGAGACTGACACCTGCACTGGCACCGCCGCCCGAAGTAAACGCCACACCGCCGTATACCTTGTTGACACCCGACTGAGAATCATACAGCGAGAAGGGCATTCCCTTGCGGTAAACCACGGCGAACTTGGGTACCACAGGAAGCGAAATGGTTGTAGTCTTCTCTCCGGTGCCAACATAAGGCACCACCACAAAGGGCGATGCAACCCTGCTTTTCTCGGTTTCCGTCAGATGCAGGTCATTGTCTTCGATATGTTCACCCAACACCGTATCAATAATATGATTGTCACTGTTAAAATCGTTTCGTTGAGGTCTGTCCGTCTCAATCCAACTATTGAGCAAAAGATGCTCTGTTTTATTTGTTGATGCCATATAATCTCCTTTTTATAAATTATCTATATATTGCCAGGTGTACCCCTGATTTTCAAAAGTCAGAAAGTCATAGGCTTTTTCTTCAAAGCTCTTCCAGGTAACTCCGAGAAACACCAGGTCTTTTTCAAGGTGTGCCGGTAAAAGTGCCTCACTCTGTGCTCTGATAAAATTCTTCTCGCCCTCGGTATACTCCCTGTCTGTAATATCTATTACCACTCTGTGAAGGGAAGGATACTCCGTGATTTTGCCCTCAACACCAAGGAGTGCAAAAATCTTACCTATGCCAAGGAGAGTGAAATCATCACTTCTCAGAGAATTTCTGGCTCTGAGCATTTCGCGTCTTTGAGTAAGAGGAAGGTCATCCCTCACCTTTCCCCAAAGACGCTCCATATACTCTATTCCGAAACTTTCCGCTGTCTCGCCAAAGCACTCCCGAGTAAGTTCATCAAGGGCTTCGTCCAGTATCTCAAGTCCTGCGGCAAAGGCGGAAATCTCCGCATACTGCAAGGTACCCTTACCCAGATCATATAATTTTACCGGACTGAGTCTTTTCTTAATTCTCTCCAACGCATTCATCGTTCAATCCCCTCGGTTATGCGGATTGTACCCACAACGGGATATTCCTCAGGAGAGCACACATAGTCCCCGCCGAGAGTCGCTGAAAACAAGTATTCTGCCACTCCGTCAGTGTGATAAAGCCTCTCTCCCGCCTCTGTCAGAAGCACCGTACCGCCTACACCGACCCCGGAAACATAATCGTGAAGTTTATCCTCACACAATGCCTTGACATCTTCAAACTCGTAGCCGTCCTTGACCTTCAGATAGAAATAGAAGTTAACTTTAACAGGGGTCGCCTTATGCACAAGCACATCAACATTGACCTCACGACTTTTGCTGAGAAGCTCCTGAACAGACGCAAGCTGTTCATCCGTTGCCGCTGTGGAACCTGCTGCTATATATACATCAACTGTGCCCGCGCCTCTCTTTCTGGGTACCACTCCTGCACCGGACACGCCCCCAATCTCCATTGCCAGATTCTTATAGTAAGCACAGTTTGTGCCGTTTGAAGGGGTAAGGAATGACTCCACCACTCTCTGTCTGAGTTTTTCGTCACTCTCCGCATCCTCTCCTCCGGAAAAAGCCTGTTCATTGGTTACGCTGTATACCGAGGGAGGAGGAGTCACCATTACTGTCACCGTGTTCTTCTGAGCATTGTACGCTCTGCCCCCGGATACCGCCGTCACCTTTGCTTTCACCGAAATAGTGGTAGCCTTGATGCACACCGTCTCATCGGTACAGAACCTCACAGATGCCTCACCCGCGGTTGCTACCACTGTACCGGCAGGGATTTCTATGTCATTAAGTTGAGGTTCATAAAGAGAAAAAGTAACTTCTCCCGAAGCAAAGCCTGCCCCACGTCTTGTGATGCCTCTCATGCGAGCGTGTTTTTCCAGATACTCTCCGCTTGCGGTATCGGGAAACATCTGTTTTTTCAGCCACTCACAGTTCATAAGTGCCCCATAGATTTCTCCGCTGAGCACTCGGAGCTTAATGCCTGTGTCCGATATGGCAGACGGCTCAAAACCCGCTTCGTTTCTGTATTTCTCCGTCATAGCTGTGAGAATCTCATCATAAGTTTTCATTTATCGTCACCTCCGAATTTATGCTTTCTCCGTCTTTACTGAGGGTGAATCCGAATCTTATACCCTCAGGTGTGTTTTCCATTTTCAAAAGATCCAGTGTGATTCCTTCTATGGGCATAACCGCCTCTCTGAGAAGTGCCTCTGCATTTTTCAGGGAACGCTCATCCTCTCCGAAAGCAGGCATTTCCAGACCCAGTTCCTTCTCATAAATGAAACTGCCCTTGCTGATACTAAGGCACAGTTTCACCTGCTGAAGTGCCTCTTCCATACCTTCCAGCCACAGATTACAGCCCGTTGCATCAACTGCTGTATCTCCGTTTTGAAGCATCACATCCATATCAGAGAGACACCTCCTTGCCGTTGATGTAAACATCGCCTTCTATCAGGACTTTACCGTCCACCGTCAGGGTAACCGAGGAATCCCCCGAGGAATATATTTTTATCTCCCCTGCTTTGAGAGAGGAAGTATTCTCGCCTATAACTCCGAGGCACACTTCTCCCGACGGCAAAGCAGCCACCACAGCTTCCGCACCTACAGGCGGCACATATACTATCCCGAAAGGCACCGCCATAGGCAGATTCCTCATCGGTCTCGAAGCATCAACTTCCACCGCGGCAGAAGTTGCCGATTTGACACTGCCCTTTAAAACAGGAAGACTCTCTCCCTGTTTATTTGCTATTTTTGATGCAAGCCACATATCAGTTCTCCTTTTTCTTCAGTGTGATATCCGTATACTCCGAGGTGCCGCTGAGAACATATCTGAGGGAACTTATATACATAGCCTCGGGAAGGTCCATATCCGTGCCTGTAATCCTTGCCGATGTTCCCGTATCCGCCAGCACTCTGCCGTCAATTCTCAGTTTCACCGTCTGTGCTTCCGCTCTTGCTCCTCTTATGAGTCTGTCAGCTTTCTGAAGACCCCCGGAAGAATCATAAGCAACATCCAGATACCGCTCCCTTACAATTCCTTCTCTCAAAGAATCCTCGTCAGCAACAACCGATGTATATCCCGCACTTTCCGGTGTGCGCACACGAACCCGAGAGAGGGGTTTGTATCTGAGACGTCTGTACTGAAGGCTCACGGGCGGATTTTCTCCATTCACGGAAAACTCAAGTTCGCCATCCCCGCATCTGTCTCTCAGAACAAGAGTATCTCCGCGCACAACAGGAGTCAGAGCATAAACGCCCTTGCAGAATTCGCTCATGACCTCCCAGCAGGAAGTGCCCTTCTTCACTTTGAATTCTCCTGGATGTATTCTGTTCTCTCCCACAAATTTCCCGATTCCCAAGGGTGCCAGATATCTGCTTATCATAAGTTCCGCATCCGGATATGAGAAGGTAGCGGGACAAGCCTCGTTGTCAAGGAGCACCCCCTCCATGCTTCTGCTGACAAACTCAGTTTGTTCTTTCTGAGAAATATAAATATTCTGTTCATCCACAATCCCGCGGTAAACTTCACGGTCATTTTCTTTGAGTATCACCAGAGCAACGTCTTCTTCTATTACCCCTCTGACAACAAAACTCATACTGTCTGCAGGCACATTGAAATCCTTCTGAAGCACCAATGTTTCCACATATTTCAGTTCCGTTTCTTTTCCCTCGGGGGTAACCGCCGTCAGAGTCAGCAAAGCCTCACCTTCTCTCGCACGTTAAGTTCATCGGGACGTCTGAGCTGAGGATTGAGAACAGTCAAGGTGTCCAGAGATACTCCCTCTATATCGGCAATATCAAAGAGCGTTTCACCCTCGGAAACTGTATGAAATTCTCTTTTTCTCTGCTCTCTGACACCTGTTATCTCCGTAAACTCGAAGCTGTAGGAAATAAGGTCAGGAGTTGTTTCTCCCACAGCGCAGAGGCTTGAGATATATGCATAAAATGGCATAAGTCCGGGAATTGACAGCACACCTTTTGTACCCTTTTCGTAGAGGGCAAGGAGTTTTTTATACTGCTCAATACAGTCTTCTCCCACAAACTCTCCCTTGCCGCTGATTACTGTACATTTCCTGAGTCCCTCTGCGGAAACCTCTCCTCTGAACGGTATCACACTACTCTTAGGTGTTTTTTTATTATCAATTTTCAGTTCCACGGGATTATGCCTGAAGCTATGCCCCGCAAAACGCATCAGTGAGAGTATCACTCTCCCACCTCCCCTTCCGAAAAGCTCCGATAACGCCTGCTCTCCCGCTCCACCGCAATGCTTAAGCTTTCAGCATTATAGATAGCATAAATATCACTTGTCATTTTTTCATCCGCCATATCATTCCTCCGACTTTGCTTCAGATTTTCTCAGTGCCTCAACAGTATACACGTACTCGTATCGACCTTCTGAATTCATAATCTCATCCACCGCCAAAACTCTTGCACCGGAGTATGCTCTCACATACTCCGGTGTCTTCACCGTCAGGGTAAAGTTACTGTTGACATGGATTTTATTTTCCAGCCCCATCTTAATCTTAATGGTATAAGTTTTCTCCAGAGGCATATTCTCCACGGCACCGCCCAGAAGCTCTCTCACTGTATAGAATCGGGTCTTCTCGCTTACTGCGTAACCTCTGACACCTTCAAGAACTTTGCCGTCAATGTAAACCGAGGTGTTTCCTGCCATCGGCAATATGTATTCATTCATCGCAAACTACCTCACTCACAAATCTTTCCAGCTTCAGCGAAACCACTGAGAACATAGCGTCCGAATCCTTACTGTAAGCAGGCTCGCTCACCTTCATTTCGCCGACAGCACCCTGCTTATCCGCTGCAAAAAGTGCACTGCCTAAAGCACATACCTTGTCCCACAAATCCTTGCCGCTTGCATCAAGAGGTGCATAAAGCTGAATCTTTGCAGTTTGGGAAAACTTTACTCCCGATGTGCCGTTCTTCTTGCCTGTCCCCAAAAAATAAGGCTCTGCAGTCTGCTCTTTGAGTGTGCAGGCGGCAATAAACCCTGTAACAGGTTTCTCGGCTGAGTGGGCACCGAGCCCCTTTATAAACCTTATGTCATCGAACTTACCTGTGGCTTTAACTCTCTTCACAAGAACGCTCAGATAATCACTCATCATACTCATCCGCCACCGCCTCTCCGTACGCACACAGCACCGCCCATACATAAAGGGCACGTCCTCCTGCACTTATGGTTTCCGTACGCTTCACCGTATAGTCACCGCATCTGTCGCTGACCATCACTCCCCTTGCATTTTCAGGGAAGGTTCCTACAGGAGCTATCATCAGATAATGACCGCCGTCAAGATATCCCAACGGCAACACGTCGCCGCTAATATACATCTTGTTTTTATACATCAGCGGCTCGATAATCGCCTTTGTCCTCAACACAAAATCGCCATCTCTGACAGTAACATCCCCGCCTGTCATCTTTATCATTCGGGTTATGGTCTTACTCACCCTCATATTCTCACCCTCTGAAAGCAAAAATCCGAAGGCTTAAGAAGTTCCGATACTGCCTGAAACTCTGTCTCCCACATTTTCTCTGCCGATTTCAGGGTATCGTCACTATAGGTAACACTCACCGAACCCGCACCGAAGCTTTTCACATTCTCGCCCGCATACATAACATACCTGTAATAAGCCAGAACGCCTGCAAGGCTTGAGAGTCTGCGACAAGATGCCTCTTCGGAAAGAGCCTTTGCGGTTGCAAGATTATGGACCTCCGCCATGGCATCCACACACACAGGAAGCCAACGGCTGAGTTCCTCACCTTCCAAGCCCGAAATCAGAGCGAATCTTCTGATAACATCATTAAGATTCAATTCGCTCCCTCCTTATCAGTAGCTGAGCTTCACACCCGCGCCGGTAAAGATTTTTGCAAAACCTGCGATACAACTGATGGTTGCACGTTCAAGCTGTCTGTCAATGAGCTTGTCGTAGTCGGTGATGATCTCTCCTGCCTGCACCATTTCAAGGGCACAGTTCTTATCCATACCGATAACCGTACCTGTCTGCATTGAGGGGGCGTGGATAAGCTTCGCACCAAGGGGAGTAATCATTCTGCCGCTGCCATGGAAATCCTGTGCAGCATTTGAGTCCTTGAACTCGGAAACAGACAGCAGCTTACACATTGCATCAGTAGGTGCAATAATGGTGTTGAGCTCATAGGGGGAAAGCTTTGCCCAGAGAGACACAACGTCGCCATAGCTGAGACTACCCTGATTCTCCGCTGTAATCTCCTCAGAGGGATTGCCGTTGCCGTCACCCTGAAGAAGAACATCCAGAGCATCCTTGAGCTGTGCTCTGGCAATATAGGCGCCAATCTGGCGGAGTGTCACGGTAAAAAGGTCAAGACGCTGAAAACGCAGAGCCTCATAAGAGGAAACCAGCATTCTGCCGCGCTTGTGAAGCTTCACGAGATTCTCCTGAGTGGAGACCTTTGTTGAGGGGATATATGCTCCCTCTGCCACTCTCACCAGAGACTTTTCGTCATCGGAGGGTGTGGAGGTGATGCTTCTGTAATCCATACCCGTAATGTTGGTCTTTGCGGCGATAATATCCGAAAGCACGTCTGCCTGTTCCATACCCTGACGGACAGCACGGCTCACATACTCAGGGAAAAGTGCCGCAGAGTCTGTAGTCTGGAAAAACTTCTCCACAGCATCGGATTTAGCACCGCTTACCTTGATATCGAATCTCTTGAGCTGACGTGAAAAAGCATCAAGGCCCTCAAGCTCCGTACCCACATAATTTGCAGAGGGGTCAAGTTCCTCCAGAACATCCGTCATACTCTTTGTACTGTTTGCATACATGCCCTTTTCAAGGGAGATTTTTTCATAAAAAGCCATTATTCATTACTCCTTTTCTTAAAGAATAAATCCGGCAACAGAGCCGTCATTTGTCACAACAAGAACCTCTCTGCCATCTTCACAAACGGCAACGCCGCCATCTGCGGAAGCCGCAAGTTTTACGAAACCGAAAGGACACTCGCCGCTTACGGGAAGCTCTGTATAGCCTGAAATCTTAACTGCCGCATATCCGTCGCGTACATTCACCGCAACGCCGCAGATTTTATCATTTGCTTCACAGGGGGCAACTGTACCCTCCTCTGTGATTTTTACAGGAACACCTGCTTTCTCGAGGCTCTTGTCTGCCTCAAATGTGACTGTGTTGTCACCGTAACCGTTAAAACTGATATTCATAATTACCTCCGTTAAATTCTGAATTCTTTATTGCCCTTTGACGGGCTGTTTGTTTTTGCCACAGGCAGAAGCTGAGGAGTTGCCGCAGCCTTTTTATTTCCTTTTGATTTAAAAGCCGCGAGAAATTCCCTGAGTTCACCGATACCCAGATTGCCAATAGCTTTCTCCATGGTTTTTCTGCTCAAGCCCGATTGTGTTGTGAGAGCGGTTCTGATAACCTCCTCCACAAGTTCGCCGCGGTATTCCTCGCCGGATTTCGCCTTGATTTCAAGCTCCTCGATATATTCGCCGAGAGCCTTTGCCGAGGATTTGCTGAGGGTGACCTCCTTGTCACCGGCAAGAGATTTGATTATATCCTTCACGTGTAAAAATTCCTTTCCGCCTCTATTACTGAAGCCTTTGATTACACCCGCATCCCTCTGGGCAGGCACCGCCACAAAACTCCACTCATAAGCATCGCTTACTCCCGAGAGTTCGTGGTAACAGAGTTTCCCTCCGTAATATTCACCTTTTCTGTGTTCGCAACGGGACTCGCCTCTGTCCACAGAGCATACAGAGCACACCTTCCTCTGTGCGGAAAGTCCCACGCTTATCTCCTTTTTGATGCCGCTTTCAATCTGGGTGATGATACCTTTCGTCTCCTCGCAAAGGGGCATATACGCTCTGGCAGTCAGCCGGAAATATTCATCTCCCGTGCAGGTTTTTCTGCCCTCTACCGCCTCCACTCTGCAAGTGAAAATTCTTGCCGTCTGATTTGAAGCTGTGGGATTGTGATCGAAAATTCCCGTTTTGCCCACAAAAAGTTTCTCCATCTCAAAAAGAGCTTCTACTGTAAATCTCTCATAGTCTCTGTCCACATCATTGTCACAGAGCACCAAAGAAAAAGCGTATACCTCTTCTGCTGAGAAGGGTCTTCGGGTGTATTTATTGATAAGCTCAAGTTCCTCATCCGTTACAGGTGTACTGAGGGATTTGAGCACTGTACCTTCCTTCAAGCTTTCACCTCCAATGTTTCTTCTATCTGCGCGGCTCTGGCATTATTGAGCCTTGCCTCAGAGAGCTGAGCCTCGTCCTGAAGCGATATGTTGCTCCATACGACACTCACTTCTGTATCGCTTCCCAGAAGTCGCAGATGGGTTTTGCATATTCTTTTTATCAAAGGGGTTAAAAGCAGACGGTAATACTCTATCTCGCTGGTGAGGATATCCGCCTGCACCGTACTCATCCTCTCTGTACTTGACCAGGCAAGTCCCAGAAGGAATGGCGGGATTGAGAGTTTTGACACAATCTGCTCCAGCAGATGCTTCAGCGGCACATCGCAGTCCAGTATCTGATTGTCCGCACCGATAACTTTCACCGACACATCTCCCACAGATACAAAGTCACACACGCGGCTGTCATCCCTCATCGCCCGGCTCCATTCAGTTGCTATCTCCTGAGCCCTCTGTCTGGCATTTGGCGTGGGGTTGCTTCCGGGATTATATGTAACCGCATAGCGGATATTGCCCGCTCTCTCCCAGTTCTGCCCCACAGATGTAAAAATCTTCAGCAGAATTGAACTCACGAAAGGCAAGCCTTTCAGTACAGAGTTTCCACAGACCGTACCCGGAGTAGGATTCAAAAGTGTTGAAAAAACAAGGGTCTGGTCCTTCACCGGAGTAAGGGACACATCCCGAATACACACTACTGTATCCATAGGACTTTTCCCCTCCACCACTGCAACATCTCTGAGAGAAGCATTGTAAAGCCCTGAAATACCGTCACCGTCGGCAAAAGGTATCATCTCTCCCACCGCAGTGCCAAAGGTTAGCAACTGGTCAAAATAGGCACACACAAAGTTATAGAGTCCTCGATTGCCACCCAAGCTTTCAACATTCTCTGCAAAGTGCTGAAGTTCACTTTGAAACCGTTCATCCTCCGCTGCGACCTCAAAATTTCCCAGAAGCCTCACCAACTTTGAAATAGCGGCATCAATTATGGGCACCGCCTCGCGCAAAGACGAATAAAGTTCACTCTCTGCAACACTCAGAGGAGTATACCTGTCAATAGCTGAGAAAGGATGCCGACAATTATTCTTTGACACAGCCGTCTGAAGTGCCGTGTCCTGATTTTTGTTTTTCCTAGAAAACAGCTTCACAGCCTTTCCTCCTGTCAGCGGCAAAGGCAAAAAACTCCTCCTCGCCGCCTTGTAAAATTGTTGATACAAAGTATCTGATATCATCCATAGCATGGTCGTTTTCCTTGAGAGGTGACTCCGACCCTTCCCTTTCATCCCAGCGATAAAGCGAAAACTCCCTTACCGAGTCTGCACAGTTTCTGCAGATTTTTATCCTGCCCTCTTTTAAGGCGGTGGAAACCTGCCTGATGCCGTCTGTTACCGAGTTTTTGGCAGGCAGCACATTGTATTTTCCGTGCCGCTCTATCACCTGAATAAAACTTGCCGCGGAGGGGTCCACCGTCACGGTATCCACACACCTGTCTCCCACAAGTGTGCAAAGTGCACGGTAATGCTCCTCGTCGGTACGCTGCAAACCTTCTTTTTTAGAGTCGTAGTAATACTCATCAATTCTGTACCACACATCTCCCTGTCTGCCCCACAATCCGAAAGAGGCAGGGTTGACGGTGCCGTAATCACAGGAGACAGCATACTGCGAAAAAGCTCCCGAAGGCACATCGCAGAAAGCCTCATCCTTTTCCATAAAGGGATAAACAGCACCTGTCACCGCCGTCCATTCTCCCCTGACAAAACGTCTGAAAAAAGCACCCGAGTATAGGGATTCATATCTTTTCCTGACGTCATCTTTGAGAGAAGGATTGTCATCCATAAGGAAGTGGATATACAGAGCGTTCTTTTCTTTGGTTTTCTTGATCCATTCCCGATAGAACCAGTGTGCAGGATGCTCGGGGTTACAGTTAAACCAGAATTTTGAGGATGCAACCGAGCATCTTGCCAGAGCCTGTTCAACGAAAGAGCGAGGCATCAGAGCCACCTCATCAAGAAGCACCCCCGACAGAGTCATTCCCTGAATCAGTGCCGCAGAGGACTCGTCCTTGCCACCGAAAAGGTAAAAAGTATTGACCCTTCCCTTGTAGCTTATTTGCAGGTAATTTGACGAGATTTTTTCCTCCACACAAAAGCCCATATCTTCCAGCACCCGACGCACAGGGGTCGTCACATTTCGTCTGACTGAACGTATTGTTTTTGAGCAGATTGCAAATGACGCACCATCAAACTCGGAAAAAGCCCAGACGATAAAGGATATCGCCATACAGAAGGTCTTGCCCGAACGCACGGCACCGTCGCAAATCACCGCATCACAACTCTTATACCTTGACCCCTCTGCCCACCAGGTGAGCACAAGCAACTGTTTCTTTGAAAATGGTTCAAGACTCACTGAACTCATCCTCTTTACTTTTATTCAGAGCTCTGGCACCTGCAAGAATAGCTTCATAAACGGAAGCGGCCCCACTCTCCGTCTGTGAGTTTTCTTTGAGCTTCTCCAATGCCTTGAGCCTGTCAAAAAACTTAATCTCCATAGAACCATCCTTGGGACGTCTGATTTCAGAAACTGAAAACAAATCCATCCCCTTCAGCTCCTTTGCCGTGGGATTCTCCATATAGAGCAAGGACACAGCATCAGCTATACTGCCGAATGCAAGACGCTCATACCCCGAAACAGCAAGTTGATTAGATATCTTGCGTCGTAGGAGACACAGCCTTTCTATCTCGCCGATAACTTCATCGCGAGACAGAAGCTCCTGAGCTATTCGCTCACAATCTCCATCAAAACCCGCATTTTTTGCCGCCTCGCCGGGGCTTATCCCGCAGACATACCTTCGGCAGAAATTCTTTTCTCTGCCGGTAAGTTTTTTACTTTTCATAGAGTTCCTCCTTTTTAAGGGATGTTTTCTTTCCATCCCGAAACGCTCTGCAACCATACCCGAAAAAGTAATAAAAATTGCATAGTTTTATGCAATTTCCGTGAAAATTTCAAAAAAATAATTGTTTTTTTCAAAAAAAGTAAATTTATTGTTCCTGTAAAGAATTAAATATTTCTTGCTTTTCAGGGCATAATATCCATGGGTGATTTTTCTATGACAGAAAAAGGATTAAAAAATGAGCTCAACTACAATCTGGAGCTCATAGATAAAAAACTGCGTGCAGACGAAAGCTTTGATATCATCAGGAGAGATATCGTTATCTGCAAAAAACGTGCACGTATATATTCAGTGGACGGGCTTGTCAAAGATACGGTTATGGGGAAAATCATGACATTTTTCTACTCTGTTACCGATGAAGATTCTCTGAAAGATGCCGACACCTTTGCAGAAAACTGCGTGCCCTACATCGAGGTCAACACCGAAGACAACCCCGAAACCATCTGCATAAATATTCTCAGCGGTATCTCAGCTCTATTTATCGAAGGCTTTGACAAAGCCATTATGATGGATACCCGAACCTATCCCCAACGCCAGACAAGTGAGCCCGACGACGACAAGGTAGTCAGAGGCAGCAAGGACGGATTCGTGGAAACCATCATCAGCAACGTGGCCCTCATAAGGCGAAGAATAAGGGATGTTAATTTCACGGTAAAGCCCTTCTCTGTCAGTCGCTCCTCAAAATCCGACGTAGCGGTCTGCTATATGGAAGATAAGGTTGACCATAAACTTCTGAGTGCAATTATCGAACGCATCGAAAACGTCAGGGTGGACTCGCTGGCAATGAATCAGCAGAGCCTTATCGAGGCAATATATCCGAAAAAGTGGTTCAATCCCTTCCCGAAAATCAAATACACCGAGCGTCCTGACTCTGCCGCCGCCAATGCTATGAAGGGAAATATTATCATACTTGTGGACAATTCTCCGTCAGCACTTGTACTCCCCACCTCAATTTTTGATATAACAGAAGAGCCCGACGATTACTACTTTCCTCCCGTCACAGGCACCTATCTGAGGCTCTCCAGATTTCTCATTATTCTGGCATCACTTTTCATAACTCCCCTGTGGTTACTTGCCCAGCAAAACCCTGAATACGTTCCTGATTTTCTGGGTTTTGTTGTCACAACGGAAAATTTCAATATTCCTATATTGTTTCAGTTGCTGATACTTGAAATAGCCATTGACGGACTGAGACTTGCCGCCCTCAATACCCCCTCAAGTCTTTCGGGCACCCTTGGAATAATCGGTGCCATAACCCTTTCGGAATTCACTATTGACGTAGGCTGGTTCTCCACAGAGGCGATGCTCTACATGGCATTTGTCACCATTGCATCCTTCTCACAGCCCAGCTACGAACTCGGCTACTGCATCAAGTTTATGAGAGTTCTTCTGCTGATACTCACCACCATTTTCAACCTTTGGGGATTCCTTGCAGGACTTATAATTATCGCCGTGCTTCTCCTCACCAACAAAACCGTATCAGGCAAAAGCTATCTCTATCCCCTTATTCCCTTTAACGGAAAAGCATTTATAAACAAGGTACTGCGACTGAGATAAAAAAAGCCGTCGGCACCACCGACGGCAAAATAAATATTATTCAGTTTAAAAAAAGCCGTACCGTCAACACCGAAAACACCACCGCCGTAAAATCCGCCACTAACCCCGCAATAAGGGTGTGACGGATTTTCTTTATGCCGGCACTTGAAAAATACACCGCCACCGCATAAAAAGTGGTTTCGGTAGCACCTGCCATAACCGATACAATCCTTCCCACAAAACTATCGGGGCCGAAGTCCTCAAAAATCCCCACAAGCAATGCTGTACTGCCTCCCCCCGACACAGGGCGCAGAAGTGCCACGGGAACAATCTCGGGCGGAAATCCCAGAAACTCCGCAACAGGGGAAATCAACTCTGTCAGAAAGTCAAAGGCACCGCTGGTACGAAGCATAAAAACCGCGGTTATGAGTCCTACCAAGGTGGGAGCAATGGTATATACTGTGTTGAGACCTTCTCTTGCTCCGCAGAGAAACGCATCAAAAACCCTCACCTTTTTAACAAGTCCAAACAGTACAAACGCCGTCACAGTCAAAGGAACAATCAGATCCACACCTCATACCTCCCGTGTTTTTTGAGTTTTCTTTGATGAGAGGGAGTTCTTCTTTTAATCAGACAGAAGGTCTTTGCCACCGTCACTCCCGCAACAAGAGCCGCTATTGAAGAAACCCACACCGCAGGCATTATGTCAAAGGGTGACTTGCTTCCGTAATTTGCCCTGTATGCACCGAGCGTTGTGGGAAGAAGCTGAAGAGATGCTGTGTTGAGCACTACAAACAGCACCATTTCATCCGAGGCGGTATCCTCAAGAGGGCTCTCCTTTCGCAAAGCCTTCATTGCCTCAATTCCCAATGGTGTGGCGGCGTTGCCCAGTCCCAACAAATTCGCACTTATATTCAGGGTCATATAGCGCATAGCCTCGGAGTCTCGTTTTACCGCAGGAAATAAAAGCCTCATCACAGGCGAAAACAGTTTCGCCAGATAATCTGTTATCCCGCTTCTTTTGGCTATCTCCATCATCCCTGACCAAAAGCATATTATACCCACAACAGAAATCAGAAGCTCTGTCGCCTCCGTTGCCCCATCCATTACAGAGGAAGAGAAACCCTCCGGATTCCCCAGAAAAACCCCTGCCAGAAGACTAAGCAGTATCATCCCCGCCCATAAATAATTCATCATGAAAATCACCTCGCCAGATACTTTTTTCTATTTACGACAAAACTCGTCATCAATCGACAAACCCCCGGCAAACATACCGCTCACATTACAAAATATTGAGGGGATTATTCTGAAATTTTGTTGACATCGTCTGTAATCGTTGGTAAAATAAAATCACAAGGAGAAAGGTGGGGTTATTTATGAAAGCTGCTGGTTATCTGTGCAGAATTGATGCTCTGGGAAGGGTGGTTATTCCCAAACAGTTACGCAAGCAATTCGGTCTTGAAGACGGCGTGTGTATGGAACTGTTCACAACAGAGAGTCAGATTATTATGCAGAAGTATCAGCCCGGTTGCGTATTCTGCAACAATGTCGAGAATCTCACTGAACTGAACGGAAAATGCATCTGTAAAGATTGCCTCGGAAAGCTTAATGAGCAACAGTAACTTTTCCTTGGCATTTATACTTAAATATATCACTATTAATTCATAAATATGATGACTTGACTAAGTTATCGGGAAGGATGTAATTATGGTCAGAATAGATAAGGAAAACTATTATCTCGATATCGCAGAAACCGTTCTTGAGAGAGGCACCTGCCTCAGACGCAACTTTGGTGCCATTATCGTCAACAACGACCAGATTGTATCCACAGGCTATGTGGGTGCACCCAGAGGCAGAAAGAACTGCATTGACCTTGGTCACTGCGTCAGAGAAACCAACAACATTCCCAGAGGCGAGCGATACGAGCTGTGCAGAAGCGTTCATGCAGAACAGAATGCCATCATCCACGCTTCCCGCGAGCGTATGATAGGTGCTACACTCTACCTTGTGGGCAAAGATGCCGTTACAGGTGCTTATGTAGAAAATGCAAGTGCCTGTGCCCTCTGCAAGAGAATGATTATCAATGCAGGTATCTCCAGAGTTGTCATCCGCAACAACAAGGAGAAATTCACTGCTCTCTACGTTGAGGAATGGATTGAAAACGACGAATCCCTGGACGCAACCAAGGGATATTGATTGTCGTACTAAAAGAATCAGACCGCCGGTCATTACCGACGGTCTTTTTTATTTCCGCTATCCGGAAAATATTTATCTTTAACTCTTACTTGAGGCCCTTTTCATAGGACTCAATCATTTTCTTTACCATCTGGCCGCCAACGCTGCCTGCCTGACGTGAAGTGAGGTCGCCGTTGTAACCCTGCTTGAGGTTAACGCCTACTTCAGCGGCTGCTTCCATCTTGAAACGGTCGAGTGCATCCTTTGCCTCGGGAACTACGATGTTGTTCTTAGACATTTTTATTACTCCTTTTCTTAAACTTTCATTTCTTATTTGAGGCGGTTTTCACCGCAAGATTATTATGTGTATCAAAGAAGAGTATATGATATGAAATATCTTCAAAAACTGACATTTAATAGAATAATCGTCAGCACTCGTTATCCAACCTAAAAAAGTGCTCCCTGCCGCGTATGAGACAGGGAGCTTTTTTAACAGCAAAATCTTATCAAAGAGTTTTCGCACTACCCCGACTGTACTCCGTGAAAACTTAGCGGAAGTACAGCAAAGTGCAGTCATTTACTCTGTAAAAATCAAATACAAATCTTCTGCTGTCCGCAACTCTCAACTTCTTGTTTTGATGTTGCAAGTATAGTATGTGCTGAAAAGCGAAATATATAACTTGGCAAAAAAAGAGAAATCTTCTGCCGTGAGAAGACTTCTCTTTGCTTCTGTTTATTATTCATTACGGCAAGGTGCCGCTTTGAGGCATTTAAGGCATCTGATACAGATTTTTTCATCAATTTCGGGATATTCAAATCCCTCGCTGTCCTCTACCATTCTGATTGCGTTTGAGGCACAGGCATTAAAGCAAGCTGCACAACCCGTACACAGCGATTTTTCTTTAAAAAGAACAGGCAATTCCCTCATTTTTTTACCCCCTTATAAAGCTTGTAGAGTTTTTTCTTTACTCGGATTTTCAGAGGCTCTTTCACGATTCTGTATATCGCTTTACTCACGCTTTTGTATTCGCTTTCAAAGAACTCTGCTCTTTTCGGATGCATGGCACAGGACTTCTCCACTGCCACATTGGTTTTCTGAACTGTCTGTTCATCAAGTTCTCTTATCACAAGGGAATCTTTTTTATATTCAATTAATTTTTCAATAGACTCTTTACGAACAATTATGATGCTCGTTCCCTTATCATCGTAAATTTCCGGCATAATATTCTGAACTCCCCAGAAATCCGCAAGAGTCACATCCGCAGGTCTCTCAAAACCTCTGTAAGCACACTGATAACAGGAAGGTCTGAGATAGAGATTCTTCAGAAATCCGCATACAAACGGGTCTTCCTCCAGATTCTTTCTGTATGTACTGCCATCAGCAAAATCCACCTTGAGAGAAAACGCTCTCCAGCCCTCGGTCTTGTCTCTGAAATTCACTTTGGCAATCTCTCTTCCCTTGGAGATTTCATCCAGGTATTCCCTGCAAATGCGGCGGTTGGGAACTCCGTGGCAGATAAAGTCAACCGTAATAAGATTTTCGTATTCCTTGCCCAGATACTTTTTGAGGGCGGCTATCTGACAGGGGGTGCCGCTGAAAAGCACTTTTCTGCCCGCTTCGAGAAAATCCTTTGCATCACGGTATGCACCTCCCACAGAGGATTGCACATACTTGCTTCCCATAAAAGCCCTGATACCCTCCATATCCTCAGCATATCCGTGCACAACGTCGAAGGAAGAGTCGAATTTTGCGCCGAAAACCACACCGCTGTCATTAATCACACTTTCCGCAATAAGGTAAAAAACGCCTCCTGAGGAGCTGTTTTTTCTGACAGCTTCATCCTTATTGTTAATAGCGAGAATTCTCATAATACATGCCTCTTTTCACAAATAGCCTGTGAAATTCATTATATCACATTTATTCATAAAAAGATACAATTTTTGAAAAATCAACTACAATATTCTTCGATGGCACGGAGTAACTCTTCACGAGAGGAATACTCTATCCCCGCGTTGATTCTTTTCTGGACATCAAGCGGCAGTGAACTCACTGCTGTGGTTGTTTCGACGCAGGGTCTTGTCCCGCCTCTGACATAGGCAACTATCCTGTCTCCGTCGCTGGTGAGAATATATACCTCTGATGCTTCACTGAAATGATTATCCTCTCCCTCTTTTTTCGGGGAAATGTCAGTTGTAAGTTCAATTATAACCGCAGAGGCTATAACACTTGCCAGAACAATAACCGAAGTGATGTAAAAAAGCCTTTTGAAATTCCTTGTATTCATATTCGTTATACTCCTTCGCAGTTATTTTTTCACAAAAATCCTTGCATATTCATACGGCATACTGACACATTATAAGAAAATCAATAATTATAACAAAAAAACTTTAAATTTTGAATCAACAGTGGTATAATAGCAAAGTATATTATTCTAATATAATTTAGATATATACTTCTGGCACAAGATTCATCCGCTTTCGTAACGTTTTTGAAGGAGGCTGTTTCATGAGAAAAACAGATATAAGCAATTTCAAAGCCAAATCCAAATCAGACGGCAAGGGGGCTTCTTTCTATGTAAAGGGTATCCTCTCTTTTCTCTTCAAAGCCCTTATGACCCTTATGCTGATTTTCTTTATCGCAGGCATTCTGGTTTGTTTCAATGTGCTTTTCTATATCGTAGACCTGTATAACGAGCCTACGGGTATTGACCTTGACGCCCGTTCCCTGAGTCTTTCAAGTTCCGTTTACGTCAAAGACCCCGACACCGGCGAGTTCTACGAATATCAGATTCTCTACGGCACCGAAAACCGCTTCTGGGTTGACTATAACGAAATGCCCCCCGCTCTCTTTGATGCAGTTGTTGCCATCGAGGACAAGCGCTTCTACAAGCACAACGGTGTTGACTGGTTCCGTACCGCATCTGCCGCTCTGAACCTTGTGGGCGGTGATGACTCCTACGGCGGTTCAACCCTTACCCAGCAGCTTATCAAGAACCTCACCGAAGAAGATGAGGTAAGCATCAACAGAAAAATCAGAGAAATTGTCCGTGCACTCAAGATTGAGAAAGAGTACACCAAGGACGAGATTCTTGAAGCATATCTGAACGTAGTTAACTTCGGAGGAAGCTGTCAGGGTGTTCAGGCAGCATCCCAGAGATATTTCGGCAAGGACATCGGAGAATGTTCTGCTGCAGAGTGTGCCGCTATTGTCGGCATCACCCAGAACCCCTCCAAATGGGATCCGCTGATTTATCCCGAGAACAACTACATCCGACGCGAAGATGTTCTCTTTGCCATGCACGATCAGGGCAAGCTCACTGACGAAGAGTATCAGGCAGCCATGAAAGAATCCGAAAATATGCAGTTTCGGGATTACTCCTCTGATGATGAGGACGAATCCGAGGTCATTCAGGTTCAGAACTGGTACAACGACGAGCTGGTATTTGACCTTTCCAAAGACCTTGCCAAGTACTACAACATCAGCGAGAGTGCTGCAATAGACAAGATTTACACCGAGGGTCTCAAGATTTACTCCGCAATGGATATTGAGGCACAGAAGATGATAGAGGAAGAAGCTCTGGAAATCGACAAGACCAACAACGACGGTCTTGAAATCGGTATGACCCTCATGGGCTTTGACGGCAGAGTTATTGCCTCCGTGGGAAGTTCAAACCCCAAGGACGGAAACCTTGTTTTCGACCGCTCCACTATGGCAACGCTCCAGCCCGGTTCTTCCATAAAGCCCGTTGTGGCATACCCCTATGCGGTTGAACGCAACCTGCTCACCTGGTCATCGGTCGTCCCCGATGAAACCTTGGACAGTTGGGTATATTCCGACGGCTCCAACGGTCCCACCAACTGGTACGAGTACTATCACAAAAACGGCCTCTTCCTTGTTGATGCTATAGAGTGGTCCTCAAACGCCTGTGCCGCACAGGCACTGGAGATGATAGGCGGTCCCGCTGTTGCCTATGAGCACGGCAAGAACTACCTGGGCTTTGAACATCTGACAGAATCAGGCGACCGCACCTCATACTCCAGTTTCTCTCTGGGCGGTATGAACGGCGGTGTTACAGTCCGCGAAATGGCAGCCGCTTACGCATATATCGGCAACGGCGGACGCTACTACAAGCCCTACACCTACTACTACGTAACAGACCGCAACGACAACATCATCCTCGACAACCGCGACAATCTGTACACTCAGGCTTATTCAAAGGATACGGCTTCCATTATGAACCGCCTCCTTAAATATAACGTGAACAACTGCATCCACACATCAGCAGGATATGCAGGTGTTTACGGATGGGAAATCGCCGGCAAGACCGGTACCACCAACAGCGACCGCGACAGCTGGTTCTGCGGTGCATCTCCCTACGCAACACTTGCTGTATGGACAGGCTTCGATGATCCCCAGAGAATCCGCTATCCCGGCACAACCGTTGCCGCAGATACCTTCTCCGACGTTATGTCAAGATATCTGGAGGACAAGGAATACAAAACCTTTGACATTTCTCCCAATGTGGTTGAAGCTGAGTTCTGCACTCACACCGGCAAACTTGCAGGCTCTATCTGCAAGGATACACGCACAGGCTATTACGCCGAGGACAATATGCCCTCCACATGTACCTCTCACAAGGGTCCCAATGTAGGTAACGGTGACAAAGAGGAAACCACCTCACCCACCGAAACCGAAAGCACCGAAAACACTATGCATACGGTTATTATCGACTTCGGCGAAGAAACAACTTCTCCCACCGATTCACCTATGCTTCCTCCTGACCCTTCGGAGCCAAATGTGTAATTTCCTTAATTTCAGTTCATTATTCTTTATGCTATAAAAAGGGGTTTAGTTATGATTTCAGTAGCATTAATGGGTCATGGCGTTGTGGGCTCGGGTGTAGCCGAGATTCTCACAACCCATAAACAGAAACTTTTCTCATCACTGGGTGAGGAAATCTATCTCAAACACATCCTTGACCTGAGAGAATTTCCCGAAAGTCCTCTGGCTGACAGATTCACCAAGGACTTTGAGGACATCATCAGCGATATGGATGTACGCGTTGTTATCGAGACCATGGGCGGACTGAATCCTGCCTATGATTTCACCAAGCGTTGCCTTAAAGCAGGCAAGAGCGTTGTCACCTCCAACAAAGAACTCGTTGCACGCCACGGTGCAGAGCTTCTTCAGATTGCCAAGGACAACAACGCCAACTATCTTTTCGAGGCAAGCGTCGGCGGCGGTATTCCCATTCTCCGTCCCATCAACCAGTGTCTTGTTGCTAACAACGTCGATGAAATTGCAGGTATCTTAAACGGTACAACAAACTTCATCCTCACCAAGATGATTAATGAAAATATGGCTTTTGAGGATGCTCTGAAGCTGGCTCAGGAGTTGGGCTATGCCGAGAGAAATCCCGAAGCCGACGTTGAAGGTCACGACGCCTGCCGCAAGATTTGCATCCTTGCTTCTCTTGCTTTCGGCAAGCATGTCTATCCCGATAACGTACATACCGAGGGAATTACAAAAATCACCCTTGAGGACGTGGAATATGCCGCATCCTGGGGCGGTGTAATAAAACTCATCGGTAGTTGTAAGCCTCTTGATGGCGGTATGATGGACATTGTAGTGGCTCCCATGTTTGTTCCCTGCACAAGCCAGCTTGCCAATATCAACGACGTGTTCAACGGCGTAATGGTACGCGGTGACTGTACAGGCGATGTTGTATTCTACGGCAAGGGCGCAGGTATGCTCCCCACAGCATCCGCTGTTGTGGCTGATACCGTTGACTGCTGCAAGCACCTAAAAACCAGAAAGAGACTTTTCTGGGCTGACAGCACCGAAGAAAACGTTGCTGACTACAAACTCTCCAAGACAAAAGTATATGTCCGCGCTATCGCCGACAACCCTGCTGACGCATATAATATGGCACAGGATATTTTCGGAGCAATCTCCAGACTTTCAAGAAACAACTGCCCCGAAAATGAAATTGCCTTCGTCACAGAAGAGGCACTCCCCTATGGTGAAATCATGAATGGTGTTAAATCTCTCAGCAAATTAGGTGCAGAGGTAATCTCCACTATCAGAATAGGTAATCTATAATTAAGAAAGGGTACAGAACACATGAGCTTAATTGTACAGAAATTCGGCGGTTCTTCCGTTAAGGACACAGAACACGTCCTCAATGTTGCAAGAATTGTAACTGACACTTATAAAAAAGGTAATGACGTTATCGTCGTAGTTTCCGCTCAGGGCGACACTACAGACGACCTCATCGCCAAGTATAAGGAAATCGACCAGAACCCCTCCGAGCGTGAGCGTGATATGCTCCTTGCCGCAGGCGAGCAGATTTCTATCTCTCTTCTTGCAATGGCTATCCAGAGCCTTGGCTACCCCGCCATCTCACTTCTGGGCTGGCAGGCAGGTTTTTCCACCACTTCCGCACACACAAGAGCAAGAATCAAAAAAGTTGACACCACAAGACTCAAGAACGAAATAGCAAAGAAAAACATTGTTATCGTTGCAGGTTTCCAGGGTATGGACAAATTTGACGACCTTACCACTCTGGGCCGAGGCGGTTCCGATACCAGTGCTGTGGCCATTGCCGCCGCAATGCGTGCCGACCTCTGCCAGATTTACACCGACGTTGAAGGTGTATTCACAGCAGACCCCAGAAAGGTTCCCACCGCAAAGAAACTCCCCGAGATTTCCTACGGCGAGATGCTTGAGCTTGCAACTCTGGGCGCACAGGTACTCAACAACAGAAGTGTTGAGCTGGCAAAGAAATATAACATCGAGCTTGAAGTACTTTCAAGCCTTACAAACAAACCCGGTACAATAGTAAAGGAGAACACAAAAATGGAAAAATTCTTAATCAGCGGCATCGCAAAGGACGATGACATTGTACGTATATCTGTAACCAACATCCCCGACGAGCCCGGTCTTGCATTCAAGCTCTTCTCTATTCTCTCTGCAAAGAACATCAATGTCGATATCATTCTCCAGTCCATCGGCAGAGACAAGACAAAGGACATTTCCTTCACAGTAAATAAGGACAATGCAACCGATGCAGTTGCTCTGCTTGAGAACAACTTTGCTTCCCGTTACGAGGGTGTAAACGTTTCCATGAACGACAACGTTGCAAAAATCTCCATCGTAGGCTCCGGTATGGAAAGCCACGCAGGTGTTGCAACCGATATGTTCGAGGCACTCTTTGATGCAAATATCAATATCCATATGATCAGCACCAGTGAAATCAAGATTTCCGTTCTTATCCGTAAGGAGTATGCTGACAAGGCTGTCCGTGTTCTTCACGACAAGTTCTTCCCCGAAGTATAATTTCAATACTGGTCTGTATGCCGTCTCTGTACCGAGGCGGCATATTTTATTACAAAAAAGTTATATTTATTGACATCAGGGCAAAATACAAATAATATAAATTTAAGAAATATATTTTCGAAAGGTTGGTTTTTATGGAAAGTATCAAAAAGTACATCGCCGAGTTTATCGGCACCTTGGTTCTGGTTCTCTTTGCATGCGGAACTGCAGTAGTTGCAGGTTGCTCCACCGCCAACACAGACATCGCATATTTGATTACTGCGCTGGCATTCGGATTTGTAATCTTCGCTATGGCATATTCCATCGGCAACGTATCAGGCTGTCACATCAACCCCGCTGTTTCCATCGCTATGCTCATTGACGGCAGAATGTCCGTAAAGGACTTCTTCGGTTATATCGTAGCACAGTTTGCAGGTGCTACTGCAGGTGCAGCTCTCATCGGCGTATTCCTTGGCTTTGACACAGTTACCGTCAACGGCGAGTCTGTTGCAAACGGTTTCGGTGCAAACGGTCTCTTCGAGGGCAACATCTGGCTCTCACTTCTTGTTGAAGTAGTCCTCACCTTTGTTTTCGTATTTGTTATTCTCTCCGTTACTTCCAAGCCTGAGTATTCAAGCATCGCAGGTCTGGTTATCGGTCTGACACTCATCCTCGTTCATATTCTGGGCATTCACTTCACCGGCACATCCGTTAACCCTGCCAGAAGCTTCGGTCCCGCTCTCTTTGCAGGCGGAGATACTCTGAAGAATGTATGGGTATTTATCGTTGCTCCCCTTGTAGGCGGTGCCGCAGCTGCACTTATGCACAAGTTCTTCAAGGCTGACAAAAAGGCTGCCTGAATGAATTTTTGAAATCTTTTTGCATAAATTCTGACATAAGGCTTGACTTTAGGGTATATAATGTGGTAGATTTGATAGGCATTATAATCCGTCATCACAATTCAGATGGCAAAAAGATATTATATCCCGGAGGTTTCCAAAAATGATTTTAGAGAAAGTAAAAGTAATTTTAGCTGATCAGTTTGACATCGACGAGGCAGACATCAACACAGAGACAGACCTTCAGCATGATTTAGGTGCTGACTCTCTGGACGTTGTTGATCTTCTTATGTCTATCGAAGATGAGTTTGAAGTTGAGGTTCCCGACGAGGAAATCGAAAACATCAGAACTGTTGGCGAATTAGTTTCTTATCTTGAAGCAAATATCTAAATGATTTTCAAAAAAAGGAGTCGGTACTGCCGGCTCCTTTTTTCATGCCTTTTAGGCATATAATAACGCAAAAAGACTTGAAAAAACTTATATTAATATGTATAATAATTTTATATGTTTATTATCCTGAAGGGGTGTTTATATGGCAGACAATAAAAAGATGGTCGAGGCTATCACCAGCCGCGACGAAGATTTTGCAAAATGGTATACCGACATAGTCAAGAAAGCTGAGCTTGTTGACTATTCGGGAGTTAAGGGCTGTATGGTAATCAGACCTTACGGCTATGCTATCTGGGAGAATATCCAGAAAGACCTTGACAGACGTTTCAAGGAAACAGGTCACGAGAATGTTTATATGCCTATGTTTATTCCCGAGAGCCTTCTCCAGAAGGAGAAGGACCACGTTGAGGGCTTCGCCCCCGAATGTGCATGGGTTACTATAGGCGGCAGCGACAAGCTCACCGAAAAGCTCTGTGTACGTCCTACATCAGAGACTCTCTTCTGCGAGCACTATGCAAAGATTATCAATACCTACCGCGACCTGCCCAAGCTCTACAATCAGTGGTGCTCCGTTGTTCGTTGGGAAAAAACAACCCGTCCTTTCCTCAGAACCTCCGAGTTCCTCTGGCAGGAAGGTCACACAATGCATGAGACCAAGGAAGAAGCAGAGGAAGAGACACTCCGTATGCTCAAGGTATACGAGGACTTCTACCGCGAGACTCTGGCTATCCCTGCAGTTGTGGGCAGAAAGACCGAGAAGGAGAAGTTTGCAGGCGCCGAGGCTACATACACCATTGAGCCTATGATGCACAACGGCGTTGCTCTTCAGGGCGGTACTACCCACTACTTCGGCACAGGTTTCGCCGAGAGCTTCGATATCACATTCCAGGGCAGAGACAATAAGCTCCACTTCCCCCACCAGACTTCATGGGGTGTATCCACCCGTATGATAGGTGCCATCATCATGGTACACGGTGACGACGACGGACTCATTCTCCCCCCCAGAGTTGCTCCCGTTCAACTTGCAATTATTCCTATTGCACAGCACAAGGAAGGCGTTCTCGACAAGGCTTACGAGCTTCGTGATGCTCTGAAGAAGAACTTCCGCGTTAAACTGGATGCTTCCGAGAACTCCCCCGGTTGGAAGTTCTCCCAGTACGAGATGCAGGGTGTTCCCCTCCGTCTTGAAATCGGTCCCAAGGACATTGAGAAGAATCAGTGTGTACTTGTCCGTCGCGATACAAGAGAGAAGATTTTTGTATCTCTTGATAACCTTGAGGAAGAAATCACAAAGCTGCTGGATACTATCCACGATGCTATGTATAACCGCGCTCTTGAGAATATGAAGGCAAAGACCTTCGAGGCAAGAAGCTACGATGAATTCCTCACCACAGCAAAGGAAACCCCCGGCTTTATCAAGGCAATGTGGTGCGGCGATGTAGCTTGTGAAGAAAAAATCAAAGAAGAAACAGGCGGCGTAAAATCCAGATGTATTCCCTTTGAGGAAGAGAATCTCTCCGACACCTGCGTATGCTGCGGCAAACCCGCAAAACATATGGTATACTGGGGCAAACAGTATTAATAGAAGCGCCGAGTGCCGAAGCCCGAGAAAATAAAGGTACGACACCGAAATCACCGAAAAGAATGCAAATAGAGATATACATTTGCATTCAGGTGAGTTCGTGGAGTGCACAGATTTTCGAGGAGCAGCGTAGGCATACGAGGCGTGACAATAAGAAGCGCCGAGGCACGGAGCCCTGAAAAATCAAGCACGATGCCACAAATCACCGAACAGGCTGTGAATGCAGTGCATTCGCAGGCAGGTGATTTTGGAGAGTGCGATGACTTTTTCAGGAGATGCGTAGTGCACACGAGGCGTGACAAGAAGCGCAAATGCGGCGCAGCCCCGAAAAATCCGACTACTAATAAATTTCAAATAAGGAGGTCATTATAATGGCAGACGAAATCAAAAACATCACTCCCGAAGAGGAAGAAAGCAATATCATCGTTCTTGAGGACGACCTGGGCAACGAAGTTGAGTTTGAGTATCTCGATGTAATCGAGTACGAAGGTGAGGAATACCTTCTCCTTCTCCCCGCAAACGAAGAGGAAGCAGACGAGGTTCTTATCCTCAAAATCGTATCAATCGATGATGAACACGAGTCTTTCGAAGGCATCGAGGACGAGGAACTTCTGGACACAATTTTCACTATGTTCAAGGACAAGTGGAAGGACCAGTTTGATTTTGAGTAATCATTAAAAAATTAAGCGATGTTGATAGTGATATCAACATCGCTTTTCTTTTTATATTCATTGTTTGCTGTCAAATATCGGTAGTTTCCTGAGCCACAAATAAAGAGGAACTCCCAAAACTATGCAGACACCAAACTCTCCCAAAGCCACAAGTCCGCCTTGCAAAAGAAATCCTGCAAACTCAAAAGGTCCGTCAATGAAGAAAATCTCAATCTCCAGACCGATAATTATGCCGTTGAAAATAACAGGCATAAAGAGAGAGAAAAAAGGCACATTAAAGAGTTTAAGATTCCGAAGAGAATACGCACACACTGCCGCCAGAAAAGTAGCCAGTGTCCCCAGTACCATATCAAGGGGAAGCACTCCAACGGAAACAATGTTTGAAAGAAGGCATCCTACCGCAAGACCGGGAATTGCCGCAGGAGTCAGCACCGCAAGAGTGCAGAGAACCTCGCTGAGGCGAAACTGCACAGGTCCCACCGTAGATATAAAGGGCAAAAAGAGTTCCTGCCCATAGTTCACCGCAACATACAAAGCGGCGATTATCGCACTCTGCACAAGGTACAGAGTGGATTTCCTTTGTTTCGAATTCATTCAGTTTTCCTCCGTAGTTTTGATTTGGGGATTCTCCCCTGTCAGGATTTTGCGAACTGACAAGAAGCGCAAATGCGGCGTAGCCCCGAAAAATCCCTGGCGACTTCGGATTTGCCGAAGAATACGGATTTGACACTTCAAAAATCCGTATAGGCAAATCAGAGGAGTTGGTGGATTTTGAGGGAGATGCGAAGCAGCAGTTGCGTGACAATAAGAAGCGCCGAGGCACGGAGCCCTGAAAAATCAAGGTACGACGCATACTACAAACCGTATTATACATCAACGCCATACACTTTGCAAGCAAAACAAAAGCGCCGCTGAAAACTCAGCGGCACTTCTGTATTAGGATTTTTTGAAATTTACATAAACGTTGAACGTAGTTTTAGATGCTTTTACGCAGTCTTTGTTTCCGTCTCACCAAACAAATCGAATCTGAAGAGCTTGGTCTCATCATCCTTGTTGTCACAGAGAATGAAAGCCTCAGCGATTTTTCCGCCTTCGATAAGCTTAGTTAAGCCGACGAGCTGACAAAGCTTGCTTTTTAAGTTGAGGTGATCTCCCTCACGGGTTACAAGATATACATTGCCCTTGCAAGTGTCAAGCACGTCGAGGAACTTATCTACATCAATGTTATGCAGACTGATGACGGTTTTAGAAGTCATACATCTTCCTCCTTATATAGTTTTTCGTGCTGCCATTTACCATTTGGCATTTCGTATAATCCAGAGCATTTAAGATTGTGTGTTGCTCTGATTATCAGGTGGACTTTACCTGACATCTTTATTATATTCATTTTTTCGTAAATGTCAACAACTAAATCTCTTTTTGTTTGTGCATATTCACACCTCACAAACAATTATGCACTACCACAAGTTGGATTTTTTGTGTGTTTTTAATAAGCGTTTTTAAATTCAGAAATTCTCTCCCCTTCCCCATCTCGTCAAAGTGTACTTTTTTTCATTCCCTCTCCACCCTGATTTTTATGTTTTTGCCAAAAGTGAAAGGTTGTGCTTATTTTAATTATGTTGTATAATGGTTTCATAGTACAAAATTGGAGGAATAATCATGCTTTGCGACTTTTATAAACAATTCAAAAGCGGAACCGACATCCGCGGAATAGCCACCGACGGAGTAGAGAGCGAGCCCCTTAATATGACCGATGAAGCCATTGTGAATATGGCAGGCGGCTTTGCAAAATGGCTCTCTCTGAAAGTGGGAAAGAATGCATCTGACCTTACTGTATCTGTAGGCAGAGACAGCCGTATTTCAGGTCCTCACATCCTCGCCCTTGTCACCGAGACACTTGCTTCCTTCGGCATCAGGGTGCTGGACTGCGGACTTGCATCCACTCCCTCTATGTTTATGACCACCGTGGAACTTTCCTGTGACGGTGCTGTGCAGATTACCGCCAGCCACCACCCCTTCAACAGAAACGGTCTCAAATTCTTCACACGCGGCGGCGGACTTGAGGGCAAGGATATCGAGGCAATTCTTCAGAACGCACAGGACTCAGACTTCCCCGAAAAAGCCGAGGGCGGTACTATCACTCCCACCGACTATATGACCCGGTACGCTTCCAATCTTTGTGAACAAATCAAACGTGAGGTAAACGCCGAGGACTATGACCATCCCCTCAAGGGATTTAAAATTGCAGTAGATGCAGGCAACGGTGTAGGCGGCTTCTATGCAGACAAGGTTCTGGCCGTACTTGGAGCCGACACCGACGGCAGCCGTTATCTTGACCCTGACGGAATGTTCCCCAACCATGTTCCCAACCCCGAGAGCCCCGTGGCTATGAAGGCAATCTCCGAGGCAGTTGTTGCCTCAGGCGCTGACCTCGGTGTTATCTTTGATACTGACGTTGACCGCGGTGCCGTAGTTGACTCCAAGGGTAACGAAATCAACCGCAACCGTCTGGTAGCACTTGCCTCCGCTATCGCACTTGAAGGCTGCGAAGGTGGCACTATTGTCACCGACTCCATCACCTCCGACGGTCTCAAAGTTTTCATTGAAGAGGACCTGGGCGGCAAGCATTATCGCTATCGCCGCGGCTACAAAAACGTTATCGACAAGGCTATTGAGCTTAACTCCCGGGGAATTCCCTGTCCTTTGGCTATCGAAACATCAGGTCACGCCGCTATGAAGGAAAACTATTTCCTGGACGACGGAGCATATCTCTGCACAAAAATCATTATCAAAGCCGCACAGCTTCGCCGTGAGGGCAAGGATATCTCCGACCTTATCAGCAACCTCAAAGAAGCAAAAGAGGAGCGTGAAATCCGCATCAAGATTACCGAGACCGACTTCCGTGCTTGCGGCGAGAGAGTTATCTCAGAACTTCTTGAGTATGCAGAGAGCAAGGATGGCTGGTGTGTTGCCGACGACAACCGCGAAGGTGTCCGAGTTTCCTTCAGAGAAGGCGACGGCGACGGCTGGTTCCTGCTCCGCCTCTCTGTCCACGACCCCATCATGCCCCTGAACATTGAGAGCAACTGTGACGGCGGTGTTGAAATCATCTGCGAGAAGATTATGTCATTCCTCAAAACCCAGCAGGGTCTCGACCTCTGATACACATAGTTGCAAATCTAAATATTCACATACAAAAAGGTCTGCGTAGTGTATACGCAGACCTTTTTTATACCAGCATTTTTTCACGCAGAGACAGCAGTATCTTCTTTTCCCTCCTGCTCACCTGCACCTGAGTCATCCCCAGTTCCCGTGCTGTCTGTGACTGGGTTTTCTCCTTGAAATACCTGAGTTTTATCAATTCCTTGTCCTCAAAGGGCAGTTCCTCTATCAATGCTCTGAGGGTGAGTTTCTCCGTTACCTCCGCTTCAGTGGAATCGGTGGGAATATCATATTCGCTGTTTTCCTCGTCATCCTTCGCAGACAAAGACATGGGAATCCTTGAGGCACAGAGTGCCTCGGAGACCAGCGACGCCTCCACCCCAAGGATTTGTGATATCTCCGACACAGTGGGTTCTCTGCCGTTTTTAAGTTCAAACTCAGCCGAAGCCCTTGATATTTTCAGCCATAATTCACGAAGACTTCGGCTGACCTTTACCGTTCCCCCGTCGCGGAATATACGTTTCATTTCTCCCAGAATAACAGGCATCGCATAGGTTGAAAAGCGATACCCCAAGGATGCATCAAATCTGTCTGCCGCCTTAACAAGACCCTCACAACCTGCCGAGTAGAGCTCCTCGTACTCAACCCCTTTGCACGAGAGTTTTTTCGCCGAGGCTCTCACAAGTCCCAGATTTTCAGCTACAAGTGCTTCACGCTCTGTCATTTTTCAGGTGCCTTACTATGTGCTTTTCCATTGTAACCGCAGTTCCCTTCATAGGCTTTGAACGCACGGAAACCTTGTCCATAAAATTCTGCATAACCGTAAATCCAAGTCCAGCCTGTTCTTCGCCACCAGTGGTAAAAAGCGGCTCCATAGCTGACTTGATATCAGGAATACCGTAACCCTTGTCCCTGATTTTTACTATCAGCTTACCACTCTCGGTAATCTTTGCTTCTATGTAGATAGTGCCTTCCCCGTGTTTATATCCGTGGACAATACAATTTGTAACCGCCTCAGAAATTGCGGTCTTAATCTCTGTCAGTTCCGCAATTGTGGGGTCAAGCGGCAACACAAACGATGACACAGCCGTACGGGCAAAGCTCTCATTTACACTCTTTGCACTGAAACTCAGCTTCATTTCGTTTGTATAAGTCATTCCAACACCCCCAATGCACCAAGTCCTGAAAGCCTGAATAGATTTTTTAGATGCGGCGGAATGTTTATCACCATTAGTTTTCCACCTATAAGCGACATCTGTCTGTATCTGCCCATCACGAGTCCAATGCCTGAACTGTCCATAAACTGTACACCTGAGAAATCAAGTCTGAGCATCCGCGGTCTCTCCTGCTCGGTGAGCATATCAATCTTCTTTCTGATAACCGCGCATCGGTGATGGTCAAGCTCTCCTGAAAGTTCAGCAGTCATTACCTGATTTTCGCTTTGAATCTTCAGCATTATTTCACATCCTCAAAAAAATAAGTCCATACCTATTTTAAATAAGTATGGACGTAAAATTTTGTTTTATTCAACTGTCGCAAAAAATAGTTATGAAAGTTTTTCTTTTATATACTGTCGAAGCTGACCTGCCAGATAGAGCGAGCCGCAAATGCACAAGTGAGAATCCGTCTCCAAAGCCTTCACAAGAGCCAAATCAAATGCCATAGCAACATCCTCAACAGGCGAAACATTCGGGAAATGCCCCTCACAAATCTGAGCAAGCTCACAAGAGGTAAGGGTTCTGGGGTTATCAACCGTCACAGTATACACAAAGTCAAACATACCCTCAATTAATTTCACCGAGTTTCTGCTGTCTTTGTCCTTAAGCATTCCCATGAGAAGAACACCTTTTCTGTCCCCCATAAACTTCCGGACTGTATCTGCAAAGGTCTTCATACCGTCTTCGTTATGAGCGCCATCAAGGATAACTACGGGAGATTTGCTCATCACCTCAAATCGGGCAGGATTCTCTGCCACGGCAAAACCCTCGGTTATTGATACTTCATCGATTTTGTCAAAGCCACGCTCTTTGAGAACATTCAAAGCACAGAGTGCCACCGAGGCATTCTGAAGCTGATGCTCACCGATCAGGGTTATGTTAAGTTTTAATCCATTCCATTCAAAAGCTGTCCCTTCAAGGGTTCTCTCTATATGGTCAAATTTGCTCTCGTCTGCAAATACCAGAGGTACTTGGCACTCCGTGCAAGTTCGGCGGATAACAGCCTCCGCCTGAGCGGTCTGCTGTGAAGAAACCACTCTGCTTCCGCCCTTGATAATACCGCACTTTTCAGCGGTTATCTTCTCAATGGTATCCCCCAGAATATCCGTATGGTCCAGACCGATTCTAGTAAGCACCGTACACACAGGAGGCTCTATAACATTGGTACAGTCAAGCCTGCCCCCAAGCCCTGTCTCCAGCACTACGATATCTGTATTTTCTCTCCTAAAAAACTCAAATGCCACCGCCATAACAAACTCGAACTCGGTAATAATAATATCATCCTTGTTGAGTATTTCCACAAAAGAGAACACATACTCCGCAACCTCCACCAGCTTATCCTGCACAATGGGAGTGTTGTCAATCTGAATCCGCTCTGTAAAATCCGTAATATATGGAGAAATAAACAGACCCGTCTTATATCCTGATTTTCTCAGAACCGATGATATCATCTGGCTGGTGGAGCCTTTTCCATTGGTTCCTGCTACATGGACAAATTCAAGTTCATCCTGAGGATTCCCCAGCATCTCAAGAAGCATATTTATTCTCTCAAGTCCGGGACGAGAGCCGAATCTGCAAAGCGAATGTATTTTTTCAAGTGTTTCTTTGTATCCCATTTATATCAGTTCCCTGTATATATCGTTCTTTTTAAAGCCTGTCACCGCCGCAGCTTCCTTTGCGGCTTCGGACGCCTTGGTGCCTGATTCAATGAGTTTTTCCGCAATACTCACAGCATCCTCAAGAGTAACTGCCTTTTCCTCTTTGAGGGTGGCACCCTCCAGCACCAGCACCATTTCGCCCTTGAGGCTTCCGTCGCCGTAGTGTCTGAGTGCCTCCTCTGTATCAGTACGTATAATCTCCTCGTGAAGTTTTGTAAGCTCTCTGGCAATGGTGAGTTTTCTCACACCAAAGGTATCGTAAAAATCCTTGAGAGTGTTTGCAAGCTTGTGGGGAGCTTCATAGAAAATCATTGTCCTTGTTTCATTCAGGAGTGCCTCCAGATGCTCTTTTCTGCTCTTTTTGTTCACAGACAAAAAGCCCTCAAAGGTAAATCTTCCTGTGGCAAGTCCCGAAACACAAAGTGCCGAAATTACCGCCGAGGGACCCGGCACCACCTCTGTGCGAATGCCCTTTTCAGCACACTGCTTAATAAGTTCTTCACCCGGGTCAGAGATACAGGGCATACCTGCATCTGTAACAATAGCACAGGATTCTCCCCCGAGGATTCGGGCACAAATCTCCTCACCCCGCTGAAGTTTGTTATGCTCAAAGTAGCTTATCATAGGCTTTTTTATGCCCAGATGATTGAGAAGTTTCAGAGTAACTCTCGTATCCTCCGCGGCAATAAAATCAACCTCAGAGAGAACTCTCTTCGCCCTGTCACTCAAATCCGACAGATTGCCTATTGGTGTTCCTACCACATAAATAATTCCGTTATAATCCATTGAGACAACTCCCTGCATTATCCTTATAGCATCCGTAAATACTGTTCATTTCATCCGTAAAGCCGCCGTCTTCCCTTTCAACAGCAAGAGTGGGCATCACAACAAGTCCGCCGTTTTTGCCGCCCCTTTTGCCCTCAAGCAAAAATAGTTTGGGGGCTTTTGAGGCTTTTCCCTGCACCAGTCTCAGCCTCTTGGGCTCCACGTCATATTTTCGCATAAGTTCCATAGCATCCGTGAGCCTCTCGGGTCTCTGACATATACATAGTCTGCCTCCGAATTGCAGAAGTTTTGCACCTACTGAAATCACATCTTCAAGAGTACACATCTCCTCGTGACGTGCCAGAAGTGCCTCGTCACCTCTGCTCTTCACTCCGCCTCCCGAAAGTTTATAGGGCGGATTGCAGGTTACAAGCGAATAGTATCCGAAAGGAACCACGCCTTTGAGTTCCTTCAAGTCTGCACAAACAGGGGTTATTATTTCTTCAAGAGAATTATGCTTTACCGAACGGCTCATCATATCGGCACCCTCGGGGAAAATCTCCACACCTTTAATCTCTGCGGGAGCATTCTCTCTGGAAAGAAGAAGCGGAATGATTCCGCAGCCCGTGCACAAATCCACAACCTTATCGGTTTTGCGATGATTTGCAAAGTCGGCAAGAAGTATGGTATCCGTTGTAAAAGCAAATTTACGGGACACAATTATCTCCACGCCATTTCCCAAAGGCTCCAGTCTCTCCCCTGCTTTCAGCATAATCTCACCTCTTTAAAATCTCGTATATAATACAACAGCACCCCATACTAAAAAAGCAGGGGTGCAGTCAGTGTCTTTTTAATGATTACTCAGCCTGAGGAGCATCTACGGGGCAAACGTCAGCACAAGCACCGCAATCTGCACAGATGTCTGCGTCGATTACATACTTGCCATCGCCCTCGGAGATAGCAGCACAGGGACACTCGTCAGCGCAAGCGCCGCAGGAAATGCAATCATCGTTGATAATATATGCCATGGGAGGCACCTCCTTAATTATTTTCGTCTTATATTGTAGCACACTTTCAGAAAAAAGCAATATTTTAAGCTATATTTCTCAAATTACCAGTAATTTTTTATTTTTCTGCTAAAAAATCCATAGAAATTTCAGCACAAATCAACTTATACTTCCTTAATTATTCAAGGTTCTTAAGCTCTTCAAGTTCCTTTTTATCAACCTTGATAGAACCATCCTTAAGGAGTTTTACTTCCTTGACCTTGAAGGTCTGGGGAGCCGCCTCGGGAGGAGTATTGTCCATCTTTACCTTTAGGACGCCTGTCAGGAGATTCACCTCAACAACAGTACCCTTACCCTGGGGAGTTTTTACGATGGCTCCGTATTTAGGTGTATTCCTCAGAAGGTCAGTGTATGCCTCCTGCTCATATTTAAGGCAACACATAAGTCTTCCGCAGGTCCCTGAAATTTTGACAGGTGAAAGAGAAAGTCCCTGTTCCTTTGCCATTTTGATGGAAACAGGCTGGAAATCTCCGAGGAAACTTGAGCAGCAGAACTGTTTGCCGCAAACGCCAAGACCGCCAAGCATCTTTGCTTCATCGCGGACACCAATCTGTCTCAGCTCAATACGGGTTTTGAATACCGATGCAAGGTCCTTTACCAGTGCTCTGAAGTCAATTCTGCCGTCAGCGGTAAAGTAGAAGAGAATCTTGCTTGCATCAAATGTATATTCAACATTGACGAGTTTCATCTCAAGTCCGTGCTCGGCAATCTTCTTTGCACAAATATCGTATGCACGTTTCTCCAGAGATTTATTGTTCTCCAGCTTCTTAAGGTCAGCATCTGTGGCTTTTCGGATGAGTTTTTTGAGAGGATGCACAATTTCGGAGTCGTCAACTTCCTTGTTGGGAGTTGCTATCTGTCCGCATTCCACACCTCTTGCAGTTTCTACAATTACCATATCCCCTGCCGAGAATTTCTCGGAATCGGGGTCAAAATAATATATCTTTCCCACTTCTTTGAAGCGGACACCTACTACTTCTGCCATGATATCCTCCTGTATTCACCGCAAAGCCACGTTGTGAGTATTGTGGGATTAACATTGCGGTTGGTTTTATTTATCGCATTGCTTGTTACATCAATAAGGCTGATAATTTTTGCCTTGGTAAGTTTTTGCCTGAGCAGTGTTGCAGTCTCAGCATCACACAGAGGCTCCGCTCCCACCGAGAGTGACAAGGCATCCGAGAGCACCGTCCTGATGACAGGCAGCACCTCCAACGCCTTCTGACGCGAAGAGAGAGCCGCACAGGCTTTCATAAGTTCCATTTCCCGAAGGGCAATTATCCCTTTGAGTATCTCCCTTGCAAGCACGAGAGTATCCTCGGGGATGCTCTCCTTAGCCGAGATATTCAGCACCGCACATCGGGAAATAATCGTCACGGGCAAGGTTTTTGCAGATTCCGCCGTCAGAATAAAAAGTGTATCCTGAGTAGGCTCCTCAAGGGTTTTCAGAAAAGCATTGTAACCCTCTTTAGCCATCCTCTTATCTGCATCATAAAAGATATAAACCTTCTTGTGGGCTTCTCCGGGTACGATAACCGAATCCTTGATAATATTTCTTACCTCGTCAACAGGGATAATATCCGTCTTGCCCCTGCCCTTGGCATAATAAATATCCATATGGTTCTTGCTCTGAGCCTTTATGCAGGCGCGGCATTCACCGCAGGGCTTTTGGGAAGATTCACAAACCGCCCACATAGCCAGATGTCGGGAAAGGCTCTCTCTCGACTGACCATCTCCGCCGGAAATGATGATAGCATGAGGCATTCTGCGGCTTTTTTCCATAGACTCCAACTCTGCTTTGAGAGCTTCGCTTATTGTTATGCCGTGAAAATTCACACTATTCACCTCCGAACTTAGATTATTGTATCATAAAACAAAAACAAATTCTACTGTAAAAATTATGTTGATGCACAGGTTATCTTTTGAGTTCCACGATATTAGTGATAATCCCCTTGTCGGTAATATCAACATAGCCGTAGGTGGGGATATAATTTCTGAGACTTCCGGGATTGAGAATATAAAGTCCGTCATCATATACCTCAAGGGGTTGATGGGTGTGACCAAAAAGGAGTATATCCGCACCCTCTTCTCTGGCGGCGCACACCGCCCTGTAGATTCCGCCCTTTACTCCGTAGAGATGTCCGTGGGTGGCAAAAATCTTCTTTCCCGCCACCGAAAAAATCTCCACAGCTTGCTTTTCGCAGCAAAAGTCGCAGTTTCCCTTGACGGATATCATCATTTTTTCAGGAAAGTCGAACCGTATCTCCTCTGCCTCATCAGCACCGTCTCCAAGGTGAACAATGACCTCGGCAGTGCTCTGGCTTTGCACGGCATTTTTCAGTGCCAATATGTCACCGTGGCTGTCAGACACAACTAATATTCGCACATTCTCACTCCCTGTCATAATATATACAAATCAAACATATAAGTATTGCGAGGTGTTACTATGTCAAACAAAGACTTCCCAAACGAAATGTTAAGAAACCTTTCAAAAAACTTGGGACAGAGCCCCGAACAGATAGTGAACAACGCTCAGAGCGGGAACATTCAGGGACTTCTCTCCAATCTTTCCGAGGAGCAGAAAAATAAGGTTAACGACCTTCTCACAAATCCTGAAAAGTCCAAAAAGTTCCTGGAAAATCCACAGATTCAGGCACTTATCAGAAAACTGAGTTCCAATGGATAATCTGGATAACGCAATATCGGGGATACTCTCTGACCCCGATGCAATGAAAAAAATTCGGGAGCTTTCACAGAGTCTGGGGCTCGCACCTCAACAAAACCCTACTGTGAAAGAAAACAACACTAATTCAGGAGGCTTTGATTTATCCTCTCTCGCTTCTGCTTTTTCCCAAATATCTCAGCCCTCACCCCCTGCTATTTCAAGCAGTATCGGTAACGGGCTTTCCCCCGACATCCTCAGTATCGGTGCAAAACTTATGCCACTGATGTCGAGTTTGAACCGAGATGATGAATCCACCGTGCTTCTCAATGCACTCAGACCGTTTTTATCAAAGCAGAAATGTCAGAGGCTCGACGAAGCATCAAAAATTCTCAGAATTATGCGTCTGCTCCCCGCCATAAAGGACATGGGGATATTTCAGTAATCACAGGTGACACAATGGACACAATGCAACAAGAAGCTCTCAGACGCGCACAGGAGATGCACTCAAGAGTTACTCACTCCGCACCCTCAGGAGGTACACACAATAATTCTCATAAAGAATCAAATCTCACATTGACGGAAGATAAATCTTCAAATAAAGACTTAGAAAAAACTTCCGCTTCACTGCCTGCAAATCCAAGCTCTGCCCTTGAGAATCTCTTTGAAGACAAGGAAAAACTCCTTATACTTCTGCTGATTATGATTCTGTCTGCAGAGGAGAATACTGACCCTGTGCTGATACTTGCCCTGCTATATATAATAATTTAAAAGCGATAATTATCTTACCTGACCGTTACCTCTGATAATAAACTTCATACTTGTCAGCTCATTGATACCCATAGGACCTCTTGCATGAAGCTTCTGGGTTGAGATACCGATTTCGGCACCGAGGCCAAACTCGCCGCCGTCAGTAAAGCGGGTTGACGCATTGACATACACTGCCGCGGAGTCAATCTCCGAGGTGAATTTATTTGCATTTGCATAGTTGTCAGTAACAATACATTCGCTGTGACCTGTGGAGTACTTTGCGATATGAGCGATAGCCTCGTCAATGTCATCCACAACCTTAACCGCCAGAATGTAGTCGTGATATTCTGTGAAATAATCCTCGTCGGTAGCATCCACAACAGAGTCTCCAAGGATAGCCTTGGTTCGCTCACATCCGCGGATTTCTACATTCATCTTATCAAGCTCTGCCTTCATCATGGGCAGGGCTTTTTCTGCTATATTTTTATGAACAAGCACGGTTTCTATTGCATTGCAAACAGAAGGACGGGAGGTCTTTGCATTGAACACAATATCCGCCGCCATTTTTGTATCTGCGAACTCATCAATATAAACGTGGCAGTTACCTGCACCTGTCTCAATAACAGGCACCTTGGCATTCTCAACGGTAGCTTTGATAAGTCCTGCACCGCCTCGGGGAATAAGCACATCCAGATAATCGGTAAGGCCCATAAGCTCAATGGAGCTCTGTCTTGTGGTATCCTTCACAAGCTGAACACTGTCTTCAGGCAGACCCGCCTCTTTAATAGCTTTTCTCATAACCTCGGCAACTGCCATATTGGAGTTGATAGCCTCTTTGCCACCGCGGAGAATAACCGCGTTGCCCGATTTGAGGCAAAGTGCGGCGGCATCTGCGGTAACGTTGGGACGAGCCTCATAGATAATACCGATAACACCCAGAGGCACTCTCACCTTTGTGACCTCAAGTCCGTTGGGAAGCTTGTTGCCCGAGAGCACATCACCCACAGGGTCCTTGAAACCTGCTACCTGACGGGCACCGTCTGCCATTGAAGAAACTCTTTCCTTTGTCAGGGCAAGTCTGTCAAGCAGTGCCTCGCTCATTCCGTTTGCCCGACCTGCATCCAGATCCTTTTTATTCTCTTCGAGAATATAATCAACCTCTGCTTCCAAGGCATCAGCCAGAGCATAGAGGGCTTTGTTTTTAAGTTCACCTGCTGTAGCAAGCACTCGGGAAGCCTCTTTGGCTCTTTTTCCCATCTCTATCATAGTCATAGGTATCTCTCCTTACAAATTCAATTTATTGTGCCATAAACAATGTACCCACGGAGTTGCCGTCAGTCACATCGTAAACTCTCTTGGGGTCGTCCCCGCCAATTACATAGCAGTCAATTCCTGCTTCGGTGACGTATTTAGCCGCCATAATCTTTGTGGTCATACCGCCTGTGCCGCGGTTGGAGCCCGAGCCGCCTGCCATCTCTTCAATTTCTTTAGTGATAGCTTCTACCACCTCAATACGCTCTGCATCAGAATTCTTTCTGGGGTCCTTGGTGTAGAGTCCGTCAATATCGGTGAGAATTATCAGAGCATCTGCCCCCACCAGCTTTGCAACAATGGCAGAGAGCATATCGTTATCGCCGAAATTATGTCCCTGAAGCTCATCAATGGCAACCGTATCGTTCTCGTTAACTATCGGAATAATTCCCATGGAAAGGAGAGTATCGAAGGTGTTGATGACATTCTCTTTCTTGTGCTCCGAATCCACCGCATCACGGGTGAGCAGCACCTGGGCAACCATGTGATTATATTCGCCGAAGAGCTTGTCGTACATAAACATCAGCTCACACTGACCGATAGCCGCCAGAGCCTGCTTTTCCTTGGTGCCCGAAGGCTTTTCGGAAAGACCCACCTTGCCCATACCGACACCAATGGCACCGGAGGAAACAAGGATAACATCCCTGCCCTGATTCTGCAAATCAGAAAGCACCTTGCAAAGCTCCTCAATTCTTCTGAGGTTCGCTTTACCATTTTCGTATGTAAGTGTGGAGGTACCAACCTTCACAACTATTCTTTTCAGTTCCATAAGAAACTCATCCCCTATTTTACATTGCAGATTATTATATCACATTTATACGCGGCACATCAAGTGTTATATAAAAAAACCACCTGCAAAGAGGTGGTTTTTGTGGGTTAATTTGTGGGTTAAATCTTAAATTCATCCGCTTTCTGTCCGTCGTGATAGGCACTCAGGACTTTTCCTGCGGCAGCAACCATATCTTTTGAGCTTTGATATGCACAAGCACCCTTGTATTTACATTCCTGACAACTCTTAAAGTCACAGCGAAGCAGATAGTCATCATAAGGAGTAAGCCCCTTATCAAGTGCCGAAAATAGCTTTTCCGGGTATTCTTTGCTGAAGAACTTAGGAAGAATAACTCTAATTTTATCCTCTGAAACACCCACACTCTTCAGCTCAATATACTTGTTGACACAACGGAAGTACTCCTTAACCTCTTCGTCGCTTCCTCCACGCAGGTAATCATTGGTGAACTTCACCGCATCCGAAAGCTTTCCGAGCCTGAATGCCGCATAAGCTCTGGTAATTGCGGCAAGGAGAACATTGGTATTACCTGCCATGGGAATACCTGCAAGTCTTCCGAACATATTATACCGTCCGTAAATCTTGCTCACCATATTGTTATAGAAGAGGAACATATTGAGGTCGCTGTTATCAGCCGAAGCCGCATCGAGGAATACTCCTCTCACGGAATCAGCTATTCCGTATTCGGATACAGGTTCAAATGCTTTACCGATGAAAGCCTCGGAGAAGCCGGGAATCACGAATCTGTAGGAGGGAAATCCCAGATATGAGAAATTTCTCACATATACGGGTTTTCCGATTTTTCTGTATACATTCAGAGCATAGTCGAGCAGTTCCTTATTCGACTTGTTGCTGTTATCATCAAAGCCGGCGGAAACCTTGTCACAGGTAATCTCATTGGCAAAATAATCAGCGAAAAAGTATCCGTTACCTGTCTCCAGCTGATTAATAACATTACTTGTTGCCGCGGCGGATGAGACTTTACCAAGAATTCTTCCATCGTGTCTTGAGGCAAGTCTCGAGACATTTCGTCCCTGCATAAGCTCTGTAAGTGTTCTCTGCAATGCTATTTCAAGCACAGGGTCGCCTGCCACGTTTATCTGGTAACTGTGGGTTTTCTTGTTGATAATTCTGGTGGACACTACAGGGTAACCGTTTCCGCCCGAAAGGTCAAATATCTCTATATCGAAATCGCCATTTTCTCTGACCTCCTTGAGAATCTTCTTCACAACAGGGAAATTCTCAATAACCTCCTCGGGAATCTTTGGCACGGCACCGCCGCCCGTAAGGGTAGAAACCGATGCATTTCTCTCCAGAATTTCGGAGAACGCGTGCACCCATGCTTCCTCACGGGTATTGCCCGCACAACAACCGTTGCTTGCATATACCTGGTCCACAAAAGCTATGGGCAAATACACATATTTATCCTCAAAAAGGCTGTAAAAAGGTAGCGTAAGTATACTGTCCTCATCGGCACAGGCAAACACACGGCACTTCTGTGCAATAGATTCTCTGGTAACATCGGGAGTGGTGGCTTTCTCAATGAGATAATCCATCCATTCGCCGTTTTCCACAAGCTCCTTCTCAGTCATATATCTTGCATCAGGGGCATACGCGTGAATATTTAGCTCGGGGTCTCTGATTATAGACTGATTCTTGTAAAAATGCAGACCACCCTGCAAGCGCTCGATAAACTCGGCATAGGCACTCGCTCTGGCAAACTCTCGGGTAACTCCCTTGCCGTTGGACGCGGGTGCTCCTGCTTTCGCACAAAGATTCAACGAGTGGCAATTCTCAACGCCTGACTCATTCCAGTATTCTACAGTTTCAACGCCCAGATTCTCAAGTATGCTTTGAATCAGAGCAACGGTATCAGCAGGATTCCTGTCTTTGAATTTTTCATCAATATACTGCATTTTCAACGCCTCCCTGTGCACATTCATCTTATTTTATCATAATACAAAATAAAAGTAAAGATTTTTACCCATGCGGAAAATTCCATAAAAAAACGAGCAGAACTATGTCTGCCCGTTTCGTTATTGTCAAATATTCTTTTGTTATCAGAATTTCTCAAGGGATGAGAGCAAGAAACTCTGAAGTTTTAGGCTCTTGGGATGTGCAAAGACTTCCTCGGGAGTACCCTCTTCCTCAATAACACCGTCCGCCATAAAAATCACCTTTGTGGCAACCTTTCTGGCAAACTCCATCTCGTGAGTTACCACCACCATTGTGCGGTTATCCTGACGAAGTTCATCGATAACCCTCAAGACCTCGCCCGTAAGTTCGGGGTCAAGTGCCGAGGTGGGCTCATCAAAACACAGGATGTTGGGAGAGAGCATCAAAGCTCTTGCAATAGCCACTCGCTGTTGCTGACCGCCCGAAAGTTCCACGGGATAAGACTCTGCTTTCTCCGAAAGTCCCACTTTTTGGAGCAACTCGTCTGCCCGTTTGTTAATCTCTGCAAGTTTCTCCTGACGCGCCGCACCCTTGAGGCTTTTAGCCTCCAGAAGCTCCGCCGCCATAGTGAGATTACGATGAACATTATACTGCGGGAACAGATTAAACTGCTGAAAAACAAGACCGAAGTTCAGTCTGTTCTGGCGAATTTCGCTGTCGGTATATCTCTTCTCACGATGTGCATCGTATACCACATTGCCGTTGACTTTTATTGCACCCTCATCGGGAATTTCCAGGAAATTGAGGCATCTCAGAAGTGTTGTTTTGCCGCTTCCTGAAGAGCCGATAATAGCCAGAACCTCTCCCTCCTCCAGAGAAAAATCTATTCCCTTGAGGACCTGAAGCTTTGAGAAATTCTTCTTTATGTTACATACTTCAAGTACTGCCATAATTAACTCCTGATATATGAAAGCTTTTTCTCAATTCTGCCGAACAGGAATGTCAGCAGAGCATTGAAAGCAAGGTAGAAGGCACCTGTATAGAACATAGGCCAGATGATATTGTGGAGATTAAGCATTCTCTCCGCGGAGAACACAATCTCAGCCACCGCAATGGTATTGGCAAGTGCCGTATCCTTAACAAGAGTAATAGTCTCGTTGCTGACGGGAGGAAGAACGTTCTTCACTACCTGCATCAGAATGATTCTGAAGAAGACCTGACTCTTGGTCATACCCAGCACCTGACCTGCCTCATACTGACCCTTGGGGATACTCTGAATTCCTCCGCGATAAATCTCGGAAAAATAACAGGCGTAGTTAATCACAAAGGTGAAGAGCGCGCAACAGAACTGTGCCGCCACCACACTGCCGCCGAATATGGGCCAACGCACCACGGAATAGCCGAAAACTATACCGGGGATGTAGTAAACTACCATAAGCTGCAGCATCAGAGGAGTGCCTCTGATTATATAAACAAATGCTCTTACCAGTACCTTAAGAGGTAAAAACTTGGTTGTCGTACCAAACATCAGCACAAGACCCAAGGGCATAGAGAGCAAAAGTGTAGACACAAACAGAAGAACCGTTGTGCCGAATCCCTCCAGAAGTGAGAGGGTAACTTCCAAAAAACTCATAACTTACAATTTAACCTGTTCTTATTTACCGATGTTGAGAGCCTCTTCGTATCTCTCAGTAAGCTCATATTTCTCTGCAAGGCTTGCAAGTGTACCGTTGTCAATGAGAGTATATGTAGCCTCGTTAACCTTTGCAGTAAGGTCAGAACCTACTCTGAAACCGATAGCATACTGCTCATCTACAAGCTCGATATCCTCCAGCATCATAAGGTCGGCATAGGAACCCTCGCCAACGCTTGCAGCAGCAAGAGTGATATCAACTACTGCGGCATCAGCATTGCCTGCAGCAAGAGCAACAAGAGCACTCTTCTGTGACTCTGCACCTGTGAAGGTTGCCTTTGAGAGGTTTGCATCTGCAAGGATAGCAGTCTCACCTGCGGAGCCTGACTCTGCTGTGAGGATAGCACCTGCAAGGCTCTCTGCAGTTGTAAACTTGTCAGCGTTTGCCTTGCTGATAACTACGCACTGCTTGTTGGTGAGATAAGGTGTGGTGAAATCCATATCTTCCTTTCTCTCCTCTGTAACAGTAAGACCGTTCCAGATGCAGTCGATATTGCCTGCAGCAAGTTCAGTTTCCTTTGTCTTCCAATTGATTACACGGAACTCAGCCTTAACGCCGAGAATTTCGCAAACAGCCTCAGCATACTCTGTGTCAAAACCGATAAGCTTGCCGTCAGCATCATAATAGTTCATGGGCTCGTACTCGGTGATACCGATAATCATCTGACCTGCGTTTTTGATAACTTCGTAGTCACCCTTTGCAGTGTCGCCTGCGGGTGTGTTGCCTGCGGGTGTGCAACCTGCAAAGAGAGCAAGTGCCATAACAAGGCTCATAATCATAATAAACTTTTTCATTTTGTTTTCCTCCGATAATTTTCTACATTTTTCAGAATGCCTGTATATTCTATCACTTTAGCGAACTAAAGTAAAGATGTGAAATGCACAAATAAGCAGAACTCCCCCACCTTGCTTTTAGCAATAACTTTGAAACAAAGAGCATTTGCCACGAAAAAACTGCCCTCTCCGAAGAAAGGGCAGTTTATTTAAGTTTGATTCATATTAAATCAGTTAAGGTTTTCCCACTGATTTGACTGATTGTTGAACACTCTGCCGAGCTCAACCATAAGGTCACCGGTCTGTGCACCGTTGCCGCCGTTGTTAAATACAACCTTCTGATACATAGCACCTGTGGAGTCATTACCGAGAGCAATTCTGTAGAGGTTGCCGCCCATAGACTCCATCTGGTCGCCGGGCCATACAGAACCGCTGTTGTCTGACCAGTAATGGCAGTATGCTGTACCCCAGCCTGCATTATCTCTGAGATAAATGTAGTTGCCTTCAACAGGATCTGAAGGTAATGTGGGGGTTGTGGGGTTGTCAGGATTACCGGGAAGAAGCGAGGGATCCATGGGGAACTTGGTTACGTCAACTATATCAGAGAGGAAACCTGCCCATGTACCTGCTGACATATCATAGATAGCAAACTCACCGGGAATAACGAGGTCATCTGTCTGTGCGCCGCCATTATCATTGAATATGATTCTGTTTGCTGCATCAGGAATAATAGCAAAGTAGTAGCTGCCTACCTGCTGGAGTGCCTCGCCGGGCCATGTGTTGTAAGCGTCACCGCCATCTGTCCAACAGTGCTGATAGGGATTTGCATAAGAATTGTTGACAAGGATAATAATCTGACCGTCAATCTGTGTCAGGTCGATTGTATCACCTGCAGGAGTTGTGGGTGTTGTGGGATTCTCTGTAGGATCTGTGGGTACTGTAGGTGTTGTAGGAGTTGTAGGTGTTGTGGGATTCTCTGTACCCTGCTTGTAAACAACCTTGGCACCGATGTCGAAGCCTGTCTCCATACCTGCAACGTACTTCTGGATAGAAGTTGCATCCTTGACGTTAACTGTGGCACTTGCATCAACATTAGCCGCAAAGAGAGCCTTTTCATCAAGGTCGAGAAGTGAAGCAACGTACTTCTGGATTTCGGTTGCATCCTTAACATTTACCTTCTCGGAAAGGTCTGCATCACCCAGAACAACGTACTCTGTAACAACAGGATTTGTGGGTTTTGTAGGAGTAGTAGGAGTTGTGGGGGTTGTGGGTGTTGTGGGAGTAGTAGGTGTTGTAGGAGTTGTAGGAGTTGTGGGAGTTGTAGGAGTTGTGGGAGTTGTGGGCTTTGTATCCTCAACCAGCTCCACAAGAATTGTACCGTGTGCACCGGAATTGAATGTTACCTTGCCGCCTGAAACAGTTGCTGTCTTGCCGTCGTAAGCATTTCTAACAGTTGCTCCGTCTGCAAATGTGCCGCTCAGAGTAATGGTAACGTTTGCGTTGTTGGATGCACCGATTACGCAAGCAACCTTATCGGTTACATTGTTCTTATTATATGTACGTGCAAATGCTGCACCGGAAGTTGCAGAGAGGTTAGAGTGTGAACCTGCACCTACTGCAACGTGGTTGTTTCTGAACTGACCAACCTTCTGCCAATGAGCGAGAACGCCCTTATCCATAGAGGACCAGTTCATAAAGCTTCTGTTCTCGTGGTCGTGAATCTCACAATCAACATACTGTCTGTTTGACTCGTCACCGTAGTAGATCTGAACACCGCCGGGGAGGAGCAGAAGTGCTGAACCCTGATAGTAGAGATCATCACGGCAGAGACCAGTATCGTGAGAAGAAATGTATGTAAGAACGTTAGCGTTTGCATTGTTGTTAATGCGGTTAGCATAGTCAGCGTAAGTGTTATTGATGTTACCTGCCTTCTTCATACCGTTGGCACCACCGCCCTTGCTGTCAGCAGAGAAGGAGAAGTTAATCATGGAGTCAAAGCCGTTTCTGTAATAATCGCTGTTGGGGTCAACGCCCATACCGAAATGCTCACCTGTCATCCAGAAATCCTCGTCCCACTTTGCGCCGGGAGCAGAGGGATTAGCCTGTCTCCAGTTCTTGAGAGCCTGAGTACAAGCCTGGCTGAGTTTGTTCCATGTGGACTTTTCAACATGCTTTGCAGTATCGCAACGGAAACCGTCGATACCATACTGCTCAACCCACTGTGCATACCATGCAACCATATAGCTGGAAACTGTCTTACCGCCCAGGTTGTACTTGGAAATAGTCGCGTTGGCTTCGCTTACCTTTGTGTTGTATGTACCCTCTTTGGTCCACTTGGTCTTGAGAATCTGAGGTATATCAACTGTGTTTGTACCCTCTGTTTTGAAGTCAGGCAGATAGTTTACCTCACCTCTCAGGTCAGAGCCGTCGCCGCCCTGATAACCTGCAAGACCTGCACGAATCCATGTGGTACCCCACCATCTGCCCCAGGCATTTGCATCTTCCTGATATCCGATGCATCCGTGGTAAGCGCCCTGATTGATGCGGTCAAAGTTATAGTATGTATCCTGCCATCCGCTTTTGAGAACACCGAAGTTGTACTCATTCATATCGTAGATGGTGTTGTAGCCGGGGTGATTCATAACAACGTCAAGAACGATACGGATGTCGTTCTGATGAGCTGTGTCAATCATCTCTTTGAACTCAGCCTCAGTACCGTAGTTCTTGTCAAGTTCTGAAAAATCGAGTCCGTAGTAGCCGTGGTAAGCATAGTGAGCAAAGCTCTTCTTCAGCTCACCGCCTACGGCGTAGCCGTGAACCTGCTCAAACCAACCTGCAACCCAGATAGCGTTTACACCAAGGTCAGTGAAGTAACCCTCTTTGATCTTCTGGGTTATACCCTTGAAGTCACCGCCCTGGAAAGCGGCAACCTTGTCGTAGTTGGCAAGGGAACCGTTCTGGAGCTTACCTCTGTTGTAGCTGTTGTCGTTTGATGTGTTTCCGTTGTTGAAACGGTCTGTCAGAAGGAAATAGACCGTTGCGTTATCCCAAGTGAAGTCATCTGCTGCAGTGGGATATGCTGCGCCTGTCTCAACTGTATCTGTGGTAGCTGCCTCAGCAGTGAAACCTACGATGCAAATTGAAAGAATAGTTGCAATCGCAAGTACCAGACACAGAAGTTTCTTGGTAAGTTTCAAATCAAACATTCCTTTCATGTAAATTTAAATATTCCTACAGTTTACATTATATCAAAAACATTCCTGCAATAGCAAGGTGCTAAATATACAAAAATATGGCATTTTTTTTATCATTATGTCTATGGTATAGATACCCGCTGCTGTTCTCCCCGATATTCTGTTATTCCTCGCTTATTCTGTACACTGCGACAATTTACACTTTAGTACGGCAAAACGCATTGACAAATTGACAGAATATATATATAATCTTACATTGGACGTTTAGTCTGTAAATTTGAAACGGGGGTGTTGTTTTTTGGAACAGAAAGCTATTGTTTCACTCAAGAATATCAACGTCAAATTTGACGGCGAAGTAATACTCAATAATATCTCACTGGACATTATGGACAAGGAGTTTATAACTCTGCTTGGTCCTTCCGGATGCGGAAAAACCACTACACTCAGGATAATAGGCGGTTTTCTGGAGCCTCACGAAGGCGATGTTTTCTACGACGGCGAGCGTATCAACGGTATGCCTCCCCACAAGAGAAACGTCAACACCGTTTTTCAGAAGTACGCTCTCTTTCCTCATCTTAATGTATTCGACAATGTTGCCTTCGGACTGAAGCTCAAGAAGCTTCCCAAGGCTGAAATAAAGAAAAAAGTCACACAGATGCTCTCTATAGTAGACCTCAAAGGCTACGAAAAGCGCTCTATCACAAAACTCTCGGGCGGTCAGCAGCAACGAGTTGCCATTGCCCGTGCCCTTGTGTGTGACCCCGACATTCTCCTTCTGGATGAGCCTCTGGGTGCTCTGGACCTCAAACTGCGTAAGGATATGCAGATTGAACTCAAGAGAATTCAGAAAATGACAAAGAAGACCTTTGTCTACGTCACCCACGATCAGGAGGAAGCTCTCACAATGAGCGACCGCGTTGCAGTTATGAACAACGGCGTTATCGAACAGATAGGCTCTCCCATTGATATCTACAATGAGCCTGCAAATGCTTTCGTTGCAGACTTTATCGGCGAGGCAAATATCCTCAATGCGACAATGGTAGATGATTACAAGGTCAAGATTCTCGGCACAGTCTTCGAGTGTGAGGATGCAGGCTTCGGCAAAAACAAGCCTGTGGATGTTGTCATCCGTCCCGAGGATATTGAGGTTGTCTCTCCCGAAGAAGGCACCATAACCGGCAAGGTAGTCAACTCTGTATTCAAGGGTGTTCACTACGAGATGGAGGTTAAGTGCAAGAACTGCACAATTCTCATTCACTCTACCGTAAGTCAGGATGTAGGCAAAGAAATCGGTATGCGAGTAACTCCCTATAATATACATATTATGAACAAGCTCTTCCCCACAGCAGAGAACGAGTTTTCTGCTGTTGTCACCGACAGCGACGAGGAGAAAAACACATCCACCATCACCATCGAGGGCAGAGATTTCACCCTTGACGGTATGTGCTATCCCAAGGACACTGTCCTTGATATCGTCCTGCCCCCCACAGGCATCAGCTTTGCGGGCGAGGACGAGGGCGACCTTACAGACGTTTATATCGAATCGGTTATCTGGAAAGGTGAGTACAACGAAATCATCATTGAATCCGACGAGAGAAAATGGATTATGCACAGCGAGCAGGATGAGCAGGTTGCAACCTATGCACCTGTCTGCTTCAATTTCGGTGGAGCCCGCATTACTGTAGCAGATACCCCCGGGGAGGAAAAAGATGAAATCTAAGAAGTTAGCTCTCCCCTATGCTGTGTGGATGGCAGTCTTCACCCTTGTGCCGTTGGTGCTGATAATCACCAACTCTTTTCAGGACAAGAGCGGAAACTTCACCCTTTCAAACATCAGCAAAGCATGGGAATACAGAGAGGTTTTCCTCTATTCGCTGGAAATCGCCTTTGTATCCACTCTGATATGCCTTCTGCTTGCATATCCCATGAGCTATATGATTTCCCGTATGAGCGAGAAAGCACAGAGCATCATCATTATGCTCATCACCGTCCCTATGTGGATGAACTTCCTGCTCCGTCTTCTCGGATGGGTAATTCTCCTCTCCGACGGCGGTCCCATTGACACGGTGCTCTCCTTTGTGGGAATCAACGTCAAGCTCAAAGATAATGACGGTGCGGTAATTCTGGGTATGGTATATGAATATCTTCCCTTTATGATTATGCCGCTTCATACCGTTATGAGTAAAATCGACAAAAATCTTATCGAAGCGGCTCAGGACCTGGGCTCAAACAGCTTCAAGGTATTCAGTAAGGTTGTCTTCCCCCTGTCCATACCGGGAATTGTGTCGGGCATTACCATGGTGTTTGTCCCCTCTGCAAGTACCTTCCTTGTAGCCCAGTATCTGGGAGGAAACAAAAAGATGATAGGTGATATCATCGAAGAAACCTTCCGTTCCAATCAGAACGTAGGTTCAGCCCTTGCTCTTTGTCTGATGATAATAATCCTGATATTTATTGTCATCACCAATCAATTCGGAGATGAGGAGGCGGTTGGCGTATGAAAAAGCTTCATCTTCCCAGCAAACTCTATATGCTCCTCATTTTTATGTTCCTCTATGCACCCATTACGGTGTTTGTGGTACTTTCCTTCAACGATGCAAACTCCGCCACCAATCTTGACGGATTCACTTTCAGATGGTACGGCGAGGTTTTCCGAGACAGGATGCTGATGCAGAGTCTTCGCAATTCTCTGCTTATCGCCTCTCTGTCCGCACTTTTTTCTACCATTCTGGGAACAGTTGCTTCCATCGGTATGTATAACTTCAGAGGTGCTCCCAGAAGGATTTTTCAGACCGTTTCCAATATTCCCATCATAAATCCCGAAATCGTCACAGGCTTCTCTCTGATGCTGTTCTTCACATTTCTGGGCACAATTTTCAATTTCGAGATGGGATTTATCACTGTGCTTCTTGCCCACATCGGCTTCTGCACACCCTATGTCATCCTCTCTGTCTCCCCCAAACTCCGACAGATGGATAAGCATATCTACGAAGCGGCTCTGGACCTTGGCTGTAATCAATGGCAGGCATTTTTCAAGGTAGTGCTCTTTGAGCTTCTCCCCGGCATTATTTCGGGTTTCCTCATAAGCTTCACCTACTCTCTGGACGACTTTGTTATTTCCTACTTCACCTGCGGTCCCCAGTTCCAGACAATGCCCATTGTAATCTACAACAGTCTCAGACGACCTGTTTATCCCAAAATCAGTGCTCTCTCAACAATGCTTTTCGTAGTTATTATCACGGTACTTCTTGTGACTAATATCCGCGATCTGAGAGCTTCTAAAAGCGACAAAAAATAAAAGGAGATAGATAAATGAAAAAAATCATATGTTTATTAATGGTATGCCTGCTTGTAATCGGCTGCAGTGTCACCCTTACAGGCTGCAAACAGTACGACGGCGAAATCAACGTATACAACTGGGGTGAGTTCATCAGCGACGGCACCGACGGTTCAATGAACGTTATCGCCGAATTCGAAGCAAAGTACAACATCAAAGTTAACTACACAACCTACGAAACCAACGAAACTCTCTACAACATCTTAAGCTCTTCCAACTCCAGCTACGATGTAATCATTCCCTCGGACTATATGGTTGAGAAGCTTATCGCAGAGGGTCTTGTACAGGAGATCAACTTTGACAACATCCCCAACTACAAGAATGTTATGGATGAATACAAGGGTATGGACTTTGACCCCGAGAACAAGTATTCTGTTCCCTACAGCTGGGGCGTAGTTGCACTGGGATACAACAAATCCATGGTAAACGGTGAGATAAAAGGCTTCTCTGATTTGTGGAGAGAGGACCTTAGCGGCAACATCCTGATGTTCAACAACAGCCGTGATGCAATGGCTATTGCAATGCAGCTCACAGGCGGCAACCCCACCAACGCTACCAAGGAAGATATCGACAAGGCTTACGACAAGCTCCTTGAGCAGAAGCCTCTCGTTAAGAAATACGTTATGGATATGGTGTTCTCCGAGCTGGAGGGCTCTCAGGCAGCCATTGCTCCCTACTATGCAGGCGACATCTACACAATGATGTCAAACAACGAGGACCTTGCATACTGCCTCCCCGAGGAAGGCTCCAACCTCTTCGTTGACTCAATGTGTATCCCCACCTGTGCAAAGAACAAAGACGGCGCCGAGAAGTTCATCAACTTTATGCTTGAAGCAGAGGTTGCCAAAGCAAACGCAGAGTACATCGGCTACTCCACGCCCAACAAGGCCGCATTCGACATTCTCCCCGAGGAAATGAAGCAGAACGAACTCATCTATCCTCCTCAGGAGTATCTCGACAAGTGTTACACCTTCGCAAATCTTTCCGAGGAAGTATACAACTATATGCAGGAGAAGTTCATCGACGTTCTTGCTGAATAAATCAAAACTCTATACCAAATCAAAAACCGAGCCTCTTTGGCTCGGTTTTTTATATACTCTCATTATTCTTATTTGGAATATTCAAATTGCACACAGAGGTTAATTTCATCTACCACAATAGTTTTGATAACTCCATCCCCGTCAGTAGTCACCCTGTATCTGCCGCTTCGGCACACTCCCTCAAACACAGCTTCACCGCTTCTGAATGAGACACACTCTCCATTTCTTGCCAGATAGTAAAGCGCCGAGTAAATCCCCTCTGCAAAGCTTGTGGGCGGCAGATATCCCGCATTTGTGCGGCAGGTGTATTCATAGAGAGAAATATCAAAACTCTCTCCCCATTTATAGCAAAGCGGAGCAATCTCATCAGGGGTAGTTATTCTGATGGAAACTGCCCCCTGCATGGTAGAGGTTATATCCGCCTCTACGGAGAATTCCTCCGAAAAAGCGGCCTTATCCACAGTAATTCTTGCACTGAAATCAAGTATGGGTTCAGGCGGTGTCTTTTCTGCACATCCGCTAACAAGCACCATTGTCAGCACACAAAATATCAAAAATATCCGCTTCACAAAAAAGCCTCACATTGTTTGATACTTTTCACTTCCTGTAGTTTATTAAGCCAAAACGTTTTTTATAGCAAAAGGTATTCTCTCTATAATGTCCGTCGGGAGCATCGAATACTCGGTAAGTTCATCCTTTGCAATATCCCCTGCAAGTCCGTGGAGGTACACCGCCGCCTCTGCAGCTTCGAAAGGTTTAACTCCTTGAGCAATTAAGGAAGCGAGCATTCCTGCCAGAACATCCCCCGACCCTGCCACCGCCATTCCGGGGTTGCCTGTAGGGTTTACACAGCAGTTTCCATCCGCCGCCACCAGGGTGTCCTTACCCTTGAGTACCAGCACAGATGCCACAGACTCAGTAAATTTTTCCGCACACTCTACTCGGTTTTCTCTGATAATTTTACTCGGAACACCTGTGAGTCTGTGCATCTCTCCCTCGTGGGGAGTCAGCACAGTGGGAAATTCTCTTTTATTTAATACATCTATATGCTTTGCCGCCGCGTTTATGCCATCCGCATCCAACACAAGGGGTACTTCGCAGTATTCAAGCAATGAGCAAACTATGCTCTCCGTATCAGGGCAAAGTCCCATGCCACATCCCGCAAGCACAGCATCACACTTCTTCGAAAGTGCCAGAATATCCTTTGCCGCACTCTCGGGCAAAGTGCCGCTTTGACTGTCGGGAAAAACCGCAAACACAGCCTCGGGCACAGCCGCCGACACAATGGGATAAATGCTCTCGGGAAGTGCGCATCTCACAAGACCTGCACCTGTGCGGTATGCCGCCCTCAGAGCCATGACTGCCGCCCCTGCAAAGCCTCTGCTTCCGACTACACATAACAGAGAGCCGACGCTGTATTTATTAGCGTCGGCAGAGCGTTTCGGCATAATTGACTTAACAGTATCCTTATCAATTACCTTCATATAAATCACCTTGAGAGGTTACTTTTTGTAAAAAAGCTTAACAACCAGCTCTCTGCTGAGAGAGTGCTTCATTCCGTCGATAATCTTCTGATTGGGAGTGAAGATAAGCAGACCTCGTCCTTTATTAGCCTCGCGGTAAATGCAGTAATAGTCACCCTCACCGTTTCCTGCGGAGAGATTCTTTTTAACAGCATATCTTCCCTCAGGAATATTTCCGTTTTCAATCTTGCCCATATCCTCAATGGCACCGATTTCTGCTCTCACACACTTCTTGCGTCTGCTCTTATTTGTAACCTTGTCAATATAGAGAGTGTTGCCTGCCACAGAATAATCATACTCCACATCCCTGATTCTGGAGTAAACAAAAAGCACTGCAGCAACAGCGATTACAGCCACCGAGAAAGTTACAATAATCCAGAAGGGCGAGGGTGCAAAGAGATATATGGAAATAACGAATAATTCCAAAAAAGCAAAAAGTGCTATAACAACGCCAAGGATTATTTTCTGTTTAGCACCGAATTTACGCTTAACAACCTGTTCGCAGAATGAATCCATAAATATCACCTAACCTATAATATTCTGTTTCACATTATATCATACCCTGTTTGTTTTTTCAACAAAACACTTGCCAAATTCATAATTTAGTGATAAAATGTTATGCATAACGCGTTGACGGAGGAAGTAACTGCTCCCCACTACACTGCAAAGAGACGGGTTGCCGCGGCTGAAAGCGACCTGCTGTGTATGAGTATGTGAAGTTCCCTTCTGAGCGGCGAGGCTGAAAAATACAGTAGGTCCCGACGGCAGGCACCGTTATCGGCCGAAGGAGTGTTTGCTTCTTTTACGATGCAAAAAACAGGGTGGTACCGCGGATTTTATTCGTCCCTGCGTAGGTTTTACGCATGGGCGATTTTTATTTTATACGGAGGTTTTTATGAACGAACAGATTATTTCACTGCAAACAGAAGTTTCAGAAAAACTCTCGGCAGTCACAGACCTTACAGAGCTTGACAGCCTGAGAGTAGCATACCTTGGCAAAAAGGGTAGTATCACCGCCCTCTTAAAGGGTATGAAAGACCTCTCCGCAGAGGAGAGAAAAACCTTTGGTGCTGAAGTAAATCAGCTCAAAGAATTTACCACACAGAAAATCGAAGAAAAAGTAAAGGAACTGGGAGAAAAAGAGATTGCCGCCGAGATAGCCGCAATGCCTCTTATCGACATCACCACCCCCTCCTCCTGCGAGTGCGGCTCCTACCATCCCATTACCCTTGTGCAGAGACAGTGCGAAACCATCTTCAAGACTATGGGCTTCGCTGTTATCGACTATCCCGAGATAGTCACCGACTACGAGTGCTTTGAGGCTCTCAACATTCCCAAGCATCACCCTGCCCGCGATATGCAGGACACATACTATCTTGACAACGGTCAGCTTCTCAAATCCCACACATCAGCAGCCCAGAATGCCATCCTCAAAAAGTACGGCAAGGAGCTTATGGAAACAGGCAAGCCCATCAAGGCTATCTTCCCCGGCAGATGTTTCAGAAACGAGGCAACCGATGCCTGTCACGAAAATACATTCTTCCAGATGGAAGGCGTTATGGTTGACAAGGATATCTCCATCTCCAACCTTATTTACTTTATGAAAACTATGCTTTCCGAGGTATTCCGTAAGGATATCAAGGTCCGCCTGCGACCCGGCTTCTTCCCCTTCGTTGAGCCCGGCTTTGAGCTTGACATCAGCTGTCTTATCTGTGGTGGCGAGGGTTGCCCCTCATGCAAACAGAGCGGTTGGCTGGAGCTTTGCCCCTGCGGTATGATTCATCCCAATGTACTCCGCGAAGGCGGCATCGACCCCGAGGAATATACAGGTTTTGCTTTCGGTCTGGGTCTTACACGCCTTGCTATGATGAAGTACGGCGTCAAGGATATCCGAAACCTTAACTCAGGAAGTCTCAAGGCACTTTCTCAGTTTACTGACGACGAATAAGGAGGGCGCAGAATATGTTTTTATCAATGAATTGGATTGAAGATTTCGTAGACCTTTCAGGTCTTGATAAACTGGAGCTTATCCACAAGCTCTCCCTCTCCACTGCAGAGGTTGAAAATGAAATTTTCTTCAAAGGCTCTGACCTTTCAGGTGTTGTTGTAGCAGAGATTATGTCTGTCGAGGACCATCCCAAGTCAGAGAAACTTCACTTGCTCAAGGTTGACGCAGGTGACGGCAAACTCACCGACGTTGTCTGCGGTGCACCCAATGTAAGAGTAGGTATGAAGACTGCCTTTGCCAAGGTGGGCGCACAGCTTGGTGAAATCACCATCGCTCCCCGTCCTCTGGCAGGCTTTGAGTCCTTTGGTATGTGCTGCTCCGAAGCAGAACTTGGTATCAGCGACGACCATTCCGGCATTATGGATATCACCGAGGATGTCAAGAACGGCACCGATATCAAGGATGTATACGCCATCGACGACATCATCTTTGAGATAGATAACAAGTCCCTCACCAACCGTCCCGACCTCTGGAGCCACTACGGCTTTGCCAGAGAGTTCGCCGCTCTTGCAGACAGAAAGCTCAAGCCTCTTGAGTGCGAGGACCTCTCCGCTTACGACAACCTCAAGAAGGTTGATATGAAAATCGAAGACCCCCTCTGTCAGCGTTACAGCTGTATGCAGGTGGAGAACATCACCAGAAGTATAAGCCCCGTGAATATGCGAATCCGCCTTTTCTATTGCGGAATGAGAGGCATCAACTTCCTCGCTGACCTTACCAACTACCTGATGCTCGAAGTGGGCCAGCCTATGCACGCATTCGACTCCAGAAAGGTGGAGAAAATCCGCATCAAACGCTTTGATACTCCCTTCACTTTCACAACTCTGGACGGCGTAGAGAGAAACATCGACGAAAACACTCTGATGATCTGCAACGACAACACTCCCGTTGCCATCGCAGGTATCATGGGCGGTCTCGACTCCGAAATCGTTGAGGACACCACCACCCTTACTCTGGAATCCGCCACCTTCGACGCGGTTTCCATCCGCAAATCCACCGTTCGTCTGGCTCACCGAACCGACGCTTCCATGAGATACGAGAAGTGTCTCGACCCCGAGATGACAACTCTTGCCATCGCAAGATTTATTAATCTTTTGAAGAAATATAACCCCGAGGCACAGGTAGTATCAGCCCTCACCGATGAGTATGCCAAGAGATACGAAACTGTCAAGCTCGACTTCGACAAAAACTTCGTTGACCGCTACACAGGCATTGAAATTTCAAACGATACCATCGTTAAGACCCTCACCGATCTGGGCTTTGAGGTAACTCTCGACGGCGACAACTTCTCTGTTACCGTTCCCTCCTGGAGAGCCACAAAGGATGTTACCATCAAGGCAGATATTATCGAGGAAATCACCCGTATCTACGGCTACGACAACTTCGATATCAACACAGCAAAAGCTCCCCTCTATCCTGTCCGCGCCGAAGCTATCAAGACTGCCGAGGACAGAATCAAGGACCTGCTTGTAAAGAAGTTCGGACTCCACGAGCTCCACTCCTATGTATGGGCATACAACGACGAGATGAAGGATTTAGGTCTTGATGTTGAGGAAAACGTTAAGCTTTTGAATGCTACCAACCCCAACATTGAAACTATCAGAAAGTCTATTATCCCCACACAGCTCTGTCAGGTTAAGACCAACACATCCTTCAGCCCCGACTTTGGTATCTTTGAGGTAGGCAGAGTTGTGGAGGGTCTCAAGGATAACGGTCTCTGCAACGAGAGAAAGAAACTGGCAATAACCCTTTTCAGCAAAACAAAGGATATCAAGACCCTCTACACAGAGCTCCGCGACATTCTGGCAGTTATGGCTCTGAACATCAAGCATACCGAATTCACCTTCAAATCAAAGGAAACTGCCCACAGCTATGAGCATCCCGTAAACCTCAACGCAATTTGTATTGACGGCAAGGAGATAGGCTCAATGGGTATTCTCCACCCTGTAGTGCTCAAAAAAATCGACAAGAAGGCAAACGTCGTATTTGCAGAAATCGATATGGAGCTCTTCACCGAAGCAAATACAGAGGCTATTGTTTACGATGAGCCCTCAAAGTTCCCTGCTATGACCTATGATATCAGCCTTGAAATTCCTGCAGGAATGTTCTTCGAGAAGCTCTCCGAGTGCTGGAAGAATGAGGGAGGCGGACTTCTCAAGGGTACCAGAATCGTAGACACCTACGACACCGAGACAGTTCACTCCATCACCATCCGCTTCGAATTCTCATCAACCGAGAGAACCCTCTCCTCACAGGAGATTCAGGAGATTATGGACAAGGTTATCGCAAACCTCTCCGCCATCGGCGTCACCCTCCGCGGATAATTCTTCTATCAATCTGAAACATAACCAACTGCCCGAGAATCTTTTACCTCGGGCAGTTTTTTCTGACGGAAATTATCGTCAGATTAAGGTTCCATTAATTTTCAATTTAGGGTATTGAAAAATGAGAACAAATGTTGTATAATTATTTTGAATTAGTATTCAGTATGGTGCGAGACAAATATTTCACATATCCGCACCGTGACTTCGGAGGTGTTTTTGATGCTGGATAAAACTATGGTTTTCTCTCTGGGCGGCGACAAGGATGACGAGATCAAGCGCGCTCTTTTAATCGTCTACAACGCACTGCGCAAAAAGGGTTACAACCCCATCAATCAGATTGTGGGTTATATCCTTTCCGAGGACCCCACCTACATCACCACCTGCGACAATGCACGAAACATCATCTCAAAGATTGACCGCGACGACCTTCTGGAGGCTCTGGTTAAATCTTATCTGAAAAACTGACGGAGGTATTCCCCTTGGCAAATAAAGAATTCTTCACCTACAAAGGTAAGCCCCTGGTACGTTGCGGCGACGAGCTCTACTACGGAAGTATGTCTGAGCCCTTCGTAATCCGTATGCAGGTAAAAACAAAAAAAGCAGTCGGTGACATGCAGGTTGCCGACAAGGTTGCGGTTCAGCTCCTCTGCACCGACCCTGATTTAAGCCCCAGAAAGCAGCTTGTCAAAGCTTCTGAAAAAACAGGTCTTTTCGTTGCAATGGATATCGCAGATATCTGGCTTGAACGTGCACTCAACAACAAAATGTAATCAAAAAAATTCCGCCGTGGCTGATGCCGCGGCGGTTTTTCTATATATCAGTATTGTTATACCAAATCTTCAGTTTTACTGTCTCTCAAGGAATCTCTTAATAGCCTCAAGGGTGGTGTCGCTGACAACGTGCTCCATTCTGCAGGCATCCTGAGCGGCAGTTTCTTTATCCACACCAAGGCGCACAAGACACTCCTCTATAACCCTGTGTCGGTCATAGATTTTTTCGGCGACCTCTCTGCCCACATCGGTAAGCCACAAGAAGCCGTTTTCATCAACAGTGATGTATCCCCCGTCTTTGAGAAGCTTTACAGCACGGCTGACACTGGGCTTGGAATAGTTGCGGTATTCCGCCACATCCAGCGAACGCACAGCATTATTCTTTTTGGTAAGTACCAATATGGTCTCGAGATACATCTCGCCGGATTCCTGCAACTGCATATAATCGCCTCTTCAACAGAAGTATTGTTAGTATTATACCATTTCCCCTTTTATTTTTCAAGCAAAAGAAAAGTTATCCGCCATATATCCAAGAGCTATTTACACAAATGTGCACCGAATCATCTCCCATCTCTATGCGCTTTTTTACCAAATTTTAAAAAATCTCAGTTAAAATCACCTTTTCCTCATTGACAAATTCTTACATCAGGTGTATTATAATTAACGGTTAGCAGGTGCTAACTATCATTTTAAACCTCAAGTTAGCCTTTGCTAACTGACAAAGGAGAAACTTATATGAATACACTCAAAGATGTAAAAATCGGCAAAACAGCCAAGGTGGTCAAGGTCCACGGCGAGGGCGCTATCCGACGCCGCATTATGGATATGGGAATCACCAAGGGTGTTGAAATATACGTCCGCAAGGTAGCTCCCCTGGGTGACCCTCTGGAGCTTTTTGTCAGAGGCTATGAGCTCTCCCTGAGAAAGGCCGATGCAGAAATGATCGAGGTGGAATAACTCCCCCCTTTAACATAATGAAAGAGGTAAAGCTATGAGCATAAAAATCGCACTTGCCGGCAATCCTAACAGCGGCAAGACAACACTTTTCAATGCCCTCACAGGCTCCAACCAGTACGTTGGAAACTGGCCGGGTGTAACCGTAGAGAAAAAGGAAGGCAAACTCAAAAAGCAGGATGACATTATCATCACCGACCTTCCCGGCATATACTCCCTCTCTCCCTACACTCTGGAAGAAGTAGTTGCAAGAAACTACCTTATTGATGAGTGTCCCGATGCAATTCTCAACATTGTTGACGGCACAAATCTGGAAAGGAATCTGTACCTGACCACACAGATTATGGAGCTTGGCATCCCCGTTGTAATCGCCATCAATATGATGGATCTCGTGAGAAAAAACGGAGACAAAATTGATACCGACCGCCTGAGCCGCGAACTTGGTTGCGAGATTATCGAGATATCTGCCCTCAAGGGTGACAGCATCACCGATGCCGCAGACCTTGCAATAGAAGCCGCCAGGAAGGGCAAAAAAGTCCCCATGCACAACTTCTCAGGTGCCGTTGAGCACACTCTGGCACATATCGAAGAGGCTGCCATTCACAGTATGCCCGAGGAACAGCAGCGCTGGTACTCCATCAAAATTTTCGAGCGCGACGACAAAGTGCTGGAAAAGCTTAATATCAGCAATGATATTCTCAAGCACATAGAAACAGATATTGTAAAAATTGAAAAAATGCTGGATGACGATGCCGAGAGCATCATCATCAACGAACGCTACAACTACATCGAAAGCCTGATGAAAAAGTGCTATGTCAAAAAGCATATTGGCAGACTCACCGTTTCCGACAAAATCGACAAGGTTGTTACAAACCGTTTTCTGGCACTCCCCATATTCGCCGTCATTATGTTCCTTGTCTACTTCCTTGCCATCGGCTCCATCGGAAATTGGACTGTGGGATTTATGAACGACACACTCTTCGGCGAGTGGATAATCCCTACAGTCGACAATTTCCTTACCTCCATAAACTGTGCGCCCTGGCTTCAGGGACTCATCTCTGATGGTATAGTCAGCGGTGTTGGCGCAGTACTCGGCTTTGTGCCGCAGATGTTCATACTCTTCCTTCTGCTCTCTCTCCTTGAAGACTGCGGATATATGGCAAGAGTTGCATTCATTATGGATAAACTTTTCCGAAAGTTCGGACTTTCCGGCAAAAGCTTCATTCCTATGCTGGTAGGTGCAGGATGCGGTGTACCCGGAGTTATGGCATCCAGAACCATCGAGAATGAGCGAGACAGACGTATGACCATAATGACCACCTGCTTTATCCCCTGTGGTGCAAAAATGCCCATTATCGGTCTTTTTGCAGGGGCTATTTTCGGCGGAAGCGGACTTGTTGCAGTGTCTGCATATCTAATCGGTATTACCGCTGTAATTATATCGGGTATAATCCTTAAGAAAACAAAGCTTTTTGCAGGCGACCCCGCACCCTTTGTTATGGAGCTTCCCGCTTATCACGCACCCGTTCCCAGAAATATTTTCCGCGCAACATGGGAACGCGGCTGGTCCTTCATCAAGAAAGCAGGCACAATAATCCTCCTTGCCTCCGTAATTCTCTGGTTCCTGCAGGGATTCGGATTTGTTGACGGCAAGTTCACAATGGTAGAGGATAACAACTCCTCTCTCCTTGCTCTTATAGGCAACGCCATTGCCTTCCTGTTCATCCCCCTGGGATTCGGCAACTGGCAGTCTGCTGTAGCTACCATTACAGGTCTCATCGCCAAGGAAGGCGTCGTTTCCACTTACGGAGTTCTCCTCAATGTAGGAAGTGACGTAGCAGAAGACTCCACTGCATTACACGCAGCCGTATCCTCACTCTTCGGCGCCAACGGTGTAGCCGCATACAGCTTTATGATATTCAACCTCCTCTGTGCCCCCTGCTTTGCGGCAATGGGTGCTATCAGAAGAGAAATGAACAGCGGCAAATGGACCGCATTTGCTCTGGGATATATGACCGCCTTTGCATACGCTATATCTCTGATGGTATATCAGTTCGGCTCATGGTTTATGGGCGACGGCAACATCATCGGCACAGTAATCTCAGGCGTTATACTTGCATTTATGATTTATATGCTGGTGCGCCCCTACAAAGAGTCCACCCGTCTCACTAAAAAAGTCAGAGTCAAATAAAAAGGAGAATGTGAAATGTTTGATTTCATAATGAACAATTTAGGAACAATAATCATTTCAGCAGGGCTTCTGGCGGTAATAGCAGGTGTGATAATCTATCTTATCAGCAACAAGAAAAAAGGTAAATCTTCCTGCGGATGTAATTGTTCTGGATGTGCTTTGAAGGGCACCTGCCACTCAAAGCAATCCACCGAAAAGTAAAACTTATTCCTTTCTGAAAATAAAACCAAATCAAAACCCGAAAGCCTCGCCTGTTTGGCGGGGCTTTTGTGTTTCAGCCGCAAAAATATTACTCCATATGTCACTTTTATGTATCCGAAAGTATAGACTTAGAAACTATTTTGTGATATTATTTATAGTGATGGTTTATCGCCATAAATAAATTAAAAGGAGTTAATTATGAACAGTAAGTTTTTACGCATAGCCGCTCTGCTTTTGGCAACCGCACTCTGTATCTCCGCTTTATTCTCTTTAAGCGGATGCAAAAAAGAAAAGCCCTTTACCAATGCCCCCGGCAGTTCGGTTATTTACGATAAGTACGGTAACACCGTACCTGCTCCTACCGACAATGACCTGGAAGGTTGGTTTTCAGCCGAGGTGCTGAATCAGTACAGTGCCGCGGGCTTCACCATTCCCGAGGGTGCCGAGGTAACAAGCAAACCCGAGAAAAACTCTCTCTATCTCAAAGGCAACAGCGAAACTCTTGAGATAAGTGCAAAATATGCATTTGAAGCTATCCGCATTGCTAACGACAAGATATTCATTCCCACATACACCACCGGCGATGACGGTCTCCCCACAGTTTCCTCTCTGAAAGAAATCAGAACCTTCTCTGCTGACAACCTCTATCCCACAGGTGAGGATACAAGCGTAACATTCATCTACAAAAGCGGCCACAACGCATATCAGTGCACAATAGAACTCGAATACAACGCCAACGAAGGCGAACAGGTATGCATCACCTTCCTCGACAAAACCGAAGAATATCTACATTTGATGTAATTGGAACTTAATATGAAAAAAGAAACTACACTTTATAACGTAGTATTCCCGATATGGCTTATGGTACTCTTTCCCACGGCTTGGATAGCGGTAATCCCGTTGAATCTCATAGTTGATTTCCTTGTGATGTTCATAACCCTAAAGGTACTCAAAAGCCAGAACACCAAGCTCTGCATCAAAAGCTCTCTTCTTCCTGTATGGCTCTTTGGTTTTCTCAGCGATTTTATTGGCGTTGGAATACTCTTCAGCACATATCTTATCGGGCTCATCCCTGCTTTGAGCGAGAGCGACGCCTATAATGACATTCTCGGTGCACTCGCTATGAACCCCTTTGAAAATATATGGGCACTGCTGTGGGCCCTTGCGGCAATAGCAGTAGCAGGTGTGATGATTTATATTTTCAACAGATTTGTATCTTTCAGAAAACTCCCCTTGGAAAATAAGCAGAAGCACTTGCTTGCGCTGTCTATGGCAGTATTTACAGCACCCTATCTGTTCCTTCTTCCCACAAAGTTATTCTACTAATTAAAATTTTTCTCCACGAATAGAGGTTTTTTAATGGCTTCCAAAAAATCAACAAACAGCAATACCCCGCGACTGCGTCTTACGGTGCGGCACGCTCTGGCAGATTTATACGTCCTGCTGATGTTCACGTTCTTCCCCATTTTCCTCAGCAGTTTCTACTCCGCAGCACGACGCGACAAGTTCTGGGTATTTCTTTTACTCACAGGTATAGCAGGTGTTTCTGTAGGTATCATAAGCATTGTGGACGCTTTCAGCAAAAACAGCACCTATAATCAGAAACTCAATACCTATCGCGACCCCTTCAAGATATCTGTCACAGACATCGCCTTTGCCGCTTTTGTAGGGATATCCGTAATATCCTCTCTCACCAGCGGCAGATTGGGTCACTGTATGATGGGACTGTCCGAGTCAAATTCAGGCAGGAATATGGGACTTATCACCATTGCTCTGCTATTTGCAGGATATATGGTAATCTCCCGCTTCTTCTTTTTCAAGAAGTACGTATTCTATGGCATCTTCGCAGGCATTACCGTAGTATCATTACTTGCCATAATCAACTACTACTATATGGACCCCCTCGGAATATTTGAGGCATACAAAAACTCCTCAAACTATGAAACCGTGCTCAAGGACTTCACCTCAACCATCGGCAACAAAAACTACCTTTCTGCCTTCATCTGTGTGGCACTCCCCTTCTCTCTGGGCGTGGCTCTCACCAGCAACAACCTTGTGATGAAGATTATCGCTTACACAAGCACAGGTATTCAGTTCATGGGACTCATTGTTGCAACCTCTGACGGTGGTTTTCTGGGCTTCCTGTTTATGCTTGCATTCCTCTTCGTAATGCTCAGCAGAAATCCCAAAATGCTCTCAAAGTATTTCTTCGCTCTGGCAATTATGGGAGCAAGTGCCAAAATTCTGAGGCTCTTTGACGTAATTATGAAAGAGAACTCCAAGGGTTACTCCAGTTTCTCCGCACTGTTCCTCAGAGGTCCCCTGAGTTATATCCTTATAGTTATTTGTGCGGCACTTGCTGTAATTATGTACTTTGTCAGCAAGAAGACCCAAAACAAGCTTTTCCCAAAACCAGTAATGTTTATTGTCCTCGGAATTATGGTGCTCGGCATAGTTGGAATTATCGCCCTGATAGTCAACTACACCTTCATCAACACCGAAGAAGCCCTCACAGGCTTCAAGCGTTTCTTCCGCTTTGACGAGTATTGGGGTACTCACCGCGGCTACTTCTGGATTCGCACCTTTGATGTTTTCAAGGATAATATGAACTTCTGGCAGAAGCTTTTCGGCACAGGCCCCGACACCTACTTCTATGCGTTCAAATCCTTCTTCCCCGAACTTTCAAAGAAATTCGGCGAGAGTTCCACAAACTCTGCCCACAATGTTTATCTCAACAACCTTGTCACTCACGGAATTTTGGGACTTGCAGCATACCTGACTCTGGTAATAAGCTCCGTGGTGCTTACCGTAAAGCGTGCAAAGTTCAATCCTATTGCCCTTGTGTGTCTGTGTGTAATCGTCACCTATGCGGCACAGGATTTCGTAAACATTGCCAATGCTGTCAACACTCCTCTCTACTTCATCTTCATTGCTCTCAGTGAAGCAACTCTGTTGAAGGCAAACTCCTCAGAGCATCTTGCAGTAGAAAAGTACTGATTTATATTAAATAATTTTTATTCCCTCGGTGAAAAATATCATCGGGGGAATTCTATATTTATCCTATTTTTAAGATTTTTTTGCTTGAAACATCAAAAAAATGCCCCATATTTATTGACAGATTATCAATGGCGTTGTAAAATAAATTGTTCGCTTAATAACCCAGTTATTGAAAGGTGATTTACTATGCATTATACAGGCGTTACTTCAAGAGGTATTATCTGTCCCATCTTCAAAGAGGGCGACAACCTTGTAGCAGAAATCGTTAAGAGCGTAACCGATGCCGCAAAAGGCGAAGGTTTCGAGATTAAAGACAATAGTATTATCGGCGTTACCGAAGCAGTCGTTGCACGTACTCAGGGCAACTACGCAACCACAGAGCAGATTGCAAAGGATATCCGTGCAAAATTCGGCGGTGAAGATTTAGGCATTGTATTCCCCATTCTCAGCCGTAACCGTTTTGCCATTCTTCTGCGCTCCATCGCTATGGGCTGCAAAAAGCTCTACGTTCAGCTTTCTTACCCCTCTGACGAGGTAGGCAACTCTTTCATCACCTATGATGCTATTGACGAAAAGGGCGTAAACCCCTACTCGGACAGTTTCAACGAAGAAGAATTCAGAAAAGTTTTCGGCTATGAAACCAAGCACACATTCACCGGCGTTGACTATATCGACTATTACAAAAGTCTGGGCGACAACATCGAGATTATCTTTTCCAATGACCCCAGATACATTCTGAATTATACAAAGAATGTTCTCAACTGTGACATCCACACCCGTTTCCGCACACAGCGTCTCCTCAAGGCCGCAGGTGCAGATAAGGTTTATCGTATGGATGAAATCCTCACCGAGAGCGTTGACGGCTCAGGCTATAACCAGCAGTACGGTCTCCTTGGCTCCAACAAGGCTACCGAGGATAAGGTTAAGCTCTTCCCTCGTGACTGTGAGACTTTCGTAAAAAATCTTCAGGCAGAAATGTTCAAGGCTACAGGCAAGCACATAGAGTGTATGGTATACGGCGACGGCGGCTTCAAAGACCCCGTTGGCGGAATCTGGGAGCTTGCTGACCCCGTTGTATCCCCCGCTTATACAGAGGGTCTTCAGGGCAAGCCCAATGAGCTCAAGATGAAATACTTTGCCGACAATGACCTGAAGGACCTTTCAGGCGACGAACTCAAGGCAGCTATGAAAGAGCTTATCAAGAGCAAGGACGCCGACCTTAAGGGTAATATGCAGTCTCAGGGCACAACCCCCAGACAGCTTACCGACCTTCTTGGCTCACTCTGTGACCTCACCAGCGGTTCAGGCGACAGAGGCACACCTGTTATCCTTATCGAAGGCTACTTTGACAACTACGCAACAGACTGATAAAACTCACCCTCTGCTACCAAACAGCAGAGGGTATTTTTATATAAACAAAGCCTCCGTGCATATATAGCACGAAGGCTTTTAATTATTTTATGTATCGAGTCATCAGAAGTGCATCCTCTCGGGGTGCATCATAATAGTTGCGCCTTGTGCCCACATCCAAAAATCCAAACTTTCGGTAAAGATTCACAGCGGGCAGATTCGAAACCCTGACCTCAAGGGTAATAAATGCAAGTTCCTTTTCCTCTGCGGTTTTCATAAGTGCCGCCATCAGCTGTGAGCCCACGCCCATTTTGCGATACTCATCGCTTACCGCGATATTGGTAAGACTTCCCTCGTCCAGCACCCATTCAAGGCAAGAATACCCAATAAGCCTATCACCGTCAAAGGCACCGAGAAGTTCCGCTTTCTCAGACAAAAGCAGCTCTTTCACTGAGTTTTCCGACCATGGTTTCGAAAAGCACTCCTCTTCAATTTTAAGTACATCCTCAAGATGCTCTGCACCCAGTACTTTAATCTCCAAAATCATCACAAAGCCTTCCTGTGAGAATTTCTATCGCCTCTTTGATTTCATCGCGGGTCTGTCGATAAACGCCGAGGCTGCCGCCGTAAGGGTCAGATATTCCCCCGCTGTCACCGCCGAGGATATAAATTCTCTCTTCATCAACACCAAACACATTGGTAAGCATCCTGCGGTGTTCCTCCGTCATAACCGCAATGAGCGCGTAATCCTGAAGATTCAGTTCGGAAATATCCGTTGAACAGAATTGCTTCAAATCAACACCGATTTCTTCCATTGCCAAGGTGGAATTCTGTGATGCAGGAAGCCCCGTTATAGTGCATATCCCTGCTGACTGTGCTTCAAACCCCAGACCCTTTTCCATAGAGATTTTTCTGAAAATCACTTCCGCCATAGGACTGCGGCAGGTGTTGCCTGTACACACAAAAAGTATCTTCTTCACATCTGCCACTCTCCTCTGAAAATCAAGATTTTGCATCATACCAGGTCTCGCCCATAGATGCCTCTGCTACCATTGGAACCGAGAGTTCTACTGCATTTTCCATCTCTTCCTGTAAAATCATTGCCGCACGCATAGCCTCGTCAAGAGGAGCCTCAACAATAAGTTCATCGTGAACCTGAAGGATAAGCCGTGAGCGCATACCCTCACTCTTAAGTCTCTCATCCACTCTTACCATTGCGATTTTGATAATGTCCGCCGCGGTGCCCTGTATAGGCATATTGCGTGCCACTCTCTCACCGAATGCTTTTGTTATGCGATTACTTGCCGAAAGTTCGGGCAGATATCGTCTTCTGCCGAAAACGGTCTCAACATAACCTTTTTCGGTAGCATCCTCGATAACATTCTTCATATAGCGGTCTACTCCCGAATAATGGGACAGATAATTTCTGATATAATCCGCCGCTTCTCTGTTGGTAACACCGATATCCTTCGCCAGAGAAAAGGCACCTATTCCGTAAACAATTCCGAAATTGACAGCCTTTGCTCTGCTTCGCATCACAGGGGTCACCATACCCAGAGGCATATTGAAAACCTGAGATGCTGTAACTGTGTGAATATCTGTATTATCAAGGAACGCCTTCTGCATATTGGCATCCTTTGCAATATCCGCAAGTACACGCAGCTCAATCTGTGAATAGTCAGCATCTACCAGCACAGAACCTTCTCCTGCCACAAAGAATTTTCTCAGTTCTCTGCCGAGTTCTGTTCTTACCGGTATATTCTGAAGATTCGGCTCCGTAGAGCTGATTCTTCCTGTTCTTGTTTCTTTCTGATTGAAGCTGGTGTGAATTCTGCCGTCATCGGCAATAACCTTTAAAAGTCCGTCGCAATAAGTGGACTTGAGTTTGGAGTAAGTTCTGTATTCCAGAATCATTCCAACAACGGGATGATGTGCCCTGAGCTCCTCCAACACCTCTGCATTGGTAGAGTATCCGCTTTTTGTCTTCTTCTTTGCGGGAAGACCCAACTTCACAAACAAAGCCTCACCAAGCTGCTTCGGGGAGTTTATGTTGATTTCATAGCCGATGGCTGAGTATATCTCCTGCTCAAGATTTGCGAGCATATTTCCGATATACTCTCCATACTTCTCTATGCCTTTTCTGTCAACCGCAAAACCTACGTTCTCCATTCTTGCCAGAACTTTTGCAAGCGGTAGTTCAATATCCTTAAGAAGAGCCGTCTGCTCTTTCGATTCAATCTCTCTCATCAGAGTTGACGCAATTTGAGGCAACGCAAGGTATGCCGCGGACAAATTCTTATCCGAAGCCTCTCCCTCACACTCCGCCTCAACTATGGAATATTCGGCACACAGGCGATGAGGCGAATAATCCGAAGCCGAGGGATTCAGCAGATACGCCGCCAGAGAAACATCAAAGGCTGCCACCTCAATATCAATACCCATACTGTCCGCAAGGGCATAAACAGGCTTTGAATCGTAATAAACCACAGGAGTCTTATCTTTGAGAAATTCCTCAATTACCCCTGCATTATCGGAAACATAGCACACATCTTCCGTATAAATATAAAGAGTGTTATTTTCTCCAACAGAATTATCTATATGAACAACTGAGTTTGTCTCACGGGGGATTTCTTTGTAGCTCTCTACTCTGACAACTCTGACAGTTTTCTTTTCCTCGGGCTTTAAATTCTCCTCTGTGTGAACAAGGCTTTCACCCGACAAACCGAATTTATCAATAAGTTTGAAAAGCTCCAGCTTTGCCATATAGCGGGCCGCCGCCTCAGAGGACTCCATATTTACGCGGTAATGTTCAAAATTCGTGTCAACAGGCACCTCGCAGAAAATCTCGCCCAGCATTCTGCTGAGGTAGGCATTCTCTTTGTCTGCGATAAGCTTTTTTCTGGTGCCCTCCTTGATTTTGTCGGAGTCGATATTCTCATACACTCCGTCAAGGGAGCCGAAATTCACAATAAGGTCCGTTGCACCCTTGGGGCCTATACCCGCAACACCGGGGATATTATCCGAAGTATCTCCCTGAATAGCCTTGATGTCAATGAGCTTTCGGGGAGCAACGCCGTAGACCTCCAGCACCTTGGGAATATCATAAATCTCAGCCATAGGTGACCCCTGCTTTGTAGAAGCAAGACGCACCGACACCTTATCCGACACAAGCTGAAGAGAGTCTCTGTCTCCTGTTGCAATAACGCACTCATCGCCTTTTGCCTCTGCATTTTTTGCAAAAGTACCCAGAATATCGTCTGCCTCGTATCCTTCAAGAGATACCAATTTATAACCCAACAGTACGAGAAGTTCTTTCAGCGGTTCCACCTGTGAACGCAACTCCTCGGGCATACCCTTGCGGTTTGCCTTGTATCCGTCGTATGCCTTGTGGCGGAAGGTAGGAGCCTTCAAATCAAAAGCTATTGCCACCGCATCAGGGTTTGTATCGGATTCAATCTTTTTAAGCATAGTGAGGAAACCGTAAATCGCATGGGTAAACTGCCCCTCTTTTGTGGTGAGGGGGCGTATACCGTAATACGCACGGTTCATTATGCTGTTTCCGTCAACTGCAAGTATTCTCATAATTTATACATCACATCCACAATTTTGCCATTCTCTTTGTATTCTCTGGGGACACGTTTGGAAACTGCACAGACAATCTCGTAGTTTATGGTGCCTGAGAGCTTTGCCAGTTCATCAGCGGTAGGTGCATTGTCATCGGCACCGGAGAAGATAACAACCTCGTCGCCCTCTCTGACACCCATAATATCTGTAACATCAATAACCGTCTGGTCCATACATATTCTTCCCAGAATTTTTGCCTTTTTACCCTTTACACTCATATATCCCTGATTTGACAGACTGCGGAAATACCCATCGGCATAGCCTATGGGAACAGTTGCCACAACCATATCTCTTGTAGCAGTAAAGGTTCTTCCGTAGCTGACGGTAGAGCCTGCTCGCAGTTCCTTCACATAAGCAATGGTGGACTTGAGGGTCATAATGGGTGTAATCTCTATCTTGTCCTTAACAACGGGATTGGGGCTGAGTCCGTAAAGAATTATGCCTGCTCTTACCATATTGAAGTGGGAGTCGGGATAAAACTCTGTACCGCCGCTGTTAGCGTGGTGAACATACTCAAAGGTGATTCCCATATCTTCGAGAGAAGTGAGTACATATTTAAAGGACTCAAGCTGGTCCTGTGTAAACACTCTGCCTCTGCCGCCCTCATCAGCCACCGCAAAGTGTGCCATAATACCTCTGACTTTAAGTGAATCCAGAGCGCACACATATGCAATATCAAGAATGGACTGCTCGTCCTCAGGGAAAGACTGACACATAAAGCCGATTCTGCTCATACCTGTATCAATTTTTATATGAACATCCACACAAACCTTGGCTTTCTTGCACTCCGAGGATAACTTTCTGGCATAATCAAGTCCGAATACCGCCTGAGTGAGTTTATATTTACCAAGTTTCTCCGCCTCACAGGGAGGAGTGTATCCAAGAATAAGAATAGGCTCCTTTATTCCCGTCTCTCGAAGTTCAATAGCCTCATCGATATTTGAAACCGCAAAGAAATCTGCACCAAGCCTTGAGTAGAGTTCTGCCAGCTTCACGGCACCGTGACCGTAGCCGTCCGCCTTGATAACACAACAGAGTTTTGTTTTTCTGATATGACGGCGGATAGCCTCGAAATTCGCCTTTGCCGCATCAAGGTCAATCTCTGCCCATGTTCTTTTAAGTATATCCATACAATGCACGACCTTTCTTTTATACGAGAATGTGCACAAATCAATATTTTTCTAATGATAATTATATTACCAAACTCAGGATAAATCAACAAATTTAAGCAAAAAAGCGAAGATACCACAAAAGGCATCTTCGCTTAAAGTTTTATTCTGAAGTAAGCTTTTCTTTTCTGTTTCGCAACACAACATACAGCAGATATCCGCCTGCCCAGATAAGCGTAATTATGCTTATCCACTGGGAAGTCGAAAACCAAAGGAATCCTCCGCGTATTTCGTCACCGCGGAAAAATTCAAGCATAAATCTTGCTACAGAATAAAGCACCAGATACATAAACACAAGTCTTCCGCGCAGTATGTTTTTCATAAAAAGCAAAAACAACACCAGAGAGAGTAAAAAGAGCACTCCTGCCTCAATCAGCTGCACAGGGAGTCGCTCGATATGCTCTTTTGCACCCGATGAAAGCACACGTCCCGCTATGCCACCCTCCATTTCGACACCATAGCAGCAGCCTGCAAAGAAACATCCCACTCTGCCGAAAATATGGAAGAAGGGAATTATAACCGCAAAGACATCCGCGTACTCGCCAAGGGGCAGTTTCTTCACTGAAATATAAACACACCCTGCCACAAGTCCGCCATAGAGTCCGCCAAAAAACACCATTCCGTTCATATAATTCCAGAGGTCTTTTACAAAAGGCAGAAAGCCGTCATACAAATCATAACTCTTCACTACCGCGATGATATCCTCAACGCGGGTCAAACCGTAAAGAAGATGTGCACCGATAAACATTCCCAGCACACCAAAAAGTGTAACAGAGAGAAGCTCGTCTTTATTTACGCTGCGTTTTTTCGCAAGGAACAGACCAATAAAAAAAGCAAGCACTGCTCCCATTATTGAGATTAATCCATAGGTTGGAATTTCAAGTCCGAACAAATCAATATAAGGATACATAATTATCTCCTGCTGTCCAGAAAACTCTGGAGTATTACCACAGCCGCCACCTCGTCAATAACAGCCTTACGCTTTTTACCTCGGGTATTGGTGTCGTTCATATAGCCATGGGCGGTAATGGTGGTGCATCTCTCGTCCCATAGCCTTACTTCCGAATCAATTTCTTCAGAGAGTTTTTCTGCAAATTCTCTTGCATTTCTGGCACTCTCGCCTTCGCTTCCGTCCATATTCTTGGGAAGTCCCACCACAACAAGCTCTGCTTTAAGTTCACGTGCCTTGTCAGCAACCTTTGTGAGGAGTCTGTCCCTGTTATGCTCAGCTATAACCTCCACAGGATAGGCAAGATATTCAGTTTTATCGGAAGCCGCAATACCTGTTCTGGCTTTGCCCAAATCAACTGCCATTATAACCATAATAACCTCTTATTCAATCGATATATAAATATATACTGCAGAAAAATCCTCAAGTCTCCTTATGGAAACATCGTTTCTGTCAATGGTAAAGCCCAGACCGCGGCTGTTGATATCATCAATACAGTCAAAGACCATATATTCGCCGCCGTAAAAAAGATTATCCAGAGCATACTCATAGCCCAGATAATAGGTATCTATCGCCACAGGAATACAGGCATATTCACTCTCTGCCCTCTCAGCCGCCGCAATAATTGCATTGCTGAGTTTTTCGCTGTTATCAAGACCGATTCCGTCAATAACCACCGCACTCTGTGAGAAGTAGTTATACTCAGTCTCATCGCAATCAGGCACAAAAATATTAAAACTTTTGGGCGGTGTGATTGAATTTCCGCATATTTCTTCATCGGAAATTTCCGAGTAAAGGGGATTAATAAGGTGGTCTCGTTCAATCTGCTCCGTTGTCAGATTGAAATAATCATAGCAAATCGAAGCCTCGTCATCCTCGTCCCACGTTGTATCAGTATAGTACCAGTCCGAACCCAGAAGCACGCAGTTCCACATATGGAGTTCTTCACTACCTACACCAAGTACACAGTAGCTCTCGATTCCCACCTCGCTGAGAAGAAGCTGAAATCCTCTGGAATATCCCTCACAAACCGCTGAATTTGACACCAGTGCACCGTAAGATGTAAATGCCTTGTAGTCATCCTCAATAGACTCCACTCCGTCGGCATAGTCACAGCCGTCAACAAGAGCATCGTGAAGCATAAGCTCTCTTGTGTATTCGTCAAGTCCCTGGGGTAATGACGAAACTATACTCTCTACTTTATCTGAAAGGGTTCCGAGATAAACCTCCACCTCTCTGCCGCTGAGGAAGGAATAGAGCTGAAGCACTGTCTTTTGGTCCGTACTGGCATACTCAAAGTTATTATCAATCCAGAACACCTGAGGATTGTCTCCGAAATATGCCGAAATAATCACTCGAAGCTGTGCCTCTGTGAGTTTTATGCCGTCAAGCTCTATCTTTAAGGTTTTGTATATTCCCTTGTCTTCATCTTTATCATCAGAGATGTAATAAACACTCTCATCTATTCTATTGTAACAAGTTTTCATATCCTCGCTTGTAAGGTCGTTGTATCCATATCCGAGAGATTTCCCGCTGTAATAGGGGGACTGTGCATCATAGGACTCTCTCTCAACTCCGTAATAGCCTTTATACTCCTTTTGAGTACTGCCTCCGGGAACAAGGGAAGGAAAAATATCTCCGGGGGTTATATTCTTACAAGCAGAAAAAGAGGCAACTGCCGCAAAAATCAGCAGAATTGCCACGATTCTTTTCTTCATACGCCACTCCTGAAATCAAAGTGAAACAAAGGGACAGCACCCAAGCTGTCCCCTCAAAATAATCTGATAATCTGTTGGTTTTTTCTTTTAAACAGAAAGAACCTCAGGGGAGTCTGTTGCCAAACTTCCGATAAAATTCCTCAATACCATCAGCTTCTTTGATACACTTGTCGCAGATGAACCCAAGCACCGCCTTGTTCATATCAATCCAATGTTTGAAGTAGTCACCCATGCGCTAAACGCCGAAGATAACAGCAGAAATCGGAACATCCACATTGTATCATATTCGATTTTTTATAGCAATATTTATTTGTTAAGGTTTTATAATGAATATATTAAAAGTTTTGGATAAATTGCTGTCAGCGGTAATCAATAGGCATAGTTGCCACCGCGTTCAAATCCAGAGGAGCGATATTACCGCTTAAATATTCATAGTAAGCCTGAGCACCCACCATAGCCGCATTGTCACCACAAAGAGAGAGTTTGGGAACATAGAGGTCATAGCCTTTTTCATTACAGATTCTCTCAAGCTCACGTCTCAGAAGGCTGTTTGCCGACACGCCGCCTGCGGCAACTATTGTGTCCACAGTGAAGTCTTCTGCCGCTTTGAAGAGATTTGTGGTGAGACAGTCAACCACCGCACGTCTGAAGGATGCACAGAGGTCCTCCTTGCATATCTCCTCACCTTTCTGCTCTGCGTTGTGAATGAGGTTTATAACTGCTGTCTTGAGTCCCGAGAAGCTGAAGTCATAAGGCGCATCCGCCACAGTAGGATGAGGTAGGGTGTACGCTTTGTCATTGCCAAGCTCTGCCACCTTGTCAAGCTCAATGCCGCCGGGATAGGGCATTCCCATAGTACGTGCCGCCTTGTCAAAAGCCTCACCTGCGGCATCATCTCTTGTCTCGCCTATGACTCTCATCTTTGTGTAGTCCTCAACCATCACAATATGGCTGTGACCGCCCGAAACCACAAGGCAGAGGAAGGGAGGCTTCAAATCAGGATGAGTAATATAATTTGCCGCAATGTGACTTCTGAGATGATGCACGGGAACAAGCGGTTTACCTGTTGCAAGGGACAGACCCTTTGCAAAATTCACTCCCACCAGAAGTGCTCCGATAAGTCCGGGGGCAAAGGTTACTGCCAATGCATCAATATCGGAAAGCTCAAGACCTGCCTTTAAAAGTGCCTCGCTGACCACTCCGGATATAGATTCCGCATGGCGTCTTGAGGCTATCTCCGGCACAACACCGCCGTAAAGTCTGTGCTCCTCAACCTGAGAGGCAACCACAGAAGAAAGCACTACTCTGCCGTCCTCAACCACTGCCGCCGCAGTCTCGTCGCAGGAAGATTCAATAGCTAAAATTCTCATATATACATTTCCTTTTCTGAAAATATAAATCATATCAAGCGGCACAAACTGCCACTTTTAACATTATAACACAACTTTCCTCAAAAGGACAATAGATATTCTTAATTCTCTTTCAAAACCCGAAAAGACAGCAAAAAGACCGCCTGATTTCTCAAGCGGTCTCTGATTTCCTAAAAGTTCTAGCCGTTATTGTCTGCAAACTGGCTGTTATAAAGCTTTGCATACAATCCGTCTTTCGCCATAAGAGTCTCGTGATTACCTACCTCTAAGATATCGCCGTCCTGCATATAGAGGATATTCTCGGAGTCCTTAATGGTGGAGAGTCTGTGGGCAATAACAAAGGAAGTCTTGCCCTTCATCATCTCGCTCATAGCCTGCTGGATAAGCACCTCTGTACGGGTATCAACAGAGGATGTCGCCTCGTCCAAAATAAAGATGGGAGGATTGGAAAGCATTGCTCTTGCAATGGTAATGAGCTGACGCTGACCCTGTGCAATATTGGATGCACCCTCCTGAAGCACAAAGTTGTAGCCTCCCGGCAGAGTACGGATGAATGCATCTGCTCTTGCCTTCTTTGCCGCTTCAATAACTTCCTCATCGGTAGCATCAAGCTTACCATAGCGGATGTTCTCCATAATTGTACCGTTATAGAGCCACGTGTCCTGAAGCACCATACCGAAGATTTCTCTCAGTCTGCTTCGCTCCATATCCCTTATATCAACTCCGTCAATGCGGATAGCACCGCCCTTGACGTCGTAGAATCTCATAATGAGATTGATGAGCGTGGTCTTACCGGCACCTGTGGGACCAACAATAGCGGTCTTCTCACCTGCACCGATAGTTATGTCAAGGTCGTGGATAAGAGTTCTGTGGGGCAGGTAGCCAAACTTGATATGGTCAAACTGCACCTCACCGCGAAGCTCCTCGGGGAACTCAGGAGTTGCTGTATCGGCAACTTCCTCTTCCTCATCAAGAAACTCAAAAATTCTTGCGGCGGCAGAGCCTGTTGACTGGATAATATTAGTAATCTGCATAACCTGAGTCAGCGGCTGTGAGAACTGTCTGAGATACTGGGTAAAGGACTGAATCATACCGATGGAAAGTCCGCCCATAATAGCCAGAATCGCACCCACAAAGCACACCAGAGCATAACCCAGATTAGTCATATTCTGCATAATGGGAGTGAGTGTTCCTGCCAGAAACTGACCCGTAGTGGAAGCATCGTGAAGCTCCTCGTTGGTAACCTCAAAGTTCTCGATAACTTCCTTTTCCTTACCGAATACGGTAACCACATTGTGACCGCCGTAATACTCCTCAACAAAGCCGTTGAGTTCACCGGTCTTCTTCTGCTGTTTGTCAAACATCTTCTTTGATTTCTTTGCAATTTTAGATGCGATATAAAGAGCAAAAGGAACTGCAACAAGTCCCACAAGCGTGAGCAGAGGACTGATGCTGAGCATCATAAAGATTACGATAACAATGGTAAATAACGCATTGAGCACCTGATAAATACTCTGCTGAAAAGAGCTCGATACTGTGTCAACATCGTTGGTAATACGGCTGAGAATATCGCCGTATGAGTTTGTATCATAGTAGTTGAGAGGAAGCTTTGAAAGCTTTGCATCCACGCTCTTTCTCAAATCAAAAACAGTATTCTCTGTAACAGATACAATAAGCCATGTTCCCACATAGGAGAAGAGTGAATGAAGTGCATAAGCCGCACCCATCATAGCAAGAAATTTAAGGAATGTCTCACCTGTCTTTTCCCCTGTGAAAAGACCTGCCAGAGCATCTGTGGCATTACCCATGAAGAAGGGTGCCAGTGAATATGTAACCGTTGACAGAAGCACAAACAGTATTGCAAGAATAAGCCTGCCTCTGTAGGGCTTCATATAGGAAAATAATCTCTTGTAGACTTTTGGGGAGGATGCATTTTTCTTTAACTTTTTCATTTTGTCTGCTCCTCCTTACTAAGCTGTGAATCCACAATTTCTTTATAAACCTCGCAGGTTTTAAGGAGTTCATCGTGAGTACCGATACCGGCGACCTCGCCCTTCTCAACAACAATAATTCTGTCGGCGTCCATAATTGTGCTGATTCTCTGTGCAACAATTACAACAGTGGCGTTGTCTGTCTCTTTGCTAAGAGCGGTTCTCAGAGCCTTATCGGTCTTGAAGTCAAGAGCGGAGAAGCTGTCATCGAAAACATAAATCTCAGGCTTTCTCACAATGGCTCTTGCAATGGCAAGACGCTGACGCTGACCGCCTGATACATTGGTACCACCCTGAGAAATAGGAGCCTCAAACCCCTCTTCCTTCTTCATAACAAAGTCATAGGACTGAGCAATCTTCACAGCTTCCTCAATTCTGTCTTCCGAGGGTTTCACATCGCCGAAAGCAATATTGCTGTCAATAGTACCTGCAAAAAGCACTGCCTTCTGGGGTACAAATCCGATTTTATTTCGAAGCACTGCGGTATCATAGTCACGAACGTCAATGCCGTCTACCAGCACCTGACCCTCGGTAACATCATAAAGTCGGGGAATGAGGTTTACAATAGTGGACTTACCCATTCCTGTACCGCCGATAATAGCGGTAGTCTCACCGGGCTTAGCCTCAAAGGAAAGATTCCTTATGGCAGGCACATCCGCCCCTGGATATGTAAATGAAACATTCTTGAAGGTAAGATAGCCTTTCTGCAGATTATTATCAAGGCAGTCCTCTTTGTTCTGAATGCTGCACTCTGTATCAAGCACTTCCTTGACACGGGATGCAGAGGTTGCGGCTCTCGGCAACATAATGAATACCATTGTCAGCATAATTACAGCCATCATAATCAGCATTACATACTGGATAATAGCCATAACCTCGCCTACCGTGTAGTCAATTCCCTTGTTGACGGACTGGTTTGCCGCCATAAGCATCACAAGTGCCGCAGTAGCCGAAAGAATAATTGTAAGCACAGGAAGCACAGAGTTTGTAGTGCGCTGCATCTTCATATTTGTCTTCTGATAGTCCTTGTTGATAGCCTCAAACTTCTTACTCTCAAAATCAGAAGTTCCGAAAGCCCTGATAACACGGACACCTGTGAGTTTCTCGCGCATAACAAGGTTAATACGGTCAATCTTTGTCTGGATGCTCTGTGAAAGAGGCACAGCAAGCTTACCGATAATGGTGAGTACAACAGCCATCAGGGGAATGGAAACTACCAGCACAACCGAAAGGCTGGGGCTCTGTCTGATGGCAAGAATAACCCCGAAAATACACATAATCGGAGCTTGGAAAGCAATTCTCAGACACTGATTAAGAAACACCTGAACCTGATTTATATCATTGTTTGTTCTGGTAATGAGAGATGATGTTGTAAAACTGTCAATTTCTGTCTGTGAGAAATACTGAACCTTTCTGAAGATACTGCTTCTGAGATTTCTGCCCACACCCATAGAAACCTTGGCAGACTGAGCACTGGTCACAACACCACAGAGAATGGCAACCGCCACCATCAGAAGCATAAGTCCGAAAATTTCAATAACATGGAGATAGTTCCCCTCGGGAATAGCTCTGTCAATGAGACGCGTCATAAGGGTAGGCAGGCCCAACGTACATAGTGTTGTACCTGCAACGGTGAGAATAATAAGCAAAAGTTCTTTTTTGAAATATTTAAGTTCTTTCAAAACACATTTCATATTATTTCCCCCTTAATCGTTATTTTCAAAAGCACTGGCAATAAGGCGCACCCCGTAACAAATCAGCAGATAACCGATACCAAGGCCTATCATCTGTGCCAGGAAAATTCCGTGGAAGAGTCCGTACACTGCAGCGAGAAGCACCAGAATTCCCATAGCAAGTGTGAATATCCACCATTTTGACCCTGTGGTTTTCTTGATTCTGATTGCCGCTACAATAGAGTCAATACCGCTTATAAAGAGCCACAGACAGAACATCAAGAGCATCGTCATATCCACAAGCAGAGTTGTAAATATGGGTGCCATAAATATTCCCAGCAGGGTGATTACCGCCGCGGCAATACCCATAACAATACCGAGTATGCCCAGTATCATTTCGGACTTGGAGCTTTTCCCCTCTTTTTTTCCGGTGAAAAAGCTGAATACCGCACAGATACCCCAAACTGCCAGAAGCATTGTCACTACCCAACCTGAAGTCAGGAAAGTTTTTCCGGGAAACAGAATGCAGTATGATGCACCGAACAGCGCAAATACGCCGAGGATGACATTAAAGACCTTCATACCATTACCTCTTTTCTGTATATTTTTAGATTAACAAAACTCTCTTTTATAGTTATCTATGCTCTCAGAAATAATCTGAACAGCTTTTTCTCTGCCTTCCACTTCATTAACAGCAGTGTCTTTTCCTTCCAGATTCTTATATACCTGGAAGAAATGCTTCATCTCATTGAATCTGTGTGCAGGAAGATCGCTGATATCCTTGAACATATTATAGTTGGGATCGGATACCGGAATTGCAATTATCTTCTCATCGTTTCTGCCATTATCCATCATAGAGATAACTCCTATGGGGTAAGCTCTCACCAGTGTGAGAGGTGCAAGAGACTCCGAACACATCAGAAGCACATCCAAAGGATCTCCGTCATCGCCGTAGGTTCTGGGAATAAAACCATAGTTTGCAGGATAATGAGTGGATGTATAAAGCACTCTATCCAGAATTATGTATCCCGTTTCCTTATCCAGTTCATACTTTGTCTTACTGCCCTTGGAAATCTCCACTACACACAAAAATTCTTCAGGAGTAATTCTTTTAGGGCTGACATCGTGCCACAAATTTGACATAATAATCACTTCCAATTCACATATTAATTAATTCAATTCTATCATTAAATTATAGAATGCACAATACAAATACCAGTATTTATCCTGTTTCTTCGACTTTTTCATAGCCCTTCGGTGAATATTTCTTCATTATTACCAGCCAGTACACCGAAAATGCACCGAAAAGCAGGAGATTGTGCATTATCATACAGCTCCACGCCGCCACAAGTCCCATACCAAAGGCAAAAATACACACCGCTGTTCCGAGAATTCTCACGCCCCACATTCCTGTGACATTAACTTCAAATGGATATGTGGTCTTACCCATTCCCTGAAGCATACCCTCAAGCACAATGGACACCCCGTAGAAAGGTTCAGAGAGTGCCACCATTCTGAGGACTACCGCAGCAAGGTCAGCGGCAGCTTTGTCGTCGATGAATAAATCTACCATATAGGGTGCAAATATAAAGAGCAGTGCACCCGAAATCACCATAAGCGCAGTTTCGATAACCACCGTCATTTTTGCAAGTTTTTTGAGCCGCTTCTTATCATTTGCGCCATAGGCATTTCCTGCTAAAGTAGCGGCTGCCGCCTGCATTCCGTAACCGGGAATATAAAAAGCCGATTCCACAGTATTTGCTACAGTATGTGCCGCAGTTGCCACAGGACCCACAAAGTTTATCATAGATGCAAACACTACGTAACCGAAGGACGTGGCAAATCTCTGAAGCATATTGGGCAGAGCAACCTTCATTGTCGGCAGAAGTATCTCCATATCGGGCAATATCCTCATACCTCTGGGAGAAACTTTTTTGTGGAACCAAAGCCTCAGGCTTATCAGCACGCCTCCTACAAAAAAAGCCACAGAGCTTGCCAGAGCGGCACCTTCTACGCCCCAGTCAGCACCGTACACTACAAAGGTTTTTCCCAAAACTGTATATTCCGAAGTCGGATAAATCAAGAGAAAATTAAGTACCACGTTTATCACATTAACTACAACGCCTACTATCATAGGAGACTTACTGTCCCCTGCAGAGCGAAGCACCATGGAAAACACCGTAATCGCCACACGGGCAAGCATAGATGCATAGAGAATGAAAAAGTATCTTGAAGCAAGGGGTCTAATGCTCTCCTCAACCCTCATCCAAACAGGTACAAGGGGGCTGAGTAACAGCGTAACCGTCGTAAAAAGAACTCCAACCACCGCCACGGCAAATACCGACTGAGCCGATGCTCTTCGTGCAAACCCTTCATCCCCTGCTCCCAGAGCGCGTGAAATAACCGAAAGGAAACCTACCGCAAGTGCCGACACCGTACTGAGGACAAGCCAGTTCACCGTAGTGGTGGAGCCTACCGCCGCAATGGCATCTGTGCCAAGGCTTCCCACCATAGCTGTGTCAATATATTGAACAGCCGTCTGCATCAACTGCTCCAGCATAGTGGGCCATGCCAGGGCAATAATAGCGGTAAAAATACTCGCAGACATTCTTTTTTTCTTTCTGCCAGAAGTCATAAAAACCTACCTGAAACTAAAAATATTGTTACTATGATAGATTATACTATAAACAGCAGATATTTGTAAATATATCCTACTATTGCAAAAGTCGTCAGTATGTGATAAAATTTGTTTATTAAGAAAAAGGAGGAATTAAATTGACAGAAGAAACACGAAAAGTTTATATAGTTCTCAGTCAGACAGGCACCATTCTGTCCAGACTTCTGAAGATTTTCACCAAAAAGCAATTCAACCATTCCTCCATTTCCCCCTACCAAGACCTGCATTATATGTATTCCTTCGGACGTCTCAATGCATACAATCCCTTCATCGGAGGCTTTGTAACCGAAAGCGCAGACTTCGGCACATTCAAGCGTTTTTCTGAAACAGAAGTTCAGGTAATCGAGCTGGATGTCACGGAAAAAGAGTATCAGGATATATGCAAAACTATTGATATAATGCTGAATTCCGACGTCACATACCGATATAATGTCATAGGTCTCGTCTATGCCGCCTTCGGCAAGCCCTACAAAAGGAAGAATTGTTACTACTGTTCCGAATTTGTCACAATGGTGCTCAGGCAAGGTAATGTAGATGCAAGCAATTCTCTTCCCCTCATAGTCCATCCCGTGAATTTCGCATCTATGCCCGGTGTCAGAACCGTATACCGAGGCAAGCTCAGAGAATTCTCCCAAAGCGACATTTCAAAGGCAAGTTAATCCACATAAAAAATTATCCCCCGTACTCCAAGTTGAAGTACGAGGGAATTTTTATTTTGCAAATATACTCTTGATAAATCCGAGAATGGTAAAATCATCCGCGAATTTAAAGTTCAGAATACCTATTACAAAGAGAAGTGCAATTACTGTGGGTAAAATATATTTGAAGTACGGCTTCATCCATTTCTGAAGCTTCAGACCCTTGCCTGCATTTGCCTCCATGAGGAAGTTATCAAAGCCCCATCCCTTGTTGCTTACACAGAATAGCAAGTAGCACAGAGAACCAAGAGGAAGCATCAGGTTTGAAACAACGAAATCTTCAAGGTCAAGTATCGAGGAAGTCGAAGTAAAGGGCTTGAAAGAGGACCAGAGGTTGAATCCCAGAGCACAAGGCACCGAGAGCACCAAAATCAGAGCGCCGCAGATAATGCAGGTCTTGATTCTCTTAAATCCCGTCAGCTCCATCACGCAAGCAAGAATATTCTCAAATACGGCAATAACCGTACTCATAGCCGCAAAGAACATAAACAGGAAGAAAAGTGAACCCCACCATCTGCCTCCGGACATATTGTTAAATACCTTCGCCATGGCAACAAACAAAAGTTTAGGACCCTCTGTGGGCTCCACATCAAAGGTAAAACACGCAGGGAAAATAATAAGTCCTGCCACAATGGCAACAAAAGTATCAAGAATCAGAACATTCAGAGATTCGCTTACCAAGGAGCGTTCTTTGTCGATATAACTGCCGAAAATTGCCATTGAACCGATACCCAGACTCAGCGTAAAGAAAGCCTGATTCATCGCTGCTACAATAACATTTCCATCAATCTTCGAAAGGTCAGGAAGCAGATAGAATGTAAGACCTTCCTTTGCACCGGAGAGAGTGAATCCGTGTACCGCCAGAACCACCATAAGAAGCAGAAGAACTATCATCATGTACTTTGTGATTCGCTCAACACCCTTCTGCAAACCAAAGGAAAGAATAAAGAAACCAAGTACCACTACCATCGCCATAAAACCAACGGTAATATAAGGGCTCGCCTGCATATTGTCAAACAAAGCCGCCGATGCCTTGTCCGTAATTCCGGTCATATTTCCAAAAAGGAAATTAACGAAGTAATATAGAATCCATCCTGCCACCGAGGTGTAGAACATCACAAGAATAACATTGCCCGCAAGCGCCGCATATCCGTGCAGATGCCAGCACTGACCGGGCTTCTGAAGCTTCTGATAAATTCCTACGGGACTTGCACCGCTGGCTCTTCCCAAGGAGAATTCCACCACCATAACGGGAAGTCCAAGCAGCAGAAGAAATAAAATATAGATAAGAACAAAAGCGCCACCGCCGTAAGTACCCGCCATCCAAGGGAACTTCCAGACGTTACCAACACCAATGGCACATCCCGCGCTCAGGAGAATAAACCCCAAGCGACTGCCTAATTTTTCACGTTCCATAAAATCTCCTAAAAAACAATTGATATATAGCCTATTATTTTTACGCTCGTTAAAATCAATTAAGCAGAAAATAACCGCAACGATACATAAAGCATTTCAAACTGCCTATATAATAATTATCTTAATAAATATTCTCAACAAACGCAAAATCCGTTTCTATATTATGCAGAACGTAACGATCCGTCGAGTCTTTATAAGCAACTAAAGCATTCGAAATCCAACTTTTAAAGCTGTCAGATAAGTTTGTAACTTCCTTTCTGGGAAGATACAAAAAGAATTCTTCACAGTCATCCATACCATAGGGTGTTGTATACACAAATCTCATATTATTCTTATATTCGGTTTCACCTGTGGGAGTGGTTTCATTAAGATAATCGAGAGTCAGCGACAAAGTGTATCTGTCAACAATAGTAATATCGGTGAATTTTCCTCTGAACTCACAATAATATACAGTTCCGCCAGGATACTCGGTATCGATATCTCCCATATCGGAATCAGAATAGGTACCGACAAACGTTCCGTCTGAATAAATATCAAGTTGTGTTCTCCATGCACCTACACCGCTCGAAAAAGTCATTTCAAGTTCAGGAAGAACGTTATCATCGAACATTACCCAACCTACGCCGGATTTCAACTTTCCCCATTTCACGCCGTTAGCATCAATTGCTTCTTCAACAATGGTATATGCACCTATCTCGTCAAAAATTTTGGAATAAGCCCCGTTGGGTGCATCAAAAATAATACGGTCAGGATTTGTAACCATAAACAAATAAGGTTCAACTTTCACGTATTGAACTCCATTTTTATCAACAACAGGCGCAGTTGTAACGGTAGGACTTGTTGTAACAGGAGGATTTGTTGCATCCGAAAGGCTTTCCTCCGGTACAGATTCACCGGAAGGCTCCGTAGCTTTCTCAGGGATAATTAATCCCTTAATTCTACTAAAAACATTCTCAGTTTTTCCCATTACAAAAGAACAAGCTGACAAATTAAAAACCATAACAACCATAATCAAAATAGCAATCGCCTTTTTCATCAATAATCCCCCTAAATCTTTTATCGCTATAAAGCAATTATATTATACGCACCAAATAATGTCAAACAAATGCTGCCCTCAGCGATACTAAAGTTCAGACACGAACCTCATTTCTGCCTACGCTTCTTAATAAACACAGCATGACACCTTTCAGAAGTTTGGTGTTCAAAGCTCCTAATGTAAAAATATATTCCTCTCTGTATGAACAAAATAATGAAACAGACTTGATACTTATATAAAAACGATTTTAATCAAAACCACCCGTTGAACGGGTGGTTTGCACAACCCCTATAAGGGGTTTTTACAGGCTTAACCCCTGCAGCAGGGGTACCGAATGTTTGACAACGCATTACAATCTCAAGCAGCCGCTCACGTGCGGCTGTTTATTTT